>JBELLU010000056.1:0-10068 GCA_042096455.1 Opitutia bacterium
GTGGGAAGATTAGGGAACTTTGAACATCGATCGTTGAAGGGATTTAGTGGTGGGAAGGTATGAAAGTCGGGAGGTAGGAAAGTTGAAGTTCGGCGTTCGATGTTCAGCGTTCGAGGTTTGATGTTGGACGTTTTCCGGTGCGATGCCCTGAGGCCAGCTTAGCTGGCGACCACTAATGGGCGCTTATATCCACTAATGCTAAAAACAATACTATAAAAATATTAGTGTTTATAAGCGAGGATGAGCGGTTCCCGGCTCTGCCGGGTTCGTGGTTTTCGTGTCGTTCGTGGTTTCATTTCGCAACCTTCCTGCTCCCCTTCGCGTACCTTTGCGGGCAATGCTTTATTCGCGTGATCGGCGTGATTCGTAGTTTCCTATAATCTGCCCTGAGGCCAGCTTAGCTGGCGACCGCTAATGGGCGCTTATTTCGCTTATCCTTAAAGCAAAAATATTAGTGTTTATAAGTGAGGATTGGCGGTTCCCGGCTCAGCGTTTTATAATTTAACTCAGAGTTTTTATTTTAATGCAGAGGAGCAGAGAATCAGAGGCGCTGCGTTTTATGATTTAATGCGGAGGAGCTCACACATTCGCGTGATCGGTGTGATTTGTAGTTTCTCCATCAGCGTTTTCCGGCTTCTGTGGCTGGTCTTATTTGGCGGAGCCGTAGACTTCCACTTCGATGTAGTGGTTCATGTCGTTGGCGGTGTTGCCGTTGCTGTAGAGGCGGACGTATTGGGCTTGGGTTCCTTTCGCATCAATGAGTTTTCCGAAGCGGGATTCAACGTAGGGTTTGTCGCTTCCTTTGCCTATTTCGGCAGAGTTGTCGTAGTCGTTGTTAAAGAGGGTGGTCACGCCGTTGGCGAATTCCGGATCGTTGGAGACTTGCACGATAACGTCGTGGTAGGCGCGCTTTTGTGAGTGGTAGTGCCAGATCCAGATCGCGTTTAATTCAGCGGGCGCTTCAAGGTCGATTTGTACCCATTGCGGGCCATCCATGAGCTCAACAAAATATCCTTCGCCGGCTTCTTTATCGCCGTCCGTGATATATTCCAGTTCACCGATGATAGGGAAGTCGTCGCTCCCGGTAACTGCTTTTCCGCTGGAGAGTAAAACCGTATCTTCCGGAACCATAAGGGTGGGCGCTTTTGTGGGCGCCTGTTCAAGGTTGGGTACTTTGATGGGTTGTGGGGTTCCTTCAATGAGTTCCGGTGGAATGGCGGTGGTGAGTGCGATTTCACCGCCGCTCGAACTCGGTGCGGCGTTCGCGGCGTCAATTTGATCCGCTTGGCTGTCGGCTTTTTCGCCGCATCCGGATAAGGCAAGGATGCTGGTTGTTAGGATAAGGCTAAGACTGTTTTTCATGATTCTAAGTGTGTAGATGTTCTTCGGTTAAAGTGATGATTTCTTTTTTCTCGGCAGCGGGGTTGACCCAATAAATCGGTGCTTCGGATTCAAGGGCGTGGCGCGCATCGCAGGTGAGTTTGGCTTTGCCGCGAACCGCATCGAGGAAATTTTTAATGTGTGGTTGGTGGGGTGGCTGGGTCAGACCGCCCGGTAGAGCGTATTTATCCGGCGGGGCGGATTCGTAAGAGGCAATGGCATCGGAACCACCGGCTGCGACCCCAACGGCTTCTTTTTTGAGCAAGCCGCGTGCTACAAGCTCATCCCATTTGGCGGCATCCGCACCCGATTCTTTATAAATGTTGGTGTAGGCCTCGCGCTCGGAAATTTCAATGGTGCCATCGGTACCCATGAAGGATTCATAATAGCCTCCGCCTGCACTGGTAGTCGTGAGGACTTGATAGAAGGCACGGGCATTACCCTCGGGCGTGTCATAATCAAAGACACACATTACATTGTCAAAGTGCTCGCGGTCTTTGAAGTAGCTTCGCCCTCCTGAAGCCATGACGGAAGTGGGGCGTGCCCCTAAATACCAATTAAAGATGTCGATTTGGTGCGCGCCGAGGTCGGAGATGGGTCCACCGGAGAGGCTGGTGTAGAAGCGCCAATTGAGGAAGCGGTGACGCAACGCTGCTTCGCTGAGTTCAGTTTCGCTTCCAGCGCTGAAGCCATATTGCTTGAGGACATCGGCTTTTGGAAGGATGGATGCTTTTGAAACAATATCCTGTGAGGAGCTCAAGGCGCGGTTCCATTGACCGTTAACGTTGATGATCTGGCCGCATACTTTGTGTTTATGGATGAGCTCTTTGAGGGTGAAGCGGTAGCGGGGGTTACTGCGGCGCTGGTGGCCGATTTGGCAGAGTTTTCCGGTACGATCCATGGCTGCAACCATCTCGCGGGCGCCCTCGAGGGTGTTGGACATCATCTTTTCGCAGTAAACGTGGCATCCCGCTTCAAGCGCCATGACGGTATGGGGGGAGTGCCAGAAGTCCGGGGTGGAAATAAAGACAGCATCGAGATCTTCCTTCTCGAGCATCTCTGCGGCATCGAAGTAGCGCTTTATTTTTTGGTCAAAGCGTTTGTAGATTGCACCATAGGTACGCCCGAGCCGTTCTTTCATGAGGTCGCATGCCGCAACAAAATGGATTCCCGGGATGTTGACCATTGCGTTGAAAAGGACCTCGTGCTGTTTGCCACAACCAATGAACCCAACCCGGATGTCGTCGCTTGGGCCCATCGCATTGCGAGCTTTCAGGATAGAGGGAGCCCCAATCGCGAGACCGGCGCCCATCGCAGATTTTGTGATGAAATCGCGACGTGAAAGATTGTTTAATTCCGACAGCATAGCGGTGTTCTACAGGTGTTTGATTTTACCACTTCTTGAGTAAAGTAAACCGGTTGTGATTAGCGAGTGCGAGCGCGGCCACAATCATGAGGATATGAATGCCGAGCCATGCAACACCTGCATCTTGCTTTATAAGAATCAGGCCAAAAGTGAGGCTGGTGTAGAGGAGACCCATCGCGAAAAGAGTGAAGCGTGTAGCAATTCCTATTAGTAAGGTAATACCAAGAATAAGCAAGGCAGGGCCAAGGATTAGGTTGTAAATATCAAGCCCCCACGCCGGTATGAATGGCTCTCCGGAAAATTTATCGTAGAGAGGTGCGGGGACACCCTGATAGTTGGAGAGTGCGTATGCCTTGGAGGTGGTTGCTTCGCTGAGGCCGTATGCATTGGGAGCGCCGTCGATCATGACCTCTTTTGAGGCTGTGCTGGTCCCGGCGAATTTTTCAATACCTGTTTGGAGGGCTCGCACTGCAAGCCAGAGGCGCAGCAGAAGCATGCTGAGGGTGAGTCCTAGGTCGCTTTTTAGAGGTTCTGTTTGAGTCATGATTCTAATGTTTACTTAAAGCTGGTTAGTATTGATGACGCCATTCCTGTTTTGACACAAATCTTTTTTTAATAAAATCGGGATTTTGTGGGAAATGAGCCCTGTTTTGATTTTTTATGTGGCGTTTCTTTTTTAAATATTACTTAAAGCATTGCTGGTAAATTATATAAATATTATTAGTATTTGATTGTCTGACGCTAGGTTCAGATAGCAGCTTTGTGGCTATATTTTTATTTTGACAAATTACGTCATATAATTCGTAGTCCGCACATGGCTTTGATGCTAGAAACGACTGTAGGTAATCCCAAAGAGACCGCGTCTCGCTTTTTAGATGATTTGCAGCCGGGCCAATTGTTGGAAGCATTATTCGATGCAGTGCCGGGGGCATTCTTTTTCGTAAAGGATCGCAAGAGTCGCTTTATGTCGGGCAGCCAGAGTTTTGCCGAGACGCTGGGGGAGGACTCCGTTTTGCCCATGATCGGGAAAACGGACTATGATTACAGCCCGGATTTTTTGGCAGATACCTTTTACGCCGATGACCAGTCCGTGATAAATACCGGAGTCGCTATTTTTAATAAAACCGAGCTCGTGCCGTCTGCGGATGGTTCTTTGGACTGGTTGTGCACGACCAAGATTCCACTTAAAGGAAAGGACGGCTCCATTGTAGGTCTTGCGGGGGTGGCGCGTATCATTCGCGAAAGTGATGCCCTTTATGCCGACCATCCTGAGATGCGAGCGATTGTGGATTATGTGAGAGAGCACTATCGCGATAAAGTCACGGTTGCAGATTTGGCACGGGCCGGTGGCATCTCGGTGAGTTCGCAGGAGCGCTTGTTTAAAAAGACGTTTGGTCTTACGCCCATGATGTACTTGCGCAAGACGCGCCTCAATGCGGCCTGTAAGCTGTTGCGCGATACAAAGGTCAGCCTAGCAGCCATTGCGCAAAAATGCGGCTTTAACGACCAAACCAGTATGACGCGGGCGTTTCGATTGGAGTTAAAAATAACACCGTTGAAATACCGCCGCAAATTTACGCTAGTCCAACGCAATCGCAGCTACGGTAACAAGTCCGTAGTCCTTCGTGCTCAACTCTAGTATCATAAATAAACCCAAACTCCCAAATCAGTGAAACACAGTAATAACGATAAAACGATATTCTGGGGCTCCTTTATTGCCCTAATCACAACTTCAATGGCATTTATAATTCGTGCCATTTTAATCAACAGTGGCATTTGGCCGGAGCAGTTTGGCTTAGATAAGGTAGAGTCCGGCGTTCTTTTTGGCGCGGGAATTTGGCCTTTTGCAATCAGTATCATCGTCTTCAGTTTGATTATCGACCGCGTGGGCTACAAATTTGCGATGTATTTCAGTTTCATCTGCTACGCAATTTTTGGCGCACTGGCATTGATGGCATACGCAAGTGTAAATGGTGAAGTGAGTGATTTGGCGGCGGCGCAGGCAAAAGCCTGGGGTTATCTTTATTGGGGGTCGGTCATTCTAGGCTTGGGGAATGGTACCGTAGAAGCGTTTATCAATCCAGTAGTGGCGACTTTATTTAAGGATGAAAAATCCAAGTGGCTGAATATTTTGCATGCTGGCTGGCCGGGTGGCCTTGTCTTGGGCGGAGTACTGGCAATCGGGCTTGGAGGATTAGTGGCGAGTGACTGGCGTATTTTGGTGGGGCTCATGTTCCTGCCTGCCCTGGTTTATTTGGTTATGTTGGCTAAAGTTGAATTCCCGGTGAATGAACGCGTTGCGGCGGGATCGAGTTACCGCGAAATGCTCGCTGAGTTGGGCACTGCGGGTGCTTTTATTGCCTTTTATTTAATCTACGCACAATTAGGTAGTGTTTTCGCTTGGTCCGGTGCGCTCACATGGGGGCTTCTGGCCGCCTCGGTCATTGCGTATGCATTTTATAGCCGATCCTTTGGTAACCCGCTTCTTTTAGTGCTCGTCATTATCATGATGCCCTTGGCGACGACTGAATTGGGAACGGATGGTTGGATTTCAGCACTTATGGAAAAGCCGATGCATGCTGCGGGTTGGGATCCCACCTGGGTCTTGGTTTACACCTCCTTTATCATGATGGTATTGCGCTTCAATGCCGGGCCTGTGATTGAGCGCTTTGGCCCCTTGGGCTTGCTGGCGCTTTGCTCGGCGCTCGCAATTCTTGGCCTTTATCTGCTCTCCTTTGCTACTGCGGTGGCCTTTATCTTTATCGCCGCAACCATTTACGGAGTCGCAAAGACTTTCTTTTGGCCTACCATGTTGGGCGTGGTGGCGGAGCAAACTCCCAAGGGTGGGGCGCTCACCCTTAATGCCATTGCGGGAATTGGCATGCTTTCGGTTGGAATTCTCGGCGGACCTTTCATTGGATTTTTGCAAGAGAGTTCGGTGACCTCTGCCATTGAGGAAGAATTGCCCGCAGTTTACGAAGCGGTCATTCAAGAAAATGATTACCTGCTCGGGCAATATACAGCCTTGAACGCCACGGCGGTTGCGGAACTCCCGGAGTCCGTACAGGCGGAGGCCAACACGATTCGCGAGCGGGAAACACAGGGTGCACTCGCCAAAATGTCACTTTTTCCGGCCTTCATGTTAGTCTGCTACATAGGACTGATGCTCTATTTCAAGGGCAAAGGTGGCTATAAACCAAAAGTCCTTTCCGGGGCGGCACATTGATCACGTAAACTTAATTTATTTATGTCCTCACAAGAAATATTAAAGGTCGGTTTAATCGGTGGCGGCGGGGGTGCCTTTTTTGCCCATCCACACCAGAAGGCGATTCATTTGGATGGCACGCGGCGGGTGGTTGCGGCGGCGCTCCGGAGCAATCCGGATGCAGCGCTCGAGGATGCCGCAAACTGGAGCTATCCGATTCAGGGTTATGAAAGCTTTGATGCCATGATTGAGGCACAAGCCGAATTGCCCAAAAATGAGCGCCTTGATTATGTGGTGGTTGTCACGCCGAATCATGCCCACTTTGCCCCAGCCTTAAAAGCGGTTGAAGCCGGCATTCCGGTTTTTTGCGAAAAGCCGTTGACGCTGAATTTAGCGGAGGCCGAAGAACTTGCGTCGGCGGTTAAGCGGCAGCAGATGCCCTTTGCGGTGGCGCATACCTATCTCGGGCATTGGAGCTCGCGCTTGGCCCGGCATATCGTGCAGACGGGTCTAATCGGCGAGGTTCGCTGGGTGGATGCTGCTTATCTGCAGGGTTGGCTTGCGGGCAAGACCGAGGAGGCTGGCGTGCAGCAGGCCGAATGGCGCACCGACCCCAAGCGTTCCGGGATCTCGAATTGCGGCGGCGATATAGGAACCCATGCGCTCATGCAATTGCGCTATGTGACCGGGCTTGAGATCGCGCGACTTTCAGCACGACTTGAGGTCTTTGTTGCGGGGCGTTCGTTGGACGATCACTTCACTTCTTATTGTGAACTGAGCAATGGTGCCAGGGCAATGGTGCGTGCTTCACAAATCGCGATCGGCCACAAGAACGACCTCAGTATCGAGGTTAATGGAAGTAAAGGTAGCTTGGTGTGGCGGCAGGAGGATTCCGAGACGCTTAAAGTGATGTTGCCCAGTCAACCGGACCGCATCTATTCGCGGGGTGAGGTGAGTGCCAATGATGGCTTTTTAGGGGAGTTGCCGGATGATTTGATGTCGCAACTCACGCTTCCTTCCGGGCATGTTGAGGGTTTTCATGACGCCCTCGGTCGCCTGCATCGAGATTTTGAGGTTGATGTTCGCGCGTATCATTCCGGCGAGGCATTTGCCTGTGATGGTTCCCGCTATGCTACGGTGGAGGACGGACGTATTGGAATGGCCTTTTTGCAAGCGGCAGTCGCATCCAGTGCAAAGGATGGCGCCTGGACTCAACTGGATTAAAATGAAGGTTTTTCTGGCAGTCACCGGCACTTTACTAGCTTCGACGCTTCTTGGAGCAAGCGCGAGTGAGGTGCTCAGTATTGATGCCGCGATTGCAAAAGGAAATATTCAGGCAGTACAGACCTTGTTGGCTGAAAACCCTGAAACGATTCAACGCGGAACGCATCCACGGCTCAGCCCACTGAGTCAGGCTATTATGCGAAAACGGGAAAAGATTGCTTTGCTGCTCATTAAATCAGGCGCGAACGCGAATGCGGTTGATCCGAGTCAGCGAACTCCCTTGCATCTATGCGTCGAACGTGACCTTCCGGTGGTGGCTGCGGCTTTGTTAAAAGCGGGTGCGGACGCAGATCGCCACGACAAGGTCGGTTGGACTCCGTTGCACCATGCCGCTGCCAAGAATCGACTCGAGCTTACCAGGGTATTATTAAAGGGGGGCGCAAACCCTTCAGCGCTCAGTCGTGAAGGAGGGACGGCTTTGCATGAGGCTGCCGTCAAAGGAAGTGCTGCATTAGTGGAACTCCTTATTGCCGCCGGTATTGAAACTTCAACGCGAGCTGCAAACGGAAAGACTGCTTTGGACGTCGCCAGAGCCTACAAAAACACGGCGGTGATACCGTTGCTATCAATATAAATCAAACAGGTTTACGGGCAATGCATAGGATTAACTTATTTATACAATTCTCGCTAACGAACTTTTTAGCCACGACCGCCTTTGCGGCGGGTGCATTCTTTGGTGACCCGCCGGACGCACATCACCCTTGGGCTATTCACGATCACAATCGCCCGCAACCGATCGTGGTGACTCCCGGGGCGATTCCCGGTGGAGCACCCTCGGATGCCACCGTGCTTTTTGATGGCACTGTGGCGTCACTCGCGAACTGGAAACATGAAAAGCCCGAAGCAAAGCGTCAGTCTGAGTGGTTTGTGGAGGATGGAGAGTTGGTCTGTGCGCCGAGGGCCGGTAACCTGTTGAGTCGTGAAGTTTTCGGTGATTGTCAGCTGCACGTCGAATGGTGTTCCCCGGAGCAATCGAATAAGACGGGGCAGGCACGGAGCAACAGCGGGGTTTTCCTTATGGGGATGGTCGAAGTTCAGGTTTTGGATAATTATCAAAACTCTACCTACGCAGATGGCACTGCGGGAGCGGTTTATGGGGTGATGCCACCTGCCGCCAATGCCCTGCGTTCAGGCGGGCAGTGGCAAAGTTACGACATCATTTATCGGCGTCCTATTGTGAGGGACGGGCAGGTCCTTGATGCCGGTTCTTTGACGGTTCTCTGTAACGGAGTTGTGGTTCAGGATAGTACTCCACTTGAAGGCGGTGGTGGTTACAAAAAGCGTATGTTCTTAAACCGAATTTTTCCAGAGCGTGGAAGCATAAAGCTTCAAGATCACGGTGACCCAGTCCGTTTTAGAAATATATGGGTACGCCCCTTGCGCCCCCGCGCGTTGGATGGCGGCTTTGATGGTCGCCTCAGTACCGAGGCGACACAAGCAAAGCGTCAGGTCATCGCAGCGGACCTCCGCCGAGTCGCTGCAGATATGGAGGGTATTCAAAAAGCATTTCATCTCTATGAATCTTTAGTCTATGCATCGGACGCGGCGGCTTTAGAGGAAGCGGAGGCCATCGCTAAGAGCGCTTTGGAAGATTGGAAGGCAAGCCCAAAAGGCGGCCTTGAATCAGTAAAAGGAGATATTCTCTATCTGCAAAAAGCATCGAAGTACCTAGTCACACACGCAGTACTGCCATCCGACTATTTTGTCCTTCCGGCCGTCGAAGAAATAATCGATGCCCAAGGTTGGTCTAAAAAGAAACCCTAAAACCATTTCATAAACTCAAACAATCAAACGTATGCCAAGAACTGTAACACTATTCACCGGCCAATGGGCGGATCTCTCGCTTGCCGAACTTGCCCCTAAGGCTAAAGAAATGGGCTATGACGGCCTCGAACTCGCCTGCTGGGGCGATCACTTTGATGTCCAAAAGGCCCTCAATGAGCCGGACTATATCCAGAAAAAGTGGGAATTACTTGAGGCGCATGGCCTCACTTGCCATGCCATCTCAAATCACCTCGTAGGGCAGGCGGTCTGCGATATCATAGATGAGCGCCATGCCGCCATCCTGAGTTCGGAAATTTATGGGGATGGCGATCCGGAAGGCGTGCGTCAGCGTGCTGCGGCCGAAATGATCGATACTGCCAAGGCGGCACGTAAATTCTTTGATGCGCGGCCGGAGGGCGCTCCTGAAAGAGTGGTGGTCAATGGTTTTACCGGTTCCTCCATATGGCATTTGCTCTATTCCTTCCCCCCCGTTCAACCCGATCAAATTGAGCGTGGCTTTGCCGATTTTGCCGATCGTTGGACACCCATCCTTGACGCTTTTGACGCGGTTGGAGTTGATTTTGCCCTGGAGGTGCACCCCACCGAAATTGCATTTGATATTGCCTCTGCGCAGCGTGCGCTGGATGCCGTTAAGGGGCACAAACGCTTTGGTTTCAACTACGACCCCAGCCATCTCGGTTACCAGGGGGTGGATTACGTGAAGTTCATTCGCGACTTTAGTGAGCGCATTTTCCACATGCATGTGAAAGATGCATGGTGGGATCACGGAAATGGCGACGTCGGTGTCTTTGGGGGGCATACCGAATTCGGCGATGCCCGCCGCTATTGGGATTTCCGTTCTCCCGGTCGTGGGGATATTGATTTCGAATCCATCATCGTCGCACTCAACGATATTCAGTACATGGGGCCTCTGTCGATTGAATGGGAAGATGTACGGATGGAGCGCATCCATGGTGGTACGGAAGCCTGTGCTTTCACACGCGCCCTCGACTTTGCGCCCAGTGCCGTCGCGTTTGACGCGGCCTTTGATAAAGAGAAGCAGTAAAAC
>JBELLU010000057.1:0-10046 GCA_042096455.1 Opitutia bacterium
GTTTCGGTCGCCCGCTTAAAAGAAGCGCACCGCCAGGCGCACCCTAGGGCCTAGCTTTTTGACAGCGCAAATTGGCTGTTCCAGAAGCGGAGGGGGAGGAGGGCGAGGGCGATGCAGAGGAGTTGGCTGAGGGCGAAGGCGCACATCCAGAGGAAGCCGCTGTCGGTAAAACCGTAGGAGTGGAGTCCGACGCCGAGGAGGTTGGTGCCGAACCAGGACCAGGCGGTGACGATATTGCCGAGGATGGCGAGCGCCATGAGTCCACGTTCGCGGACTAGCCCGCCCCAGCGGGCGTGGAGGGTGATGGCGCACATGATGACGATCATGAGGGCGCCGTTTTCTTTGGGATCCCAGCCCCAGAAGCGGCCCCAGCTTTGGTCGGCCCAGATGCCGCCGAGGATGGTGCCGACAAGGCTGAAGAGGGCGGCAAAACAGGTGATGCCGTAAACCATCCCGGCGAGGGATCGGGCGGCGGGTTTGTCAAAGCCGCGCCGGAGGATTCCGAGGAAGGTGAAGGCGATGGCAAGGGCTCCGGCGAAGAACATGGCGGAGTAGCCGAGGGTGATGACGACGACGTGGGTCGCGAGCCAGAAGTTGGAGTCGAGGACGGCGCGCATCATCTCGAGGGTGTCGCCGGTCATGGCGAGGTGGTGGGCAATGATGAGGGTGGCGAATCCGACCAGGGCGGCCATGGCGGCACCGACGCCGTTGCGATTGAAGCGTTCGAGGAAGGCGCCGAGGAGGACGGCGCCCCAACCGACGAAGACGGCGGAGGAGTAGAGGTTAGTGACGGGCGGGCGGTCCTGGATATACATGCGTGCCGCGAGTCCAAAGGTGTGGAGGGCAAAGGCGAGGCAGAGGGTCCAGAAAGCGGCGTTGCCGAGGGCTTGGGGCCAGCGGAGCCAGGAGATGCAAACAAAGAGGAAGACGAGGATGTAAAGCTCGATAGCGATGGCGAAGGGTTTGTAGCCGTTGAAGACGCGTTCAAAATGGACGCGTCCGATATCGTCGGGGAAATCGGCAGTGACGCGTTCTTTGACTTGGGTGAGGGTCTTATTAAAGGTTTCAGCGTCTCCGGCGCGGTATGCCATGATGAGGCTGGCGTAGCTCATAGCGTAGGGGCTGAGTTGTCCGGTTTGGATGACGTTGAGAAGTTCGTCGCCGAGGTTCAGCCAATCATCCATGGGATCGACGGGGGCGGGTGGTGGGATGACGCGGAGGTGAGCGGTTTGGGAAAGACGGAGGTAGTCCTCGCCGTAGCCGAGGAAGTTTTTGACGAGGTCGGCATTGTATTCTTCGCCGGCCTGTTGTTTGCGGAGTTCCGCCATGGCGGGCTGGAGAAGGCTGAGGTAGCTGCGGTATTCGTCGGCGAGTTGGTCGAGGCGCTGGGGGTCCCCAATGGGATGGAGGGAATGCATGACGCGGTGGTAGAGGCTGAGCCCGTTGTTGAGCTCGGCGATCTGGCGTTGGTAGGCGTCGCGTTTTTTCGGCTCGGGGTCGATCTCGCGGAATTGTTGATTGATGGTCTCGAAGTGGGGGCGGAGGTCGTTGAAGGAGTAGTGGCGCTTGCCCGGTTGGGCGAGGCCTTCGAGTCCGAGGTCATCGGGGAATTCAATTTTAAAGACGGGGTGGGTGTCGGCGCGCTCGGGTCGCATGGTGAGGTCGAGGAACCATTCGATCGGGCTGAGGGTTTGTCCGTCGAGGGTTTCAACTTTTTGTCGGGCGGCGAGGACGAGGAGGGTATTGCGTGCGACGGAATCGAGGGGTTTGATGCGCCCGCCAACCTGCACGGGGAGTTCCGCAAAACCCGCGAGGTCATAGCCCGAATCCTGCGCGGCGGGGCGCAGGTAACGACCGAGGACTAAAAGGACGAGGAGCGCGGCAAGACTGTAGATGATTTTCTTCATGCGGGACCAAAGGCTTGAACTGGGGAGCTGGGCTAAAATTTATTGAACTACGAATTGCGCGGATAACGCGGATGGACCGAGGTTCTGGATTCGTTTTATTCGTGTGATTAGTAGTTTTAATTCAGTATCACGCGGTTTTCCTTTTTTTGAGGTATTTGGAGAAGTGGAGTCCGAATTGGTAGGTCATGCCGAGGCCCATAAGGAGGACGCTGAAGTAGGGGAGGAGCCAACCGGGGTTGCGGACGACTTGCAGGACGGTGGCGGTTTCGTCGGGGGAAAAGGAGGCCTGGTAGAAGGTGAGTCCTTCGTAGCGCAGGGGGTGGTTCATGTAGATGAGGGCCTGCTGTTTTTTGGCGGGGTCGGGGTGGTGGGTGATGATTTTACTGGAGAAGTTGAAGGGGATTTCGGTGCCGGGGTATTTGTCGTGGGCAAAGTCGAGGAGTTCGATTTCGAAGGGGTGGTAGTGGCGTTGAAAACGGAGGGCGATTTCGTATTCGCCCTGATCGGCCTGGACGGTTTGTGCGGGGAAGCGGTCGTCAATGACGTTGGAGAGGAGCCAGACCCCGAGGGATGTATCGCCTTCGAGGATTTCGATGTAGGCGGTGGCGGTATTGATGGCTTTTTCGGAATAGTCGGGTGCTTTGGGGATGGCGGTCACGCCCATTTTGGCGGCGACTCCACGGTTGGCGGGGTTGCGGGAACCCTGGGCCTGCACGAGTTGGGCGTTGGGGTAGAAATGCAGGACGCGGGCGCGGAGAGTGGTGTCGGGGACATCGAGGGTACGTCCGGGTTTGAGGTCTTGCGCGGGGATGGTATGGACACGGTCGAATTCGGTATCGGAGCGGTCGATGAGAACGAGCTCATTGGCGCGGATGGTTTGGGAATAACTGGCGCGCCCACCTTCGGGGACGGTCATTTGGCTTTCGACGGCGAGGAGGTCGGTGAGGAGTTCGCTGACGATGAGGAGCATGAGCCCTAGGTGAATGGCGTAGAGTCCGAGCTTGGCGGCTTTGAGTGAGAAGCGGCGGCTGTAGGCGACGGTGAGGTTGATGAGCATGAGGCCCCCGATGGTGTAACCACCGAACATGGGGATGCGAAGCCAGGTGAGTTGTTCGCCGGCAGGCCAGACGGCGGGGTATTGCCATGCGACGACGAAACTTTCGAAGTAAAGCTTTTGGGTGTGCCAGATCCCGTATTCCACTTGGTCGATCGTGCCAAAGAAGATGAGCACCATGGAAGCGCTCAGGAGAATAACAGTCAGCTTTAGGGAACTGAAAATCTGTAGGAGGGCAGACAACATTGTGCTAGTGGTGCGGATCCTCGATTTGGACGGAGTCTAGGAATTGCTGAAAGGCGGGTTCCTGACTGAGGACGGTTTTGGTATCGCCGAGCATTTTAAAGAACCAGGTTTTGCCGTGAAAGGGAAGGAGCGCGCCGAGGATGGATTGGGTATCGCCCGCCAAGCGTACGTAGGTGGCGCGGTGATTGGAGACGGTGCTGGGGGTGGTGGCTTGCGGGAGGTCAGCGTTAGTGATGGCGGGGAGCCCGACTTGCTGGCGCCAGCGGTTGATATTGGAGAGGAGTCCGCCCACGTCGCCGGGGAAGACCGTGACGGTGATGGTGGCGGTTCCGTCGGGACTGTTGTAATTGAGTTCGGCTTTGCGAATCCCGGAGGGGGCTTGTTTGACCCATCCCCCGGGGGTGTCGAATTGAAGGGCGCCGGCAGCCTGCGCGGCTTCTGCCATGCCGGGGAGGATTTGCATGTTTCCGGGGGTCGCCGGTTTGGAGGGGGCGGGTGCTTGCGCGGTCGCGGTGATGGTGGCGAGCGGGCGTTCTTCTTTGGGGATGGTATAGCTGTGTGGCTTGGCGCGATCGCAGGACGCGAGGAGGCCGCCGCACAAGAGGAGGGCAAGTGGTTTTATTTTACGAAGGTGATTTTGCTTTTGCATTTCCGTTTAAGGGATTTCGACCGCTTGAAATGTCAACCTGTGGCCTGCGATGCAGTCCTGCTATTAGATATTCTGCTATTAATTATTAAAACGAAAGAGGGCGACATCGCCGTCTTTGAATTCGTAGTCTTTGCCTTCGAGTCGGTATTTGCCGGCCTCGCGGGCTCCGGCGGTACTGCCCGCGGCGATGAGGTCGTCGTAGCTGACGACCTCGGCTTTGATGAAGCCTTTTTCAAAATCGGTATGAATGACGCCGGCGCATTGGGGGGCTTTCATGCCGTTGCGGAAGGTCCAGGCGCGGACTTCCTGTTCGCCTGCGGTAAAGTAGGAGGCGAGCCCGAGGAGGTCGTAGGCGGCGCGAATGAGGAGGGAGACGCCGGAATCGGTGATGCCGAGGGACTCGAGGTATTCGGCGGCTTCGGCGGGTTCAAAGTCGATGAGTTCCGCTTCGACGGCAGCGGAGACGATGCAGATGCCGGCGCCGTAATGCTCGCGGGCGTAGGTTTCGACTTTCTGGACGTAGGGGTTCTGGCTGGGGTCGGCGAGGTCGCCTTCCGCGACATTGCAGGCGTAGAGGACGCGCTTGGCGCTCAGGAGGCAAAGGCGTTTGAGCGTAATTTTTTCTTCGTCGGAAAGCTCGAGGGTAAGGGCGGGTTTGTTTTCGTTCAGATGCGGAAGGAGGCGGTCGATCAGTTCGATATTCTCGGCGGCTTCCTTGTCGCCGCCGCGGGCTTTTTTGGTGCTCTTTTCTTTTTGGCTTTCGAGGGAGGTGAGGTCGGCGAGGATGAGTTCGGTATTGATGACCTCGATATCGCGGAGGGGGTCAATCGATCCCATATTGTGAATGATGTCTTCGTCCTCGAAGCAACGCACCACGTGGACGACGGCATCGACTTCGCGGATATTGGCGAGGAATTTGTTGCCGAGGCCCTCGCCCTTGCTGGCCCCGGCGACGAGTCCGGCGATGTCGACGAATTCGATGGCGGCGGGAATGACGCGGTTGGTTTTGGCGATGGCGCGGAGGGGTTCAAGGCGCTCGTCCGGCACTTGCACCACTCCGACGTTTGGGTCGATAGTGCAGAAAGGATAGTTGGCTGATTCAGCCTTGCGGGTACGGGTAAGGGCGTTGAAGAGGGTGCTCTTCCCGACATTGGGTAAACCTACGATTCCAGCTTGTAGCATAAGGGAGGAAGGTTGGCTTTTGGCGGATGCGGTGCAATGTTAAATCGTCGCGGAATGGTGGTGGGGCTTGCCTGAGGGCGGGGTTTTTGTATTTTGCGGGTTATGGCATCTAAAAAATCCAGCACGGTGGCATTGGCGCTCCGGGCCTTGCGCCGGAAATTACCCGGGCGGGTTTCGGTAACGGAGGCGGCGCGCTTCAAAGCCTCGGTGGATAATTTGCGGCTTTCGTCTATGCCGGACGCGGTGGTGCGGGTCGCGGCGGCGGAGGAAGTGGGGGTGGTTTTGAAACTGGCGCACCAATACGGGATTCCGGTGACGGCGCGTGGCGCGGGTTCATCGGCAACCGGTTCGGCGGTTCCCTTGAAGGGTGGATGGGCTTTGGATTTGAGCGGTTTAAATGGAGTGAAGATCGATGCGGTCTCACGTATTGCGACGGTGGGGGCGGGGGTCGTGACGGCGGATTTGCAAGCGCGCGCGGAAAAA
Source organism: Opitutia bacterium (assembly GCA_042096455.1). Lineage (GTDB taxonomy): Bacteria > Verrucomicrobiota > Verrucomicrobiia > Opitutales > Coraliomargaritaceae > UBA7445. The sequence continues at coordinate 5,522 of JBELLU010000057.1, forward strand.
GTGGGCCTCTTTTATCCACCGGACCCGTCCTCGAAAAACTACAGCACGATCGGGGGTAACATCGCCTGTAATGCGGGGGGGATGCGTTGCGTGAAGTATGGGGTAACGCGGGATTACGTGCTTGGCCTGAGTGGATTTTTAGCGGACGGAAGTCCGGTGCAATGGGGCTTGCCCCTGAAGAAGTATGTCTCGGGTTTAAACCTGAAGGATTTGTGGATTGGATCGGAGGGCATGCTCGGCGTGGTGACGGAGGCGAATCTGCGTTTGGTGCGTCAACCGGAGCAGCGATGGATGGGGTTGTTTGCCTTTCGTACTGAAGCGGGGGCCTTGCGGGCAGTGCGGGATTTATTAAAGGCGGGGATCGAGCCTTCGATTCTGGAATTTCTGGACCGGCAAAGCGTCGCCTGTGCGGAAGCTTACAGCGAGAAGGTCCTGGTGGAGGGGATGCCGGGTGCCGCGATTCTCTTGATTGAATTAGATGGGGCAGGCTCCGAAGTCCGCCGGCAACGGGCGCAATTGAAGGAATTTATGGCGGGGAAAGCGGTGGTTTCAAAGGAAGCACGGACGTCCGCGCAGGCGGAAAAACTGTGGCAGGTGCGCCGGACTTGTTCGCAGTCGATGTATTCTCTGGGTGATACGAAGTTGAATGAGGATGTAGTTGTGCCGATTGGGAAGCAGGCAGAATTAATCCGTTATACCATTGCCTTGAAGAAAGAGATTGGATTGCCGACTCCGACGTATGGTCATGCGGGGGATGGAAATCTGCACGTGCACATCATGTATAATCGGGGCGAACCCTCGGAGGCGAAGCGTGCCAAGGCGGGGATTCGAAAGCTCATGCAAAAGGTGGTGGATTTGGGGGGTGCGATTACCGGTGAGCACGGGATCGGCTTGGCGAAAATTCCGTTTATGGAACTGCAACACAGCGAGGCGGAAATCAAGGCAATGCGGGCGGTCAAGGCGGCCCTGGATCCAAAGGGGATTCTCAATCCCGGGAAAATATTTGAACCGTTTGAAGTTTGGGATCACGAACCGGTCGAGGTGAAGTTTTCCTGGGATCACCATTAAGGGCAATGGAGCAGGCTTTACTCATTGGATGGACCACGGTTGGCAGTGAAGCGGCGGCGGAGCAATTGGCGCAGGCATTAGTCGAGGCAGGTCTGGCGGCCTGCGTGCAGATTGAGGCGGGTCTGGTTTCGCACTATCAATGGGAAGGGAAGCACTGCCGGGAATCGGAGTGGCGCCTGACGGTGAAATTTGCGGCTGCCAAAGGGGAGGCCCTGGAGGCGTATCTCATGGAGGCGCATCCCTACGAGACTCCGGAATGGGTGGTGGTGCGAGCGGAGGCGGTTGCGCCCGCTTATTTGCGCTGGGCCTTGGGTGAGTAGAGCGGCGTGGTTCCCAAAAGCCAAAAAATGGGTATCAAAGCCTATCTAAGTATAGGTTATAAATAATGATTGCAAATATTTGGCGTTTTGCGTGATACTAGACGCTCGGATCCCTTAAAGGGGTTTATTATCAAAAGCGATGGAAGGGAGATGCGCAGTATGAGAGAATATGATTTGTTATTGGTAGCCGTCTTACTGATGGTTTTTGGCTTGTTGGGTTACCATTACGGGCAGACTTTGAAGGATTCGGGCGCAACGGCGGAGACTTCGCAGCAGGCTTACTCGGCGGCGGCACCAGCGGCGGTTCCCTTTGGGAAGTAAGGCTGCGCAACTTTCAGCAAAAGAACTGTCCGTGCTTGGTTCGATCCAGTTGCAGAAAATAAATTTTAAAATTATATAAAATAACTTATTGTAAATAGTATAAATATTTATAATGTTTGACTTTATTGTCGGAACCTAGGACTATCATTACCAGCTATTGTAATCCCAACCCCTAACACATTATGTCTAAGCGCACTATTTTTATCATTCTGCTGTTGATAGCTGTACTGGGAGGACTCGGTTATCATTTTGTAAATTGGGCGACCGGAGACAAGCATGCGGAAGCGAGCAGCGTCGATGGAAGCAAAGCGAAGACGGAGGCAAGCCCGGGTGAGGGCGATGCGGTGCTGGAACAAGCCTTGACGGAGGAAAAGCCGGCAGCGGGTGTAATGGAGGGGGCAAGTGCGGTGGCGCATGAAAATGAGGCTGCAGGTAAACTAGCTGCGCCTGCCCAAAGTGGGCAATCGCGCATCATGAAACTTATTGAGGGGGCCAAGCTTTTGGATGAGGCGACGGTTGCAGGAGTCAAGGGTGAGAAGACGATTCGGGTTTACGATGTTGGGGATCGCTTTAAATACCCGATGGTGCGGGTAGAAACTCTTGAAACCGAGGAAGGGGCGGGTCCAATGACCGCGATGGTGGCGGATCATTTGATGGTTAGGGTCAAGGACCCCAAAGCTTCTTCGGGAGAGGTGCGCGAATGGATGCGGGGAATGGGTGTGGAGGTGCGCAAAGCGATGCACACCGCCGGGCATTTTCTCGTTAGCCCCGGACCGGCTAGCACGGCGCGGCCCTCGTTTTTGCTGGAGTCATTACAAAAACGACTCGGTGATGCGGTGGAAGTAGCGGAGCCGGACTTTATTGTTTTTACCACGGAGGTAATTCCCAATGACCCTCGTTTTGACCAATTGTGGGGTTTGCATAATACGGGGGCGGGGAGTGCGGTTGAGGATGCGGATATCGATGCACCTGAGGCCTGGGAAATTACTCAGGGGTCACGTTCAGTTAAAGTGGGGGTGATTGATACTGGGGTGGATTATGAGCATCCAGATTTAGTGGCTAATATGTGGACGAACCCTGGAGAAATTGCGGGTGATGGGATTGATAATGATAATAATGGGTTTGTGGATGACATGCACGGTTGGGACTTTGCTTATGATGATAGTGATCCCATGGATGAGAATGGTCACGGTACGCATTGCTCAGGAACAATAGGAGGGCTTGGTAATAATGGTGTAGGGGTTGCTGGGGTTAACTGGGAGGTTTCGATTGTGGCGTTAAAGTTTCTTAATGATTATGGTAGTGGATCGATCTCGGATGCGATAGATGCGGTTAATTACGCGGTTTTGATGGATCTAAATTTAACTTCAAATAGCTGGGGTGGAGGAGGATACAGTCAACTGATGAAGGATACGATTGAGCGAGCAGGTGCTGCGAATCAATTATTTGTAGCGGCTGCGGGTAATGATAGCACCAATATGGAGAACCGATCTTTCTATCCTGCATGTTATAGTTTTGATGCGGATGTGGATCCCATAATTTCGGTGGCTTCTATAGATAGTGGAGATCGGCTCTCGGGGTTTTCAAATTATGGAGCAACGACTGCAGATTTAGGGGCTCCTGGGTCGTCAATTTACAGCACGACTCCAAATAATGGGTATGCAAGTTTTTCGGGGACCTCCATGGCGACTCCACATGTTTCGGGGGCGCTGGCATTATATTTTAGTATGTGTGATGCTGATTTTAAAAAGGCGAAAGAGGATCTGCTAGCATCAGTCGTAGAGATTCCTGCCTTGGAGGGTCGATGTGTTTCTAATGGCCGCCTAAATGTTTTTGAACTTTTGATGCGCTGTAAAATTCCCTTTATCAAAATGATATCGGAAGCCATCACAAGTGATGCGGGAGAGCCACAAATTTATAGTCCGGGTGAAACGGTCTCCATAAAAGTAGACTTTGAAAATGTTGGGCTGGAGACGGCGCATGGTTTGGTTGCAAAGATGAGCACTACGGATGAGGAGGTTGAGTTATTAGTCGATCAAATCGACATCGGAGCATTGGCGGGACGTTCGGTTTATGAACCTGAGGGGGCTTTTCGTTTTTTTGTTCCGGAAAGTTACGAAGCACCCAAGGAGGTACCCATTACGATTGATGTCACCGATAGTTCTGGAACGTTATGGAGCTACGAAACCGCAGTCAAATTGAACCGAGAGGTCACTTTCACCCGACAAGTTGTGGCTTTAGTTGGAAACGTTCCGCTGGAGGGCGTGGAAGTGGAATATACCACTTTTGGAAAAACCCCTATTACGGGCGTCGCGGTGACCAATGCGGATGGGGTGTTTAGTTTTCAGGGAATTGATAGTAATTTTGTCGTAACGCTAAAGAAGGCGGGCTTTTTAGCCTTAACAGCGGATCTTAACTATGGAGTAGACGAAGCAATTCCTTACGTCATGCGATCACCGCGTATCGAGTATGATAGTGATCATTTGGTAATTGAAGTATTAGAAGGCGAAACGACGGAGACCGCTTTTGAATTTGGTAATGTCGGCGATAGTTATATGACCTATCAGGTGGGCAGCCGCGGATATGGCCGGATTGGTTTACGGGCACCGGTTCCGGTTGTGATTGAGCATACCATTGAGGATACTTTCCTATGGACTGATATTTCAGAGTCAGGGAGGGCAATCAGTCTGGACGATGACTCCGTTTCAGGGGGCATTGGTTTAGGATTTAATTTTAATCTTTATGGAAGTGAGTATAATAACTTAAAGGTGGGCTCTAATGGTCTCTTGCTTTTTGGCGGGGAGGAAAATCCCTAT
>JBELLU010000058.1:0-9805 GCA_042096455.1 Opitutia bacterium
ACGGATTGCCACAGCACTGAAAGTCCGCGTTCGGGATTTATTCGACGACGCTTAAACTGAATAAAATAAGCGGCCTTTGCCAACTTCATGCTTCTCAAGAAGAACGCGAACGCTTTGGATAGGAGTCATGCAACGCATCGATTATCAGGGCCGGGAATTACTCCGTTGGAATTGCGGGCCTTCGACTTTTCTCGTCGATCCCGAACAGGGGGCGCGCCTCATGAATTGGAATGTGCGGATGTCGGACGGATCCTTCCGCGACGTGATCCATTGGCCGGAGGATGCCGATTTTGGGAATTTTGCAAAAGTGCGGGGCGGGAACCCGATTCTCTTTCCTTTTGCGGGGCGGACTTTACAGGGGGGTCGACCGGGGCAATGGAAGGCTCCGGACGGGGAAGTGCGACCGATGCCGCAAAATGGATTTGCGCGGGGCGCGGCCTTTGAACTCATTCAGTCTGACAAACAGGGATTTACGGCGGAACTACGGCCCGATGCCAGCATGGAGGCGAGCTATCCCTACGAGTATGCCTTTCGGGTGAGCTATAGCTTCCGCGATTTATCGCTGCAGGTCTTTCTCGAGCTGGAAAATCGCGGGTCAACGCCCCTGCCCTGGGCGGCGGGGCATCATTTTTATTTCACCCTGCCCTGGCATCCGGGTCTCACGCGGGCGGACTATCGTTTTGAGGCTCCGGCGAAACAATGCTGCACCCTTGGACTGGACGGAGCCCTGCAGGCGCTCCCGAAGGGTTGGGCGGACATCAATGATTTTGCCCAAGCGGGCTTGAGCGACCGCATCTTTACGAAACTCAAGGGTGATGCCTTCCGCTTTGGTCCACGGGGCGGCGAGGAAGATGTCACGATTCGGATTCTCCCCGACTGCGCGGCGGCCTCTGCCAACAACGCCTTTGTCCTATGGACGGAGACCGAGGACAGCCCCTTCTTTTGCGTGGAACCATGGATGGGGCCGCCCAATGCCGCCGGGCATGAACGCGGACTGCACCATGTCGGCGCCGGAGAAACCGCCACCTTCGGGGTAGAGGTCAGCTTGATCTAAACGGTAAGGCACAAAAAAGCCCGGCGCGTGAGCCGGGCTTTGTGAAAAATTGATATTCGAACCGCCTAGTAATCCTTGAGGGTAATGAGACCCCAGAGGAGGGTTAGCTTATCACCGGAATAATCCTTTTGGGCGAAGACTTCGTCGGTCGCAAGCGCGACGGTGGTGGGAGAGGTATGCTGATAGCTGGCCTCCTCATATTGAATGATGCCGAGGAGATTGGCTTGTTTTTTCCCGTTGGCGTCGGGGCTAAGGCTGCAACCGCTGAAGAGGAGTGCTGCGAGAATCAGGAACGGGGTAAGATGACGAATTTTCATAATATTTTTTTAGGCTGTAGCCTCGGTGCTATGGTGGCAAGTATTTTTGTGCCTTTAGCCGAGTTCCTCAATGAGGGCGTCTTCGAGTTCCATGTTGTGGTGGACCGCCTTGACGTCTTCGAGTTCGTCGAGTTTATCAACCAGGTGCAGGACTTTACGGGCGGTGTCTTTATCCGCCACCGGAACCATGACGTTCGGGAGGTAGGCAAGCTCGGAGGAAATTGGCTCGATCCCCTTATCGCTGAGTGCCTGTGCGACCGCGTCGTAATCGGCAAGCGCGCAGAGGACCTCGAAATGATCTTCCTCGTTTTTGATATCTTCGGCACCGGCTTCGAGGGTGATTTCCATGAGGCTGTCCTCGTCCGTCGCGCCCGCTTCAATGATGAATTGCCCCTTGCGGTCGAACTGGAAGGCGACCGCGCCCACTCCGGCGAGATTGCCGCCGTTTTTACCCATGGTGCTGCGCACTTCTGAGGCGGAACGGTTTTTGTTATCGGTGGTGACTTCGACGATGATGCCAACCCCGGCGGCGCCGTAGCCTTCGTAAAGGTTTTCTTCGTAAGTGACGCCGGGGAGTTCGCCGGTGCCTTTTTTGATGGCGCGCTCCACGTTGTCGGCGGGCATATTGGCGGCTTTGGCTTTGGCGATGCAGGTGCGCAGGCGGGGGTTGAATCCCGGGTCGCCCCCGCCGCTGCGTGCCGCAAGGGTGATGTCTTTACTGAGAACGCTGAAGAGTTTGCCGCGTTTGGCATCGGCGGCACCCTTGGCGCGTTTGATGGTGGCCCATTTACTGTGTCCGGACATGTTGTTGCGTGGGGAAGTGGATAGAGAAAAGTTAGTTACCGTTATAGGCCGCTCTAAAAATAGGGCAATTATTTCTTTCGTCGCGCCTTGGTACGGGGACTGCCGCCGGAACCGGATTTGGGCGTGGCGGCGGCGGGCAGCGGCTTGAGCGGTTCATCGGGACGGCTATTGGTGATCTTCTGCTGCACGATGGTGAGAATATTCTGCACGGTCCAGTAGAGGACGAGGCCGGAGGAGAAGCCGTAGAGGAAAATCAGGAAAATAAAGGGGAGGAATTTAAAGATCTTCTGCTGGGCGGGATCGGCACCGGGATTCATGGGCATCATGCTCATCTGCAGATACATGGTAAAGCCCATAAGGAGGGGCAGAATATTGAGGGGGAAGCCCGCAATTTCCATCACGGTGTCGGGCTGGGAAAGGTCGCTGATCCAGAGGAAGGGTTCATAACGGAGCTCGGAGGCGGTGCGGAGCATGTAGAAAAGCCCGAGAAAAATGGGCATCTGAATAAAGAGCGGGAGACAACCGGCGACGGGATTGACCTGATGCTCGCGGAAGAGCTTGAGGGTCTCCTGCTGCATTTTTTGCGGGTTGTCTTTGTATTTTTCCTTCAGCTCCGCCATGGGGCCTTGAATGCTGGCCATGCGTTTCTGCGAGCGGCTGGCTTTGGCGGTGAGGGGCCAGAAGATGAGCTTGATGCAGATGGTCATGATGACAATGGAGACGCCCCAGTTGGGAACGAGGGCGTGGATGGCATACATGAAGGCGAGGAGGAGCTTGCTGATGAAGCTGAGGAAGCCGAACTGCATGACGAGGTCCTTGTCGTTACCGAGGGACTGGAGCCGTTTGAATTCCTTGGGGCCAACGAAGAAATCGAAGTCGAAGGATTTCGAATCCCCCGCCGGGACGATCCCGAAGGCGTACGCGGCGCTACCGGTAATGCCGGTGCGGGGAGCGAGCTCACCGGGAGCGGTGGGTTTGCTGTAAACCGGATAAATGACAAGACTTTCCGCGCTGGTCTCACGGGCAGAGAGAATGCCCGCGAAGAACTGGTTTTTAACGGAGGTCCATTGGAGGGGCGCCCCTTTGTTGATGATAATTTGATCCTTGGGCGCGGAGGCTCCGATCCCGAGGAAACCGCTGCTGCCGGTCAGTTTGGTGACCGCTTTGAATTTGGCATCGTTGCCGTCGAAGTAGCCGACGTTAACGTAGCTCTGCTGCATGGCGCCATCTGAAATGGGGCGCATGGTGCCGAGGTTGAGATAGAGGGTGGAGAAGGCTTTAGGGTTAGCGCCGAGGTTTTCAAAGCGGGTACGGTGCTCGATAATGTAGGGATCCTGCCCGTTGCCCGAACCTGCCGCGAGGGAGTAGGTGCGGTGAATCCGAAGTTCGGGACCGGCTTGCAGGACGAAGGTAATACTGTTGGCGGAGCGGGATTCGACCTTATAGGCCATGTCGAATTCGCGAATGGAGCCGTCGCTTTTGGGCAAGCCAAGGCTCAGGGCGGGCAAGTGACCCTTATCATTAAAAACATAGTCGTCGCGACCACCGCGTTTCGTTTGCAGGAAATTGACGCGGCGAATCGCGCCGCCGCGATTGGTAAACTCGACTTCGATGAAATCATTGGCAATCGCGGTGATGGACTCGGGGGCGGCTTCCGGCGATGCGGCTTCCTTAAGAACGGCGGGGGCGGCATCCGGCTCTAGGTCACGCGCCATGAGCTCCAGCATTTGCGCGGCCTCGGGATCCGCTTCCGGCGATGCGGGTTCTGAAGGCGCGTCGACCGTTGCAGGGGCGGTTTCCGGAGCGGTGGGCTCGGTGGGCGTTGGCGTGGGCGAGTCGCTGAGTTGCGCACCCTGCCAAAACATGACAAGGAAGCCTGCCGCGAGGAAGAGGAGACCGAAGAAGGTATTTTTCTTATCCATTAGATACTTTGTTGAAATGTGGTGCAGGCTCGTCTGGCGAGCAAGTTTTCAAATTTGGGACGGGATCGGGCCCGCCGGGATGCCATGGATGGCAACGCAGGATGCGACGGAGGGCGAGCAGGAAACCACGGAAGAATCCGTGCCGGAGGAAGGCTTCGCGGGTATAAGCGGAACAGGTGGGGTGGAAGCGGCAACCGCAGGCGGGGCCGAAGAGGGCGTATTTGACGGGCGAGAGCAGCAATTGATAACAGCGCACCAAGAGGGCAGCAGCCTGAGCGGGAAGGCTTGGAGGGGCGGGTTTCATGCAGTGGTGGCAATGCTTTGGCAAAGCTCTTGAAAACGGGATTCCAAATCGGCAAAGGGAACCGAAGCGAAATTTGAGCGGAGGACTATGACGAGGTCGTATCCGGCTGGGATAAGAGCCTGGTGTTTGCGAAAGAGGTTGCGGATGAGTCGTTTGCCGTAGTTGCGTTTGACCGCGTTACCGACGCGGCGACTGGCGATGACGCCGAGGCGCGGGGCTGGATAGCTGCCGTTTTCTTGCTCATGCTTTAAATATTGGGCAATAAAAAGCCCGCAGTGAATACGAGTGCCTCGACTGCGGACTTGTTGAAAATCGCTTTGTGTGCGCAGTCGTTGTTGCGCCGGGACAGCCATGGCAACGACCGTGGTTGCGCTGTGCCTAAGCGGCGAGGCGATGACGACCCTTGGCGCGACGGGCGGCGAGCACCTTGCGGCCGGCATGGGTAGCCTTGCGGGCGCGGTAGCCAAATTTGCGGGCGCGACGGATCTTGGAAGGACGGAAAGTGGGTTTCATGACTAGCGTGACGTTTGAATGATTGGAAAAGCGCTAAATAAAAGGGTGCCTGACAAGGGCTGTCAAGATTACAAAGCGGGCGTGCCGAAGGTTTCAAAACCTAGGAATTGGTGATCCAAAGGGAGCCATATGGCGGCAATTCAATGGTTTTTTGGCTGGGGTCGTAGTGTTGATCGCTGAGAAGGTCGCGCCAATTTTCCGTACCGATGAGGTTGAGCTCGTGCAGGGCGACGGTTTGAGTTTGGTCGGAAATGTTGTTGATGGCGAAGACGCTCTGATAACGGTTGGGGCTTTCGCGCCAGAAGGCAAAGAGTTGATCGCCGAGGTGAAGGGTGAGCTGGGTGGCGTTGGGGTGAAAGGCGATCTGCTGCTTGCGAATCGCGATGCGGCGCTTGAGTTCATAGAAAAGGTGGTGGTGATGGCTCTCGGGGTCGTCGAGTTGCTCCATGAGTGCGTCGAGCTCCCACTGGTGTCGGTTGACCGCGCGGTCATGACCGGTTGCTTCGCGCCGTTGGTGATCATTTTCGGTGGCAAGGAGGCTGTGGATGTAGAACGCCGGGATGCCTTCGAGCGCGAGGAGAATGGTATGAGCACAAAGATAACGCGCTTGCTGGTGCTGATCCGCCCCCTTCGCAATGGTGCCGCGCAGGGCATCGAAGAGACTGATGTTCACCTCGTAGGGCGATTCGGAACCGTCGGTGTTGGTGCGTTTTGAAATAGTGCCGCCAAAGGACTCGAGGGTTTCGAGGAGCGCGGTTTGCTCTGCTCCGCTCACGAGGCCCTCAAGGGGACGCACCCCAATACCATCGTGTGAGGCAATGAAATTGAGGTAACTGCGCCCGCGTCGGGCGGGGGGCATCGACATCATCCAATTCTTCAGAGGGGTGGCATCGCCTTTGAGGAGGGCATGAATGAGCAGGGGCGGCAGGGAAAAGTTATAGATCAAATGGGCTTCGTTATCATTGCCGAAGTAGCTGAGGTTTTCGCGGTTGGGGACGTTGGTCTCGGTGATCAGGACGGCCTGCGGTTCGAGGTTTTCAAGGACGAGGCGCAGGAGCTTGATGATTTCGTGGGTCTCTTTTAAATGGACGCAACTGGTTCCGGAGCGTTTCCAGAGGAAGGCAATGGCATCGAGACGGAAGTATTTGATCTTCTTCTCGGTGAAAAATTTGAGAATCGAAATGACCTCAAAGAGGACTTCGGGATTGGCGAAGTTCAAATCGACCTGGTCGTGACTGAAGGTGCACCAGACTTTCTTGTTTCCGGCATTGGTTTCCACCTCGCGGAAAAGTGCGCTGGAGCGGGGGCGCACTACCCCACTCGCGTCGAAGGCATCATCCACCTCGATGAAATATCCCGCACCGGGCGTCTTGCCCTGGCAGAAGTTTTGGAACCATTCGGATTCTGCGGAGCAATGATTGATGACGAGATCCGCCATGGTTTCGAACTGGGCATTGAGTTGCTCAAAATCAGCCCAATTTCCAAGGGCAGGGTTGATCTCTTTGTAATCTATAATGGAAAAACCGTCGTCGGAACTGTAGGGAAAAAAGGGCAGGACGTGCAGGGTGCTGATGGTCTGTCCCAGATGCTTGCCGGTAAAACGCGCGAGGGTCTTGAGGGGCGCTTCGCCTTCCTGCAGGATGGAGTCACCGTAAGTGATGAGAACGGTGTCGGCCTCGGTCCATTTATTTTGGCCGCGTGAAAGGATGGGGTCCTTGCGCCCAAAACCGGCGATGCCGAGGATTTTTTCGGCGAGGGCGGGGGCATCTTCCTCCGGGTAAATCTCGACGAGGTGTTGTTGGATTGCCTGTCGCAATTTACTCCCTTTCGCGACCCGGCGGGTCTTGGGTTTGAATTCCTCCATGTCCTCCTCGACCGCCTGCAGGAGTTGGTTCTCGATATCGGGCACTGCGGAACGGACGCGTTTCCAGCTCGGAATAAAGGGCGTGTCGGTGGGTTGGTTGAGGAATTCATCCCCCGCGCGCATGATGCTTTCAGAGAAGACCTCGACCGATTGGACCTCTTTATGGCGGTCGTAGGCGAGTCCGTTCATGGTGGCATCGTTTTCATAACTGTCGATAAGGTCGAGGGCGGTGCGGTAGTAGGCGGCTTTGACGGTCCGGATTTTTGCACTGGAGAATACCTCGCCGTAGGTCGCCAGCTTACGGAAGAGGGACTTTGAGATGTCGGCACTCATTTTTGCGAGGCCGCGCTTGGCATCAGCCTGCGAGAGATCCTGATGCTTGTGGTCGTAGAAATCCGCGATGTCGACTTGGCAGATTTTGTTCTTCTGGTGGTTGCGGTACATTTCGGAAAGCATCCCCATTTCGAGACCCCAGTCGGAGGGAATGCGGATGTCTGCAACGATATCGCGGTTAAAAGCAAATTCTCCGGAGAGCGCGTATTTGAAGCTGTCCATGTATTCGAGGTAATCATTCTCGCCACAGATTTTCTTAAGGGCGCGGAGCAGCGGGGTAATGAGCAGGCGGCAGACCCGGCCGTTCATACGGTTTTCGGCAATGCGGGAATAGTAGCCCTTGCTGTAGCTGAAATTGAGACTGGGGTTGAGAACGGGGTAAATCAGACGCGTCAACATCTCGCGGTTATACGTAAGGATGTCGCAATCGTGGATCGCAATGACCTGGGACCGCTTGCGCGCCAGAAGATAGCCGAGGAGGTACCAGACATTGCGACCCTTGCCCTCGTTGAGCGGGGCGAGGTTAAAAGACTTAAGGGTAGCGTCGATTGCACGCAAGCGGGGTCCGCCATTCCAAAGCACCTTGTGCCCCTGCGGCAGGCGGTCGAAAAATTTCAGGGCGTAGCGGTATTGGTCTTCGTCGGCTTGATCGAGGCCAATCACAATTTCCTCCAGATAATCAATCTCGCTGAGGACATCGATGATTTTTGGCAGGGCAACCCCCTCGAGCTCCGAATACAGCGAGGGCAGGATCAGTCCAACCGGATTCTTGCGTGAGAGTTTAAAAACATCCTGCTCCAGGCTTTCGGGCGAGCGGGTGGCGAGATTATGGAAGTTGGTAATGATGCCGCTTTGGTGGAAGTCACTCATGGCGTTTGTAGTAGTTAGTGGTAGATGAAACTTGGGTTGATAGGAAATTGAGAACGGCGACACCCCAGCCCTCCGGCCCCGGAGCAGGTGCCACTTCGTAATCCGGACGTTTAAGTTTGAGGGTTCCGCGCTTGGGGTTGGGGATCACAAGGGCTTGATCGGCGATTTCGAGCATGGAGCAGTCGTTGGGGCTGTCGCCAATCGCAAGGACGTTCCATTGCAACTCAGGTTGACGCGAGCGGTAGCGTTGCAGGACATCCATCAACGCGGTGCCCTTGCTTTGATGCGCTGGCATCAGGTGCTCAAAACGCCCGCCCCGCACCAGCGTGATGCCCTCCCCTGCCAACGAATCGCTGAACTCCTCAAGCGCTTCCACCGAGTCCAGCCAATCGATCGGCTCGCTGCCGTATCGCTCCAACGCGGCGCGCGCCTGCTTGGCGTCGAGGCCCAGCGTCTCGGTCAATGCTTCCGCTTCCATCTCCGAAAAACCCCGAAAGCGATACCCCTTTCGTTCCCGCAGCTCGTGCGCGATTCGCAATAATTCTGTCCGCTTCATACCGCAGTATTCAACACCGTAGGAATCCACCTTCGCATCTGCTGACCCCAAGCCCCAACATTGCGGATAACCGATCGCAGTGCCGTTTTCCGCAATCACCGGCGCGAGTGGATCGAGCGCTGCGGCAAAGGGCGCCATCTCCGCAAAGGTCTTGCTTGAATTGAGAACCAGGGGAACGCCCAGGGCACGCACCGCTTTCAGGGCAACCTCCGCGCCGGCCCACTCATATGCCGCATCCAGAAGCGAGGCATCCAGATCCGTGCAAATCAACCATGCGGTCTTAGCCATCGTCCCGGAACACAAGGCGCTCGGCCCCATGCGCTTCGTTTAATTCAATGCAGGCATCGACCCGGGCGGGCATTTCCGCGAGCATCCAGCGCGTCAAACGCTCGTAATGCATAATGAATCGTGCCACCGCGGCATCATCCATCAAACCGGCATACGCGGTTCCCGAAGCCGACAATTTTTCCCGTAATTTATGTTCCTGCTTGGTCCGCCAACGCAAAATACAATCAAAATCCGGTGCTTTCAGCATCACCCGCCGGGAGAATAAGGAAAAGAAAGTTTGGTAATTCATTTTGAGTTGCTCGTTAACGTAAGTCCGCCATGCCGCCTTTGGGTCATCCTCGCGTTCCAATTCATTGATCGGTTCAGCGAGCGCCGCCTCCGGCTCAGGGAGCGCGCCCACACACCAACCCTCCAAAATCAGAAGATCGACCGGAGCCGAAATAACCGGCCAAACCTCGCGGGGCGCTCGGTCGTCATTTGCTTTCTCGAAGACAGGGGAATGGATCGTTGTGTGTACATGGCTCAAGCACCCACTTGCAACATCCATGCCAATCCCAAGATCGTGCGTACCCGGCACCCCACGCGTCGCGAGCAGCGGGTGCACCCGCTCACCCAATTCAGCCCGCTCCGCCCGCGTTAAATACAGGTCGTCCAACGAAAGCACAAAAACCCGCAAACCGTGAAAACGCTTCAAATAAACCCTCAAAAAGGCCGCCAAAGTCGATTTACCCGTCCCCTGCCCGCCGTTTAATGCCAAACCCAAAGGACCCCCCTCAGCACCTTGCCAACCCGCCACCCGCTCCGCCAACGGAATATAGGTCTCATTGGCGAGCGCCGCAAAGGAATCCGGCAAACGATGCGCCGCCATAAACTCAGAAATCAGGGTAGTCATACGATCCTTCATTATGCAGGAATCGAACCAAATAAACGACCCAGACGCAACCCTCACCCCAGCGAGGGGGGCTCCGTCAAACCCACTT
>JBELLU010000059.1:0-8960 GCA_042096455.1 Opitutia bacterium
TGCCGTAACCCGTTGATCCGGGCCGGTGTAGCGTTGCAAATCGCCCAGCGCAATCATGGCACCGAGTTGCGCGTTCATGCGCGCCTCCAACTGCGCTGCACTGGTGGCAGCAGTGCTGTTTTCCACCTGCAACAAAGTCGACAGACTCAAAACCAATAGCAGCACAAAGGACATCAACGAGAGCGCGATGACCAGCGCAAACCCGCGTGGACTTGCCGATAGGGGCTTTGGGGTGCTGGACTTATAAGTAGGCATAAAGTTAATGTTTAAGGGTACTAATAGTTTACATTAATTCCTACGTTTAACCAATTGCTGTTTTCAGAGCAAGATATATCAATTCATGAACATTAAGCAAATGAAGACCCTAGATTTACACCTGTGGTACTTAATATGAGACGCCCCACAGCTTCAAATAGCAGCGGGCCCATTAACAATGGACTGATATCCTCGCAGAGTTATGCGATTTCGTCCGCCCAGAGGGCGTCCGGGGCTTGTCGCTTGCGAATCAGGCGGGTCGAGCCGTCGCATTCGAGGAGGATTTCAGCGGCCTCGGGATAGGAATTGTAATGCTTGGCGGTCATGGCGGCACAATAGGCCCCCGCCCCATCGATCACGCAAAGGTCTCCAATCGCGGCGCGCGGCAAAGCACGGGGTGCGAGTAATTCCGGATCGCCCGGCGCCGGACTTAGGATGTCGCCCGATTCACAACAATGCCCCGCCAGAACATACTCCACCGTTTCGCCGGAAGCTTCTGCCTGCAGAAGGGTCACGGGATGTTGCGCGCCGTAAAGGGAGGGGCGCAGCAATTCCGTCATACCGGTGTTGAGCTTCAGGAATTCGTAGCCTTGCGGGCCGGTGGAAACCATATCCTGTACTTTGGCGAGCACCGCTCCGGCGTTCGCGAGCAGGAAGGTGCCCGGTTCGATTTCCAAATGGATCTCACGGCCGGTCTCGGCGGCAAACTCGTGGAATTTTTCCGCGACGGGCGCCCCACATGCCTGCAGGTCGGTGCCGGTCTCTTCCGGCATACGGGCGACTTTATAGCCCCCGCCGAGATTCAGGGTGTGCACCTCCGGAAAAGCCCGCACCAAATCCAGACTCATGCTGGAAATCTTTTGCCAGACTGCAGGATCACTCCCTGAACCAATGTGTGTGTGAATGCGCACAACTTTTAGTTGATATTTCGCAACGAGCGCCTGCACCTCCGGCAACCACTCATGCCAAATACCGAAACTGGATGCCGGCCCGCCGACATTCGTGCGGTTATTGCCGCCCGAACCCGCGCCGGGATTAAAGCGCAAGCCTACTTCGCCCCCTTCAAAGGCGGCACCAAAACGCTCCAGTTGATTTAGGGAACAGGCATTCAACAGCACCCCCTGCCCGCACAAAGCCGCAAAATCCTCCGGCAATTCCTGCGTGCTGAGCGAAATTTTCTCCGGCGAAAAACCCGCCGCCATCGCCCGCTTTACCTCGTAGCCCGAACTCGCATCGATGTGCAGACCCGCCGCCTCAAAGCGTCGCAGAATGTTCGCATTCGGGCAGGCCTTCATCGCATAACGCGCCGTCAAACCGTAGGCATTCGGAAACGCCAGCACCGCCGCGGCATTGGCATCGAGGGTCGCGGCATCATAAACATAACAAGGCGTGCCGTATTCCTCCGCGATGCGCTGGGCGCTTGCATACTCCAAAAAACGTGACTGGGCATTGTTGGGCATACCCCCAGCAAACTTGCTCCCGCGCCGGAGGCAAGCGTCATGTCGCCTTTCCCGCGCCCCGATAAAACCGACCTAGCTTTCAACCGAACCGACTGTTTCCGCATCGCGCGGCACCGGCATATCAATCCTTACGCGTTTCCGCCCCCGGAAATAATGCAAATCCCGAAAACCCTTCTCCCGCAAAAGCGCCTGCACCGTATCAAAATATTGCCCCACCGAACCCGGCGCGTGCGCGTCCGAACCCATCGTTAATTTTACCCCCATCTCCGCCGCCCAATCCAGAATCAAAGGATCGGGATGCACCTCAAAATCGCCCTTCGTCAGGCCACTGGTGTTCACCTCCATGCACATATCCGCATCCACCACCGCCTGCAGAAATTCCCGTATGACGGGCTCGTGCGCAGCGGGTTCAAAATGTCCCACCACCCCGTAGGTCCGGATCACATCCGGATGCGACATACTATCGTAGCGACCCGATTCCGCCCCGTCCTTCAAATGCCGGAAATACGAATCGATGATCATGGCATCGTCCTTGACCTTATTTTGCTTCAACCATCCCCGGTAACTCGCGCACTGCGCGTGCAGCGAGCCCAGCACGAAATCAAAATCATAGGCCGCCAAAACCGCATCCATCGATTCCATATGCGTCTCGTCCGGGAAAACCTCGGCCTCAATTCCGCAGAGCATCTCCACCCCGAAATCCGACGCCACCACCGCCGCCTTTTCCACCATTTCAAGATACAAATCCAAATCTTCCCGCGTCATCCGAATCCCTGCCTGCCCAAAATCCGCCCATTCCATCGGGATGTGGCAGGTGATCGTGACGAGATCAATCCCCTGATCCCGCGCCGCCAGAGCGTATTCAATCGGGTGCCCGAAAGCGTGACCGCAAAGCGGCGTGTGCATATGGCAATCAACGCGCATCCCAAGAGAGACTCCCTAAGGCGCCAAACGTTCCACCGACCACGCGCCCGCAGCATCGCGCTGGTAAACGAAGCGGTCATGCAGACGACTGGGTCGCCCCTGCCAAAATTCAATGCGCTCAGGCACGATGCGATACCCGCCCCAATGATCCGGCAGCGGCACCTTGCCCTCCGCGAACTTCGCCTTCATCTGTTCCCATTTCGCCTCCAGAATTTGACGCGAGCGGATCACTTTACTTTGCGGCGAAGTCCATGCCCCCAACTGACTCGCCAAGGGACGTGAAAGAAAATACTTCAGGGATTCCGCCTTACTGATGCGCTCGACCCGACCCGCGACATTCACCTGACGCTGCAGGGGCAACCAGAGAAAATTCGCCGAGACCTGCGGGTTTGCTTCCATCGCCTCCGCCTTGCGGCTTTCATAATTCGTGTAGAAAACCAGACCCTTCTCTGAAAATTCCTTCAGCAAAACAATGCGCGTCGAGGGCTGCCCGCCAGCATCCGCAGTCGCGAGGCAAAAAGCATTCGGTTCCTCTAGTTCACAATCCTCCGCCGCCGCATACCAACTGCGAAATTGCGCAAACGGACAATCTGCCAAATCCCCTATGTCGAGGGCATGCTTGGTATAATCCGCTCTGCGATCCGATAAATCCATTTCGCAAGTTGTAGGCTAACCGGGATCAACGCAAACGAATCCCTATTGTTCTGCCAACCAGCGCTCCGCTTCAATCGCCGCCTGGCAACCCATTCCCGCCGCCGTAATGGCCTGACGGTAAACATGGTCCACGCAATCACCCGCCGCAAAGAGTCCGGGAATCGAAGTCCTAACCTGGCTCCCCGCTGCCGGCACGATGTATCCGTCCCCGTCGCGTTCCAGCAGACCCTCCGCAAAATCGGTGTTCGGAATGTGCCCAATCGCAATGAACGCTCCTTTACAGGGAATCTCACGCTCCTCGCCGCTGACCGCATCCTTCACGCGAATCGCACGCGCGTTCCCCGTCTCGTCCGCCAAAATCTCCTGCGGCAGGGAATTCCAAGCCATCTCAATCTTTTCATGCGCGATGGCACGCTCTGCCATAATCTGGGAAGCCCGCAAGCTGTCACGCCGGTGAATCAAAGTCACCTTTGAACAAAAACGCGTCAAAAAGAGCGCTTCCTCACAGGCGGAGTCACCGCCGCCCACGACCACCACGTCCATGTCGCGGTAAAAAGCACCATCGCAGGTCGCGCAGGTCGTGACACCCTTCCCGCCAAACATTTCCTGTTCGCCCGGGATGCCCAGAAGCCGCGGACGCGCGCCCGTGCCAATAATAACGGTGCGCGCTTCGTAAACCTTATCCCCCGCGTGCAGGCGCTTGACTTCGCCCTCCACCTCTATGCGGTCGACCTTGGCGTGTTCGTAACGCGCTCCAAAGCGCGCCGCCTGTTTCCGCAGGTTATCCATCATGGTATACCCATCAATACCCTCCGGGAAACCAGGGAAATTCTCCACCTCCGAGGTCGTCGTCAATTGACCCCCCGGTTGCGTTCCCTCCAATACGAGGGGATTCAACTGCGCACGACCGGTGTAAATTGCGGCGGTCAAACCCGCGCATCCGGTTCCTAGAATAATAACATCTTCCATAATATTTTTATTAGGCGTATAAAAAGATTTTCACTGCAAGATGATTCCCTTGCCGAACATCTCAAGCACTTTCATTGACAAGTCGATTGATACATATCACGGTATATACCATGAAAACCGCAAAACTCTTTGAAACAGGGCGCTCTATTGCGTTGCGAATCCCCAAAAGCTGGGTCAGTGGCGTCCGCGAGGTAAGCCTCGAACGCCACAAGGACCACATCATTATCCGCCCCCGCAATCCATCCCTCGCTCAGGTGGCGGAAACCTGCGCTGAAATTGGCGGCGATTTCCCGGACCGCCTCCCGCAAAGCACCACCGGACAACGCGTGAACCTCAAAACAAGCAAGGGGGTTTAATGTCGTACATGCTCGACACCTCCGCCTGCATAAAACTCTTGCGCGGCATGCAACCGCCCGCCGAAATTGAGGGTCAGGCTTGTTGCATCAGCGCAGTCGTTGAAAGTGAACTTTGGGCGGGCGTTCACCACGCCGGTGGAAAACGGGAAAAAAAGAAAGTTCAAATCCTCCTCGATGCCGTTAAAGTCCTCCCCTTTGAATCGGAAGCAGCGCAGGCAACCGGACGACTCTTGGCATATTTAACTGGTAAAGGGATTCAGATCGGTGATTTTGATACCCAAATCGCCGCACATGCACGCTGCACCGATTCTACCCTTGTCTCCGCCAACGCCAAACACTTCAAACGAGTTCCCGATTTAAAATTATTTATTTGGTAACGCAAACCCCGCCTGAAAACATGCCCTCCAATTTCCTCATCGATAGTCATTGCCACCTGCAGGGTTTTCAAAAGAATGGCACCCTGGGCGAGGTGCTGAAACGAGCCGAGCAAGCGGGGGTCGGGCAAATGATCGCAGTCGGCACCTCCACGAGCGACTGGGTTCCCTATCGCGAAATGAGCGCCGCCCATCCGGGAAAAATTTTTTACACCGCCGGACTCCATCCCTGTTACGTAGAGGCCGATTGGGCGGACGACGTGACGCAGCTCTCCCCCTTCTTCATGCCGCCCCACCCTCCCTGCGCCCTTGGAGAAATCGGGCTCGATTACTTTCACCTGCCAAAAGACCCCGTCGCGGCGGGCGAGACCATCCTCCACCAGGAAGCAGCCTTCCGCGAACAATTGGCGCTGGCCCGCGAACTGGAAGTACCGGTCATCATTCACAGCCGCGATGCCTTTGACGACACCCGGCGTATGATTGACGAATCCGGCATCGATTGGGCGCGGGTCGTCTTTCATTGCTTCAGTTATGGGCCCGATGAAATCAAACAAATCAACGAGCGCGGAGGACGCGCCTCATTTACCGGAATTGTGACCTATAAAAAAGCGGACTCGGTACGGGCCGCACTCGCCACTCAGGGCGTCGGACGCCTCATGCTTGAGACCGACTGCCCCTATCTCGCTCCCGAACCACACCGCGGCGAAGGCAACGAACCCGCTTATCTGAAATATATCGCCGAACGCGCCGCCGAGGTACTCGGTGTTGCGCCCGAGGCACTCGCTGCCATCACGACTGCCAATACCCGCAACTTCTTTGGCCTGGAATAAATCCCCATGAATAACCGATCGACTAACTGGCTCGCCATCGCCTTCCTGCTCTTCCTCTGCGTGGCAATCCCCTACGGTCTGCACCTCGAGCAACAACTGCGCGAACTGCTCCGCCGCAGTCAGCCCCCGGCGCCCCAAGCCCTGCACCTCCCCGAAATTTCAAACAACACCCCGACCGAACCGGAAACACAAACCGATTTGGAACTCCCGGAACGCCCCGCAATCAGCGCACCCAATTCCTACCTTGAATCCCTCCTAAACGAAGCGCGTCGCCGCGCCGAACTGGATCCCTCGGACGCGATGGGATGGCTTCAGGAACAAGACCCCGGCGCCCCGCGAATGCAGGCGATGCTTGAAGTGGTCGCCCTGTGGGCGAGCAAGGATGCGGAGGGTGCCCTCCTGTGGCTCGAGTCCAACGCCCAGGGCCTCGCGCGCAGCGAAACCCTCAAGAATGGCGTGACCCTCTGGAGCGCACAAGACCCCGCCGCGGCGGCGGCTTGGATTGACGGCATGGCAAGTGACGGCAGTAAAGATGTCGCGGCGGCGGCGCTCGCCGAAGCATGGGGCGCACAAGACCCCGCGACCGCCGCGCAATGGATTGAAGGCATCCCGCTTGGACCCTCGCGCCTCGTTGCGGCTCAAGCGCTTTTGGATGCATGGAGCAACCATGACCCCCAAGCTGCCACCGAATGGGCGGCGCAAGAAGCGCTCCTCGGTTCCAGCGAAGCCCTCGAACATTGCCTGAGTAAAATAACCGAGAGCGATCCCGCCACTGCCGAAGGACTGGTGCGCACTTACCTAAATACCTTCCCCGATGCACCGCTTCTGGAGGCATACGTTGCCTCACTCGCCCGCAACGACCCCACCCGCGCCGCCGAGTGGTTGAACGATCTCCCCGAAGGCGACCCGCTCAAAAATAACGCCGCCACCGAAACCCTCCTGCATGAATGGACCCGCACCGACTCGGTCGCCGCTTCGGCCTGGCTAAGCGAACAAGCCCCCGGGCCGCAGCGTGACGCCGCCATTCATGGTTTTGTTCAAAGCATTCAAGCCCACTCCCCCGAAGCTGCCACCCTCTGGAGCAATGCCATTAGCGAACCCGAAGCACGCATCCGCAAGCTCGCGGAATCCCTTGAATCGTGGAACGCCAGCGACCCGGATGCCGCCGCCGCATGGATTCAAACCGCCGAACTCGAACCCGACCTTCGCAGGGAATTAAACCTCCTTATCGCGGAATAAAAGAACCTGCTTTACCGCTTGGCGTTTCAAATAAATTTACCCTAAATATCACTATGTTGCACAACCCGGATCAACTCCTCCTCCTCGCGGGCCCCTGTTCCCTCGAGAGCCTCGAAACCTGTCGGCCGGTCGCGGATGCCCTCAAGGCGCTGCAGGAAAAACACCCGGAGCTGAATATCCTTTTCAAAGGTTCCTTCGACAAAGCAAACCGTACCTCCATTGGCAGTGACCGTGGCACCGGCCTCGATCGCGGTCTCGAAATATTCCAGACCATCAAAGTCGAGTACGGGTTTAAAACGATCACCGACATCCATTTGCCCGAACAATGCGAAGCGGTCGGTGCCGTGGTCGACGCCCTCCAAATCCCCGCCTTTCTCTGCCGGCAAACCGACCTACTCCTCGCCGCCGCAAAAACCGACTGCGCCATCAACGTCAAAAAGGGTCAGTTCCTCTCCCCGCAGGAAATGCAATTTGTAGTCAAAAAACTGGAGGAAGCCGGGGCCAACGAAATCTGGCAAACCGATCGCGGCACCACCTTCGGCTACCAAAACCTCGTCGTCGATATGCGCAGTTTCGGTATCATGGCGGCAAACGGACATCCCACCATCATTGATGCCACCCATAGCGTCCAGCTCCCCGGCGCGGCGGGCGGGATCAGTGGCGGTCAACGCGAACACGTACCCGCTCTGGCACGCGCCGCCCTCGCCGCCGGAGCCAACGGCGTCTTCCTGGAGACCCACCCCAACCCGGACCAAGCGATCTCCGACGCCGCCAGCCAAATCCCCCTCGCGGAATTACCGGCGCTCGTGGAAAGCCTCCTCCGTGTCTGGCAGGCGGTTCGCTAGAACCCACCCACCATGCGCATCACCGGAGGCAAAGCACGCGGCATCCAACTCTCCGCTCCCAAGGGGCGCGAGACCCGTCCCGCTACCGATCAAATGCGGGAAGCGGTCTTTTCATTTCTCGGTTCCCATATCGAAGGCGTGCGAGTTGCGGATTGTTTTGCCGGAACCGGTGCTTACGGACTGGAGGCCATGAGCCGTGGCGCGAGCGCCGGACTCTTTGTCGAGAACAGCGCCGAAGTCGTCGCCTGCCTCCGCCAAAACCTCGCCGCCGTCGCAAAAAGCTGCCAAATGGAAAACACCGAAAACTGGCAGGTGCTGACTCAAAAAGTGTATGCCATCAATGCGAGCCACGGCCCCTTTGACCTCGTCTTTATCGATCCTCCCTACGCTATGATCGAGTCCAAGATGCAGACTATTTTTGCGGAAAATATCGAACCCGTCACCGCAGCGGACGGACTCATCTGCCTGGAGATGCCGGGCGACCTCGAACTCCATTTCCCGAATTGGGAATGCATCCGGCGTCTTGGAAAATCCGGCAAAGACAAACCCAGCGTCGCGGTTTACCAGCGCCCTCCCCAGTCCTGAAGCCGCCAGTTTAAAAATCACCCGATCTTATACGTAGAAGAGACACTCCTGTCGCTTTTCAATCCACAGTAAAGCGGCAGGATTGCCGCTTCCACCATACAACAACAAGCAATCCCTTTCGTGTTTTTCGTGGTTCTAAACTTAATGTTCCTAAAACCGCACTGAAACCAGCGTAGCTGGTACCACTTATTTTCGCTAATATCCGCTTATAAAAAACATTAGCGTACATCCGCCTGATTCGTGTTATCCGTGTGATTCGTAGTTTAAAAACACCGCGTCTAAAGCTGAGTTGAACTGGGTGCGGTCCAGAGTCCCAGCGTGGTGGCAGCAGTGCTCACCGCTGCAACCGCCGCAGTTTCAGAGCGCAAAACAAAAGGACCCAAGTGCGCGAGTTGCCAACCATTGCGTTGCAAAGTGTCGCGTTCGCCGGAACTCCAACCGCGTTCCGGCCCAAGGGCGAGCACCACCT
>JBELLU010000060.1:0-8824 GCA_042096455.1 Opitutia bacterium
AATTCAAGCCCTCCACCCGGAGGGCTTTTTTTTGCTATCCGCTTTATACAATCAAACGGAGTCAAGGGGGTGGCGGGCAAGTTCAGGCTCGTGTTGCGTGCGTGAGTGCGTCTTTGACTTGTGTGGTAATCTTTCCCCAATCCTTGGCGGCAATTTGTGCTTTGGTTGCGAGCCAGGAGCCGCCGATTGCAAAGACTTCGGGCATGGAGAGGTAGTCGTTCATATTGTCGAGGGAGACGCCACCGGTTGGGCAAAACTTAACGCCGAGGTTGGTGTAGGGTGCAGCCATGGCTTTGAGGAGCTTGGGCCCGCCGGCTGCGCCCGCAGGAAAGAATTTGAGGTGCTCACAGCCTGCTTTAATCGCAGTTTGAATGTCGCTGGGCGTCATAATGCCGGGTATGAAGGGCACGTTTCGCTCCTTGAAGTAGGCGATCGTTTCGGGATCGGTGCCGGGTGCGAGGCCGAATTTACTGCCGGATTCGATGGCAATCTTCGCCTGTTCGGGCGTGACGACGGTGCCTGCTCCGACGAGCATCTCGGGGAACTCATTCGCAATAGCTTCGATTGCACCGGCTGCGGCTGCTGTGCGAAAAGTGACTTCTATGATGTTGAGGCCGCCTTCGAGTAGGGCGTTCGCGAGTGGTTTTGCATCTGCGACGTCGTCAATGACGATTACTGGAATGACGGGGATTGGTCGAGTAGGGACATGATTATGAACTTCGAACGCTGAACATCGAACATTCAAGGTCGAATGAGTTGTTGAGCTTTTAGTGTTCTACCTTCGATGTTGGACGTGCAATGTTTGTAAACTGTTATGGCTAGCGATCGACGCGTGCGCCGCCACCGCCCTTGATTTTTTTCACTTCTTTGAGCGATGCCATGGTGGTGTCGCCCGGCGTAGTCATGGCGAGTGCGCCGTGCACGCAGCCATAGTCGACCGCTTCCTGTGGATCGTTTTCAGTGAGGAATCCATAGATGAGGCCGGAGGCAAAACTATCGCCGCCTCCGACGCGGTCGAGGATTTCAAGCTCCGGGAACTGAAGCGATTCGTAAAACTTGCCGTCGTGCCATGCCATGGCAGCCCAGTCGTTAATGGTTGCGGTTTTCACGGCGCGCAGGGTGGTTGCGGTGGCCTTGAAGTTCGGAAATTCCTTGGTGGCGGTTTCGATCATTTGCTTGAAGGCTTCGACGGGGATGTGGGATATGTTCTCGTCCACACCTTCAACTTCAAACCCAAGGCAAGCGGTGAAATCTTCTTCATTGCCGATCATGACATCCACGTATTGGGCGATTGCACGGTTCACTTCCCGGCACTTGGCAAGGCCCCCGAAGTCTTTCCAGAGGGAGGGGCGATAGTTGAGATCGTAACTGACAATGGTGCCGTGCTTTTTCGCGCACTTGACGGCTTCGAGCACGACATCAGGGGTGGTGGCACTGAGCGCTGCGTAGATGCCTCCGGTGTGAAACCATTGGGCGCCGCGTTTGCCAAAAATCTCCTCCCAGTCAATGTCACCGGGTTTGAGCTGGCTGGCGGCGGTGTTGCCGCGATCCGGGCAGCCTACCGCGCCGCGAATCCCGAATCCGCGCTCGGTGAAGTTCAACCCGTTGCGCACTTCACGTCCGATGCCATCATACTCCACCCATTTGATGAATTGCGTATCGACTCCGCCCTGCAGAATGAAGTCCTCGACGAGGCGGCCAACAGGATTGTCCGCAAAAGCGGTGACCACCGCAGTTTTGAGTCCAAAGCAACGACGCAATCCCCGCGCGACGTTATACTCGCCGCCACCTTCCCAGGCGGTGAACTGGCGGCTGGTGTGCACGCGCCCTTCACCGGGATCGAGGCGCAACATGACTTCGCCGAGTGATACACAGGCATAGTCGCAGGATTCAGCGGATTTAATTTCTAGTGGCATGATGGGTGCGTTTCGGGTTTTGAGAAATGGAAGTGATTTTATACACAGAATAGCGAAAGCGGCTCATGATTAAAATTGCATAATCATTAAATATCATGCAAAAACACGCAATCATGGAGTCGAGGCATGTATTGATGGTATTGGGCAGTTATGACCAATCCGCGCACGAGGGGATTGCTCGTTATGCCAGTCAACATGGTTGGCATCTGAATGTGAGCATCCTAAAGGATTTTCAATTGCCGGAAAACTGGTCAGGCGATGGCATCATCACTTCTCTCAATAATAGCAGTCAGCTCGAGCATTTCATTCGCTCCGCGAAGGTGCCGATTGTGGATCTTTCAATCTGGCGAGAGGACATTGATCTACCGCGTGTGGTTGCGGATAATCACGCAATTGGTCGTTTGGGTGCGGCGCATTTTATTGAGGCGGGACATCGCCACTATGCATGGTTTGCGCTTGCTTCGAATCCTGTGAGTCGCGCCCGCTTTGAGGCGTACCGTGAAGTCTTGGCGACTGCGGGCTTTGATTGTCTACGCTTGGATCGCAAGCGCCCCCAGGATACAAATTATATCACGCAGCGAATCAAAGCCTTGCCCAAGCCCTGTGCTATTTATGCGAAAAGTGATTACGATGCCGCTTGGATTTTAAACCTTTGCCTGAGTGCGGGGATTAGAGTGCCGGATGAAATCGCAATTTTGGGTGCGGACAACAATGCGTTGATTTGCGAGAATCAAGCGGTGCCGCTTTCCAGCGTGCGGCATGATTTAGAAACAATTGGCTACAAAGGAGCCGAGATGTTGGATCAATTGATGGCGGGTAAAGTTTTAAAAGAGCGTATTCGTTATATTCCTCCAAAGGGTATTCAGATCCGTAAAAGCACGGATATGCTGGCTGTCTCGGATCCACTCATACGCCAGCTGATCGTTTATCTAAAAAGTAACTATCGACAGAGCATAAGCACCGATCTGCTTGCCCAAAATTTTGGAATCAGTCGCCGGGCTTTGGAATCCAGATTTCGGGCGCAAATGCACGCAAGCATACGCGAGTGTTTAATTCGTATTCGTATTCAAGAGGCGAAGCGTCGACTGACAACCACTGGCGATTCTATAGAAACAATCGCCGCGCTGACGGGATTTTGTCATGCCCCGCACCTCAGTAATACTTTCAAAAGCTCTGTTGGTTGCTCTCCCAGTCAGTATCGCAGCGACAATTCGCAAGGGTGAGACTTACATGCTTTCAATGAATGGATCGACCACGCGGTGATTGCATCCCTTGCCGTGCCTTATCGCCTTGTCGTCGAAAGTAATCGCATGCGTCAAGGCCCCGCGACTTTGCCGTGCAGGCGCTTCAGGTATTCTGGTCCAAGTTTTATGGGTCGGTCGATTCGGGCTGAAATTGATCCAATGACCACGCCTCGTGTTCACATTCTGCCGCTATTTCATTAAAGGCTTCGATTTCGGCTTCAGTGAAGAGCAGGCCGCCCGCTTTATCGACCCGTTCCGCCCATTTCGCCTCAAGCTGACCGGGTAGGAGGCAGTTCTCATTGCCGTGCCCAAGGATGTCCTCAATCACCGCTTTGATGTTGGTGGCCTGATCGCGCCCTTGCGCAAAAGCACCGCCATTGATCGCATCGGGATGAATCACTTGGAAATAGAAATTAGGGCTGCGTTTTTCACCAGCAGGAATGGTGCGACTGCGCAAGGTGGGTAAGCTGCCGCCAATAAAAGCGCCGACGATTTCGTTGATGAGACTCAGGCCATAACCTTTATGCGCGCCAAAGGGCATCAGCGCCTTCACGGCATTCGGATCCTGTGTCATTTCGCCATTTGAATCGACTGCCGCGTTGGCGGGGAGCGGGGTCCCCTCGCGCAGGAATTGTTGCACGCGTCCCATCGCGATGACGGAGGTTGCCCAATCGATAACGATGGGGAAACCCACGGCATCGGTAGTTGGAAAGCCCCAACTGTGGGGGTTCGTGCCGAGAGTTGGATGTTTGCCCATGAATGGAACGACTTCAGCTAATGCGGCGGTGCAGTTTGTGTAGGCAATATATCCGCGCTTTGCAGCTTCCATGACATAGCCGCCGCCCCAAAGATAATGGAAGGCGTTATCTACAGAGACCTGACCGATGCCGTATTGGTCGGCGAGTTGGATGCACTCGTCGATCGCCTCGTAGGCAGTCGCTTGCCCGAGCTTTTTGTTGGCATTCCAGATCTGGCTCGCAGGAAAACGGCAAGCGAGCTTTTCGATTTTTGCGCCGGGCACGCAACCACCAGTGACGCTGCCGAAGAGGTGGTCCAAGTGCAGGGCTTTAATGGCATTGTGGGTGCGAATGCCATGCTGTGCCGCAAAGGCTGAGAAACGTGCCGCTTGGGCGGCTTCCTCCTCTGTGTATTCACGGTGTTGATACGCGGCGGAGACGAGGGCGTTGTGCTGCTCGGGTGGGACGATGTAGAATTGTTCAGTCATTCGCTTGATGATTTCGGTTAAATGAGCGCTTCGGGTGGGGGGACATCATTGACTTGGGCGAGTGCTTTTTTGCCCTTTAATAAATTGACGAGGTTCTCGGTCGCCATGCCGGCCTGACGCTGAACGCTTTCGTAGGTGCGCGACCCAACATGTGGTGTAATGATGCAGTTTTTCAAACCGAGCAAGGGGTGGTCACTTGGCGGGGGTTCCTGCTCGAGTACGTCCGCGCCATATCCGCCTAGTTTTCCGTTTTTCAGCGCTGCGGCGATGTCATGAGAATTCGTTAGCTCGCCGCGCCCGCAGTTGATCAGGATGGCGCCGTCTTTCATGTTGCTGATTGATGCGGTGCAGATCATTTCGCGTGTTTCTTCGGTCAGGTTGGTGTGGAGCGAGACGATGTCGCTTTCGCGAAGCAACTGCGTGACTCCATGCATGCGTGTGATGTTGTGCTCGTTGGCGAATGCTTCCGGCCAGTAGAGATCGTAGGCAATGCACTGCATGCCAAAGGCGTTGGCACGGATTGCGACTTCACGGCCAATACGACCGAGACCGATGATGCCGATGGTCTTGCCCATGATCTCGTGACCGGTCATGCGCTTCCAACCACCGGCAGCGGTGGTATTTGCCTGATCGATGAGGTTCTTGTTGAGTGCCAGCAAGAGCATGAAGACGTGCTCTGCTACGGTTGTGTGGTTAACGCCCGGGCAAAAGCTCACGGGGATCTTCTTTTCAGTCGCGTAGTTCACGTCGATCTTGTCAACGCCGATGCCATACTTCGCGATGATTTTAAGCTTTGGTAGGGACTTATCGATCACAGCTTGCGTTATCTCGTCATCACCGCAAAGGAAGGCGTCAAAGTCACCCGCAAGCTCAAGCATACGTGATTCTGAAAGCGGACCGCGCTCGCGAAAGATTTCAGCGCCCGTGCTTTCAAGCATGGCGTGGTGATCACCCGGGCAATCTTGATAGGAGGTGGTGGTGAGAAGAATTTTCATGATTTAGATTCCTGGAAAGTTGAAGTAGCGTTTTGCATTACCGAAGCAGATGTCGGCGATGAGTGTATCCAGCATTGCTTTGTCGTCCGGGATGAGACCCGCTTCCACGTCGTTGCCAATGATGTTACAGATCAGGCGGCGGAAATATTCGTGACGCGGGAAACTTAGGAAGCTGCGTGAATCGGTCAGCATGCCCACAAATTTGCTAAAGAGGCCCACGCTGGAGAGTACTTCCATTTGAGTGCGCATGCCGTCCATCGTATCAACGTGCCACCAACCGGAACCGAGTTGCATCTTACCCGGAACCGAGCCGTCCTGATAGCTGCCCATGAGGGTTGCCAACGGGTAGAGTTGGTTGGGGTTGAGGTGATAAAAAATCGACTTAGGCAGCTCGTCTGTCAGCGCGAGACTGTCGAGAAAAGCGACAAATTTACGTGCGACGGGTTCATCCAGCATCGAGTCGTAGCCGCTGTCAGGACCGAGCTTTTTGAACATGCCTGTGTTATTGTTACGGATTGAACCAATGTGGAACTGCATGGTCCAGCCCTTGGCGGCATTCCAACGCGCAACGTGCTGAAGAATGAAGGTCATCCACTGCTCGGCTTCGTTTGTATCTAATGCGAGACCCGAGCGTAGCTTCTTGTAAATGGCTTCTGCGTCCTCATTGCTGCATGGAATGTATGGGCAGAGCTCGAGACCATGATCGGTCAGACGGCAGCCGTGCTCATGGAAGTAATCGTGACGTGCTTTGAGTGCTTCGACGAATGTTATCGCGCTGTTGATTGTGAGTCCGGAAACATTCGCGAGTGCATCGGTCCACTCGTTCCATCCCTGAATATTCGCCGTGAGCATGGCCTTGTCCGGTCGGTAAGTCGGGAAAATCTTGGTCTGATGCGCGGTGGCATTGTGTGTGATGTGGTGCTCCAACGAATCGATTGGATCGTCGGTTGTGCCGATTGCGTGGATGTTGAAATCCTCACAGATGTTGTGCACGTTGAAACTGTCATTTTCGATTTGCGCGTTGGTTAGCTCCCAGATCTCGTTGGCAGTCTTTGGACTCAGCACGAGGTTGGTTTTGAAGTAACGCTTGAGTTCCAGGTGCGTCCAGTGGTGCAAGGGATTGCGCACTGTTTGAGGAACCGTGCGTGCCCATGCGTCGAACTTATCCTTGGGGTCAGCGTCGCCTGTGATCAAAGACTCGTCTTCACCTGCAGCACGCATGGCACGCCACTTGTAGTGGTCGCCACCAAGCCAGATCTCGGCTAGGTTCGGAAAGCGTGCATTGCGTGCGATTGCTTCAGGCGGGAGGTGACAGTGATAGTCCATGATCGGCTGGCTGGCCGCCACTTCATGGAATAAGCGCTGTGCGGTCTTGTTCGGCAGCAGAAAGTTTTCATGTAAATAACTCATAGAACTTCGAACCTCGAATGTTGGGGTGGTGGGAATTTAAATTTTATTATTGGGTATGTGATAATCAAGCGGGGTACTAGATCGTCATCGAGGCATAGCCGCCATCGACCACAAGTTCAGCGCCGTTCATAAAGCTGCCTGCATCGGATGCGAGCAGCAGGGTCGCGCCGATGAGTTCGTGGGCTTCGCCAAAACGATTGGCAGGGGTGTGGCTCATGATGGAAGCAACGCGCTCGGGAGTGAGCACTTTTTTATTTTGTTCGGCAGGGAAGAAGCCGGGGACAATCGTATTCACGCGCACTTTGGCCTCAGCCCATTCGCGGGCAAGATTCTTGGAGAGATTATGCACTGCCGCTTTGGTGGCGGAGTAGGTGAAGACACGCGAGAGCGGGATGATGCCACTCATGGAACCGATGTTGATGATGCTGCCGCCTTCGCCACGATCGACGAGATACTTGCCAAAGACCTGTGAGGCAAAGAGCACCGCTTTCAGATTGGTATTTAGAATGTTGTCGAACTCCTCCTCTTTGATCTCGAAGACAGGCGTGGGTGAATTCACACCCGCACCGTTAACGAGGATATCGACCTTGCCGGACTTTGCCAAAACCGTATCGAGGAGTGCTTGAATGGATGCCTTCGAGTTGACGTCGACTTGCTCGAAGTAGGCCTTGCCTCCTGCGGACTCGATCTTTTCAAGACGCGCTTTGGCTTTCTCTTCGTTGCGACCAACGAGCACGGTTTCCGCGCCTGCCGCAGCGAGGCCTTCCGCCATCGCGCCGCAAAGTTCACCCGTGCCTCCGATGACAACAGCAACTTTTTTATCGAGATTGAAGATTGAGTGTAAATAGTTTGAAGAACTCATGAATTTTGGGGATTGGACGTGATTATCTCTTTAAACTAGTGAAAACGATGCATGATTAAAAATGCATAATCATAATATATTATGCAAAAATGCGTAATCGTGCAGTCCAGGTATGCCTTGATAGTTTTAGGCGTTTACGACGAAGTAGCGCCGGAGGGGGCTTGCGTCGTTCCGGGATTTCTGACTGGTTTTGTGGATGAAAATAGTGGTATTGGATGCGGAGACGCTGGGTTTTGAAAAGGCGGCTCGGGATGCGTTGGCGGAACTGGGGGAATTGGTGTTGTATGATTTCACGGCGGGCTCGAAGGAAGCGGTGGTGGAGCACGCGCGGGGTGCGACGGTTGTTTTGAGTAATAAGGTGCCGTTGCGGGCGGAGACTTTAAGGGAGTTGCCAGAGCTTAAATTGATCTCGGTCTTGGCGACGGGTTATAATAATGTTGATTTGGAGGCGGCGCGAGAGGCGGGTATACGGGTCTGCAATGTTCCGGCGTATAGTTCGGCTTCGGTGGCACAGCACACCGTGGCCCTTTTGTTGGAGCTGTGTCATCAATGTGGGCTGCACAATGAAAGTGTGCAGGCGGGGGATTGGGTGCGATCACGGCAGTTTTGCTATTGGAAGCAGGCACCGATTGAATTGACGGGGCTTACGGTGGGTTTGATGGGTTTTGGAGATATCGGTCGTCGGGTGGGCGCGATCCTGCACGCGATGGGCGCACGGATTCAGGCCTGTGTCAGGAATCCGCGTGACACTCCGGATTGGGAAGGCTTTGAATGGGTCGATCGCGAAAAACTTTTTGCGACTTCAGATGTGGTGAGTCTGCATTGCCCTGAGACCGCCGAGAATCACAAGTTTGTGAATGCGGATTTGTTGGGCACGATGAAGGGAGAGGCTTTCTTGATCAATACCGCCCGGGGTGGTTTGATAAATGAAGACGATTTGGCGGTAGCTTTGAGGAGTGGTCAACTGGCGGGTGCCGCCTTGGATGTGGTGGCGGTGGAACCCATGCGGGAGGATAATCCGCTCCTCGGTGTGCCGAATTGTATGCTCACGCCGCATCTCGCGTGGGCGAGTGAACCGAGTCGGCGGCGGATGCTTGAAATATCGGCCGCTAATATCGCCGGTTTTCTTAAAGCTGCGCCGCAGAATGTGGTGGTTTAAAGTGATTAACTTT
>JBELLU010000061.1:0-8657 GCA_042096455.1 Opitutia bacterium
AGTTGTGTATAATGCCGACTGTGCCTTCCGGTGGGTCGAGTAAAGTATATTGAAAAAGCGATAAATTCGCATTGACAGCGGCAGCGGCGGGAAGTTTGCTCTTTCGCTTTTCCAAAAACCAATGAAGACAACTCTTTCAACCAGTTCTGACCACACTAAAGCGTGGTACATTGTGGACGCCGCCGATGAGACCTTGGGTCGTATTTCGGTCAAGATCGCCAATGTTCTCCGTGGTCGCCACAAGCCGACCTACACGCCGCATGCCGATACCGGCGATTTCGTTGTGGTTGTTAATGCCGAGAAGATTCAGGTCACCGGCAAGAAGAACACCGACAAACGCTATATGTTCTACTCCGGCTGGATGGGCGGCGACAAGCACATCACCATGGAAGACATGCGCGCCAACAAACCCGAGTTTATCATCGAACACGCTGTTAAGGGCATGCTCCCGCGCAACAAGCTCGGTCGTCAAATGATCAAAAAGCTTAAGATCCACACCGGCCCGGATCATCCCTACCAGGCACAGCAACCCAAGCCCTTGGTATAATCCACTTTTAAACCATGACCCAAACCGCAGAAAACACCTTTGTAACCGTTGGTCGTCGCAAGACAGCCACCGCCCGTGTGCGCCTTACCAGCGGCACCGGCAAGATTCTCATCAACGGTAAGTCCCCTGCCGACTATTTCAAGGCGGAGGACTTCACCCGCGCCGCGCTTTCGCCGCTCACCACGGTTGAGATGGAGAAGGAAGTCGATATCACGGTAAACGCCAAAGGCGGCGGTCTGAACGGCCAAGCCGGAGCGGTTCGCCTCGGTATTGCCCGCGCCCTGGAAAAGATGAACGAAGAACTCCGTGTTCCGCTCAAGCAGGAAGGCCACATGAAGCGCGATCCCCGAGGTCGCGAACGCAAGAAGTCCGGTCAACCAGGCGCACGCAAAAATTTCCAATTCTCGAAGCGTTAATCACGCTGCGGCTCAAGGACGCAAATTTGCAAACCCTCCATGGCCGTTTCATTACGTGCCAGTGGAGGGTTTTTTGTTTTCCTTTTCCTGATCCCAACCCCATTATTCAATTTCCATGAATGCAGCAGTCATAGGCGCCTCCGGTTATTCGGGGGTAGAACTCGTCAAAATCCTCGCCCTTCACCCTCAGGTGGTATTGGCGGCGGTGACTTCGCGCACTCTGGTTGGCGTAAAGGTTGCAGATTCCATGCCTGCCCTGCGGCATCTCTTGGGGGAATTGAAATTTGAAGGGTCGGACCCCGCCGCGCTCGCAGCCCGGGATGATCTCGATCTCTTCTTTTTGGCGCTCCCTCATGGTGTTGCCAGTGATTTTGCAAAACCCCTCCATGAGGCGGGCAAAGTGGTCATCGATCTCAGCGCCGATTTTCGCCTGAACTCCCCTGCCCTCTACGAGACCTACTACGGCAAGGCGCACCCCGCACCGGATCTGCTCTCCGCCGCACCTTATGTCTTGCCGGAATTAGCCGACGGGGACTGGAAAAATGCTTCCCTAATCGCATGCCCGGGTTGTTATCCAACCAGCGTGCAGTTGCCGCTCGTTCCCTTGTTGAAGGATGCTTTGATCGATATCTCCGGCATTGTCATCAACAGCTACAGTGGCGTCAGCGGAGCGGGAAAAAAGGTCGCGGACTCGTTCATCTATGCCGAGCGCAACGAAAGTATGGTCGCGTATGGCACGCCTATGCATCGGCATTTGTCGGAAATCGAGGAACAGCTCTCTGCTTTTTCCGGGAAAGACTGCGTGGTGCAATTCAACCCACACCTCGCGCCGATGACGCGGGGCATTTCCACCACCATCGTCGCAAAGGCGAACGGTACTTTAGCGGAAGTCTATGCGAGCTGGGAAAAGGCTTATGCGGAACAACCCTTTGTCGGGATTCTGCAAAGCGGTGTTTTTCCCGATACCAAACACGTCAGCGGCACGAACCGGGCGGATATCTCGGCGGTCTACGATGCGCGGACCGGGAACTTCGTCCTGCACGCCGCGATTGACAACCTCCTGAAAGGGGCGAGCGGTCAGGCAGTGCAGATCATGAATCTCAAATACGGATTCGAGCAAACCGAGGGACTCCTTTTTTAATCGTGTGTGCAAATTCATCAGTTGAATTGCTCAAGGAATCGAACGGTCTGTCTGACTGTCCGGGTTTCAAGATGGCGGGGGTCGCAGCTGACATCCGTGAAAACGGCGACAAGGAGCGGCTCGATGTCGCCCTCCTGCTGGCGGATGCACCCTGCCCTGCGGCCGGGGTCTTTACGCTCAATGACCTGTGCGCCGCACCGGTTTTACTCTGTAAGGAAATGCTGAAAAAGAGCGGTGAGCGTATCGCGGGGATCGTGGTCAACAGCGGGAACGCCAACGCCGCGACCGGTGAACAGGGCATGCTCGATGCCAAGCAAATGTCGACCTTGGCGCAACTTCAAACCGGAGTCGGTTCACCCTTTCTCGTTTGCTCAACGGGTCGTATTGGACGGAAGTTGCCGATGATGCGGATTGATGCAGGCATCAGCAAGGCCGCGCAGCAACTCGCCGCCGACACAACTGCTTCCCAAAATGCCGCGAATGCGATTCTAACGTCCGACACCCGCCATAAATGCGCAACCGCCACCCTTGAAGTGGAGGGTAAAAAAATCACGGTAGCGGGCATCGCCAAAGGTGCGGGCATGATTGAACCCAACATGGCGACCATGCTGGCTTTTTTGGTCACGGACCTACAGGCGGACGCTGCCAATTTAAAAAGCGTGCTGAAGGACGCCTGCGACCAAAGCTTTAATTGCATCTCGGTGGACGGCGACATGAGCACCAATGACAGCGTCCTCATTATGGCAAATGGTCAAAGCGGGGTCGGCCTCAGCGCCGACCACGACGATGCCGTGCGGCTTGCTTTTGCGGATGCGGTGCTCCGGGTTTGTTCACAGCTTGCGGAAAAAATCGTAGGTGACGGCGAAAAAGTCACGAAGCTGGTGGAGTTGAATGTGCAGGGTTGCCCCAGTAAGGCTGACGCCGAAAAGGTCGCACGGGCGGTTGGGAATTCACTGCTTGTTAAGACTTCTTGGTACGGGAATGATCCCAACTGGGGTCGGCTTGCCGATGCGGCGGGTTACGCCCGGGTTGGGCTCAAAGTCGAACAACTCGACATCAGCTACGATGATTGCCCGGCGCTTATCAAGGGCGTGCCGCAGGACGATAAAATCGCGGATTGGAAGGCGATTGTCTCAAAGCCGCGTTTCTCGATCACGATAAACTTAAATCTCGGCTCCGCTTCCTATCTGCTTCTGAGCGCTGACCTCAGCGAAGCTTACGTCGATTTCAACAAAAGCGAATAAGCAAGCCCTCTTTAATCCAATGAGCGACGTCCACAAACTCGACATCACCACAAAGGCCAGAGTATTGCTCGAAGCCCTGCCCTATTTGCAGCGCTTCCGGGGCGCTATCTTTGTGGTCAAATACGGCGGCGCCTTTATGGACGACGCCAATCCGGAAGTGCGCTCGCGGGTCGCCACCGACATCGCTTTTCTCCATGCCGCCGGCATCAAGGTTGTGGTGGTTCACGGCGGCGGCAAGGCGATTTCCCGCGCGCTGGAGGCCGCACAGGTAGAGACGCGTTTCGAACACGGCCTGCGTGTTACCGATGCCAATACAATCAAGGTGGTCGAGCAAACCCTCAACAAGTCGGTCAATTATGATATCTGTGACTTGCTGACCCGGAAGAACGCCCGCGCCCTCGGTATTCCCGGCAACAACTTGCTGGTCTGCGAAAAAAAGAAAATCGTTCTGGATGGCGAGGAGCTCGATCTCGGCTTTGT
The DNA here is from genome assembly GCA_042096455.1 of Opitutia bacterium. Taxonomy (GTDB): domain Bacteria; phylum Verrucomicrobiota; class Verrucomicrobiia; order Opitutales; family Coraliomargaritaceae; genus UBA7445. The sequence goes on from JBELLU010000061.1 coordinate 3,829, forward strand.
GGGCGAAACCCATACCGTCAAAACCAAGATTATCAAGAAGGCGATGGATGACGGCTTTATCCCCGTCATATCCCCGATTGCCTGCGATGAAAACGGCCAGATTTACAACACCAATGCCGATGCCGCTGCCGCCCGGGTAGCCGGTGCCTTGCGCGCGCGCCGTCTGGTCTATCTCTGCGACGTTCCGGGTCTTATGCGGGATGTCAACGACCCCGGTTCCCTCATATCATCCATCTCTGCCGATTCGGTCGATGCGCTGGTTGCGGACGGAACGATTAGCAGAGGTATGATTCCCAAGACAGATAGTGCCGTAAAAGCTTTGCGCAACGGCGTGCATCGCGTCCATTTTATTGATGGTCAACAAAACCACAGTCTTCTGCTCGAAATCTTCACCGATGAAGGTGTTGGAACTGAAATTTTGAACAGCTAATCCCCTACCCGATGTCGCACCATTCCAGTCTTGCCAAGAATTACGGTCCCACCCCGTTTGATGCAGCGCGGGGTGAAGGCGTCTATTTGTTCGATGCCGCCGGAAAGCGCTACCTCGATTTCAGCAGCGGGATCGCGGTCAACGCCCTGGGGCACAGTCACCCCGTCTGGGTCAAAGCGGTGCAGGAACAGGCGGCTGCCTTGGTCCACTGTAGCAACCTCTTTGGTATACCCGAGCAAAAGCGGCTCGCCGACCGTCTGCTGGAACGCGCCGGGCCGGGGCGGATCCTTTTCTGCAACAGCGGCGCCGAATCCAACGAAGCCTTGATCAAGCTAGCCCGTCTGCACGGTCGCGCTTCCTCCGACGGAAAAGACGGGGCGCGTTACGGAGTCGTCTGCGCCATCAATGCTTTTCACGGCCGTACCTTTGGTGGGATGGCCGCCACTCCACAGGAGAAAATTCAAGGCGGATTCCGGCCCATGCTGGATGGCTTTAAATTTGGCGAACTCAACAAGATTGAAAGTTTCGAAGCGGCGATGGATGACCAGACCGCCGCGGTGTTCATTGAATCCATTCAGGGCGAAGGCGGCGTTTTCCCGGCGGAACCTGGATTTTTAAAAGACTTGCGCGCACTGTGCACCGAGCGCGGCGTGCTGCTTATGCTGGATGAAGTCCAATGCGGGATTGGACGCAGCGGTCACTTCTTCGCCTTTGAAAAGAGCGGTGTGCAGCCCGATGCCATTGGAATGGCAAAAGGCCTGGGCGGCGGTTTTCCGATTGGGGCGATTTGGATGTCCGAATCCTGCGCCGAGCTTTTTCAACCGGGTTCTCACGGGACAACCTTTGGCGGGAATCCGCTGGCATGCGCGGCAGCCCATGCGGTCCTGGATGTTATCGAACAGGACGACCTCCTCCGGCACGTCCAGAATGTTTCCCAAGCCTGGCACCTCGAATTAAACGCTTTAATCGGCAAATTCCCCAAGCTCATCGCGGAACTGCGCGGCGAGGGCTTCATGGTCGGATTGGCTTTAAAAGATCAGTTGAGCGAGGTCGTCACGGCGGCGCGGGAAAAAGGGCTGCTCATTGTCCCTGCCGGTCATCAAACCATCCGCCTCCTCCCTCCCCTCATCGCAACCGCCGAACAACTCAGCGAGAGTGTGCAGATCCTGGAGCAGGTTTTCGCCGATCTGTCCTAATTTTAATCCAACTCACGGTACCCAACACCTTATTGCTATGCACCATTTCCTTAAAGAAACCGATTTCACTTTGGATGAAGCGCAGGATGTCTTTACAATGACACAGGCCTTCAAAGCGGATCGCCTGAATTGTCCCGCCAGTCTGAACATGCAGTCTTGGGGACTTCTTTTCTACAAGAGCAGCACCCGCACCCGTGTCTCCTTTGAGGTCGGGATTAACGAACTCGGTGGATTCCCCATCGTCCTGAATGCTCAGAACACCCAAATCGGGCGCGGGGAAAGCGTCGCGGATTCCGCCAAGGTGTTGTCCCGTTATTTGCACGGTCTCGTGATTCGCACCTTTGATCACGCCATCATCGAGGGGTTCACCGCGAACGCCACCATGCCCATCGTGAACGGACTCACTGATTTCAATCACCCCTGCCAACTGTATTCCGATCTCTTCACCCTCCTTGAGCGCTATTCGCCCGAGGCAGTCGATATCGCGAGCCTGCGCGGCAAAAAGGTCGCCTTCCTCGGCGACACCGCCTGCAACATGGCGAATTCATGGATCATCAGTGCCGCCTACTTCGGAATGGAGATCGCCTTGGCGGGTCCCGAGGGCTACGCACCCGGCAAAGAACTGGACAACGCCCTCGAAGCCTATGGCCTGCCGCGCAACTACCACTGGACCACCAATGCGGCGGAGGCCGTGCGCGATGCGGACGTTGTTTATACGGATGTGTGGGTCTCGATGGGCGATGAGGACGAGGCGGAGGCGCGTCTCAAGGAAATGGCGCCTTATCAAGTTACCGCGGATCTCATGCAAGCAGCCAAAAGTGACGCCTATTTCATGCACTGTCTGCCAGCGCATGCGGGCAAGGAAGTCAGTCAGGCGGTCCTCGATTCAAGCCAAAGTATCATTTTTGATCAGGCTGAGAATCGTCTGCATGCCCAAAAGGCGATCCTCGCCAAGCTTGCCGCGATGAATAAGGCATAAAGCCGTAAAATTTCCCGCATGAAGTTGAATTTGAGTTGTTCTAAAAGCAGGAGGCTACCAAGCTGAAGCTTTACGGATTCTAACTCTATGCGACCAACTTTATTTCAGGGCCAACCCATCCTCTCAGAATTTCGCCTCAAGGCACTCATTGCGGCGCTTAATGACGAAGGCGGCAAGAACCACACCGGCGCGGCGGCTCGGGTTGAATCGATTGATGCGGTTGCGATCTATTGCCTCCAACTAGACAAACCGCTCGACCCGCAAACCGAGGAACGCGCTAAGGCGCTCCTGAATGTGGAGGGTGCCTTCGGGCGCGAGGGAGGCTTCTTTGTCACACCCCGAAAAGGAACCATATCTCCCTGGTCCACAAAAGCCACCGATATTTTTCGCAATTGCTCCCTCGATGGAATCCAACGCGTTGAGCACGGTATTCATTTCCGCCTCCTCGACAGCTCGGGCAATGTTATAACAGCAGAGGCGCTTGGATCGGCGCTCTATGTCCTGCATGACCGCATGACCGAAGCGGTCTATGAGGATCTTTCTGATTTCTTCGCGGAGCAGGAACCCGCCGCGCATCGGGTCGTTCCATTGCTCGCCGAGGGTGCGCAAGCCCTGCATCAAGCCAACAAGGATTGGGGCCTTGCGATGAGTGCCGAGGAAATTGATTACCTTGCAAACGCGTATCAGCGCATCGGTCGCGATCCAACCGACGCAGAGCTTGTAATGTTCTCGCAGGTAAATTCCGAACATTGCCGCCATAAGATTTTCAACGCCGATTGGATTGTCGATGGTGAGCGCAGTGAGCAATCCTTGTTCAAGATGATTCGCAACACCCATGCCTTGAATCCCGAAGGGGTGCTCGTTGCGTATTCAGACAATTCCGGGGTGCTCGAGGGCACCGAGGGCGATTGGTGGGAAGTCGATCCCACCGGCGAGCATCGCTACCGTAAAACCGCGACTACCCTCGACATCCTGTGCAAGGTCGAGACCCACAACCACCCCACTGCCATTTCGCCCTTCCCCGGCGCTGCGACCGGAGTCGGCGGTGAAATCCGCGACGAAGGCGCCACCGGTATCGGCGGACGCCCCAAAGCCGGGCTTGCTGCTTTCATCACCTCACACCTGCAAATCCCGGGCTATCCTCTGCCCTGGGAGAAAGACTTTCCGGAACACCCCTCCCGCATGGCGAGCCCGCTCGATATCATGCTGGAGGGTCCAATCGGGGGTGCCGCTTTTGGTAATGAATTTGGTCGCCCACAACTCTGTGGCCTTTTCCGCACATTCCAAATCGTTCACAACGACTCGCATCGCGGTTACCACAAACCCATTATGGCCGCCGGGGGTATGGGTAATCTCAAGCGCGAACATGTTGCCAAGAAACCCATCCCCCCAACTGCCGCAATCATCCAACTGGGTGGGCCTGCGATGAAAATCGGCCTCGGCGGCGGAGCGGCTTCCTCCATTGCGGCGGGGAGTCAATCCGAGGCGCTGGACTTCGATTCCGTGCAACGCGGCAACCCCGAAATGCAACGCCGTTGCCAACAAGTCATCGACGCCTGTATCGCGCTGGGTGATCAAAACCCGATGCTCTCGATTCATGACATCGGCGCGGGAGGGCTGTCGAACGGCCTGCCGGAATTGGTTGAAGCCACGGGCGGTAGTTTTCATCTGCGCGCGATCCACAACGAAGACCGCAGCATGAGCCCCATGGAAATTTGGTGCAATGAATCGCAGGAACGTTACGTCCTCGCGGTCAATGCCGACCGGCTCCCCGACTTTGAATCCCTGTGCCAACGCGAACGCTGTCCCTTTGCGGTGGTTGGCGAGGCAACCGATGACGGTCAGCTCACCCTGCATGATGCTCATTTTAAAAATACCCCGATTAATCTACCAATGGATGTCTTGCTCGGAAAGACGCCGAAGCTCCTCCGCGAGGTCAATCGCCAGCCCGTCGCAAGCCACACTTTAGACGAACAGGGCATCGATCTCAAAGAAGCCATCGACCGGGTTCTGCGTTTCCCCGCAGTCGCCGACAAGACCTTCCTCATTACAATCACGGACCGCAGTATCACCGGGATGGTCAGTCGCGATCAGATGGTGGGCCCCTGGCAGACTCCGGTTGCCGACGTCGCCGTGACCACTGCCTCGATGGACAGTTATCAGGGAGAAGCCATGGCAATGGGCGAGCGCACTCCCATCGCGGCGCTCAATGCCCCCGCTTCCG
>JBELLU010000062.1:0-8104 GCA_042096455.1 Opitutia bacterium
GGCAAATCCTTGGTTGAAGCAATGAAACTGCGGGGTAGCTTTAAATCGCCCAGAATTTTAGATCGCAGGTGCAGGGTTTGCGCATCCGAACCGGGGAGCACCTCGCCCAGCAGACGTTCCCCGCTTTTAAGCTCTACCTCCTTGGTCGCTGCGGCGAGGCTCAGTGGGAGCAATACCATCAGCGTCAAATACCTCATCCTTTGCTGCTTCATTTTTTTAAATATTCCTATCTTATGCGTGATTTTTAAAAACTTAGCAAGCAATTGCCTCGCCTACACCGCCGTTTCCGTAAACCTTTGTTCGCGGATTACCGTGATTTCAATACTGCCCGGGTAATTCAGTTCGCTCTCAATACGACCGCGAATGCGGCGCGCTATTTGTCGGGCATCCTCATCTGTGATGCTTCCGGGGTCCACAATCACGCGGACCTCCCGGCCGGATTGAATCGCAAAGGCATCGCTCACCCCTTTTTCTTCTTTCGCAATTGTTTCAATGCTCCGCACCCGCCCGATGAAACTATCAATCGAGGAAGTGCGTACCCCCGGCCGCACCGCTGAGAGCGAATCACCCACCATCACCAGACCGGCATAAACGCTTTCCGCAGGCACTTCCTTGTGATGTGCCGCAATCGCATTCACCACCTGTGCGCCCTCGCCGCAACGCCGCGCGATGTCCGCGCCCGCAATGGCGTGACTGCTGGCGTAGTCCTCGTCCACCGCCTTGCCGAGGTCGTGCAATAACCCCGCCCGCTTCGCAATGACGGGGTCCAGACCCACCTCCGAGGCAAGCAGGGCACAGATGTTTGCAACTTCAATGGAGTGCTCGAGGGTGTTCTGATTGTTCGAAAGCCGGTAGTTCAACTTACCCAACAAGCCAACGATTTCGGGGTGCATCGTGCTGAGACGCAGACGGCGCAGTGCGGTCTCACCGATCTGCACAATATTCGCATCCATATCATCCTCCGCCGCAAGCACCGCCTCCTCAATACTCGCAGGTTGGATGCGCCCATCCCGCAACAAGGCCTCCAGTGCAATCCGGGCAATCTCGCGGCGCACCGGATCAAAGCTCGAAATCAAAACCGAGTCGGGTGCCTCGTCGATCAAGAGCGTTGTCCCGGTGGCATGTTCAAAGGTGCGGATGTTGCGGCCGTCCTTCCCGATGATGCGTCCCTTGAGCGCTTCCTCCGGGAGAGCCACCACCGTCGCGGTGGCATCGTGCATCGGCTTGCTGGTGATGCGTTGCATCGCCGCCAGTAAAATACGTTGCGCTTCCTCCTTTATCGAGGACTCACTCTCCCCTAGATATTCCTGCCGCAAAGACCGCAGCTCCGTCTCACATTCCCTTCGCGTGTCCTTGAGTAATATTTCCCGCGCTTCCGCCGCATCCATTTGGCTGATTTGGTGCAGCTTCATGCGATACAGGCGGCGGGTCTTCTCTGCCTCCTTGTCGCCCGATTCCATTTCCTGTTGCACGTCCTCAATTTCCTGTGCCTTGCGCGTCAACTTCTCACGTTCCAAATTGAGCTGAGATTCAAGCCGCGCCAACTCGCGCCCCTGCAAATCCTGCTCCGCTTCTTTGCTGCGGAATTTCACCTCCAGCGCCGACTCCTTCTCCCGCAACCCCAACTCCGCTTCTCTCGCTTCCACTACTCCGGTTTGTTCACGCGCCTGCAGGAGGGTCAGGTAATACCGCCGCAGCAACAATGCAGTCACGGCGGTCGAGGCACCCGCTACTACAAATATCACGGTTAGTGAGTTCCAGTCCATAAGTCTTGTGCTATTCTAAATAGTAAAGACAACCGGGGTTAATTGCCCTCTGAGATCAAAGCGCGTGTTTTTTTAGCAAAAGCTCGCCCTTTGATTTTTCTGCATTAAATCCCTAATTTGCTCAATTTCAAGCACGCATCGAACTTCCTAGCGGCGCTCCGCAAACCAGCGCTCCACCCCCGCCCGGTCGCGGCAATTCAAGACCTGTTCCTCCGGCAAACAGCCCTTCCGCGCGATATTCACCCCCGCCAGGTAATACTCCAGCCCCCCGGTGCTGTGCGCATCGGGATTGATCGCGCAATGCAGCCCGCGCTCCGCCGCCCGCCGCCACAGGCGCCAGTCGAGGTCCAGCCGTTGCGGGTTCGCATTGATCTCGATGATCACCCGATTCGCAATGGCGGCATCGATGATTTTCGCCAAATCAATAGCGTAGGGTTCCCGCCGCAAGAGCAGGCGCCCGGTCGGGTGACCCAGCATCGTGGTCGCGGGGTGCTCAATCGCACGTATCACCCGCGCCGTCATATCCGCCTCACGCATCCCAAACCCCGAATGCACCGAAACCACCACGTAATCCAGCGCCGCGAGCGTCGCATCCTCCAAATCCAGTGAACCATCCTTTAAAATATCACACTCAATCCCCGCAAAGAGATGCGCCGCACCAGAACCGGTGGCATTAAAGGCGCGGACTTTTTCAAGCTGCTTGAGCACCCGGCGATCATCCAAGCCATTTGCCTGAAAACTCGCTTTCGAATGATCCGCCAAGCCGAGGTATTCAAATCCCATCGCCGCCGCCGCAGTTGCCATCGCTTCCAAGCTGTCCCGCCCGTCCGAGGCATCGGTGTGATTATGAAAAACGCCCCTCACCTTTTCCGGCTTCAAGAGCTCCGGCATCGCGCCGCCCTCCGCCGCTTCCAACTCGCCCATTCCCTCGCGCAACTCCGGCGCGATCTCCGCCAATCCCAGAAATTCAAACAAGCCCGCCTCGGTCTCGATTCCATGCCCTTCAGGCTTCGCATCCGCCTCGCCCTTCTTCGTCAGACCCCACTCGCTCAAACTGTAACCCCGCGCCAGCGCCCGTTGCCTCAAAGCGACATTGTGTTCCTTCGATCCCGTAAAATGGTGCAGCGCAAAGGCAAATTGCCCCTCCGGCACCACCCGTAAATCCGCCTGCAAGCCGCCCTCCAGACGCACACTCGATTTCGTGGTGCCCTGCGCCGTCACCGATTCAACCGCAGGCTGCGAAACAAACCACGCCATCACGGGATCGACCTCCGAGGCCGCTACCACAAAATCCAAATCCCCCACCGTTTCCTTTAAACGCCGCAAGCTCCCAGCAATCTCCGCCCGCTTAACCTCCGGAAGTCCGCGCAACCCCTCCAGAATCGGACCCGCCACCGCATCCGCTTTCCACCATAAATGCCGTTTCGCATAGGCCGCCCGTTGCGCGATTCCGCTCAGAATTTTCTCCGCAGTCTTTGCGCCGAATCCCTTGATGGCCGCCACCGAGCCGTCTTCACAGGCACCCTTCAAGGCGTCGATGCCCACGATCCCCAGCGCCTCGTTCAGTTTGCGCACCCGCTTCGCCCCCAGCCCGGGAATCTCCAGCATCTCGATCAAGCCGGGCTCCACCGAAGCTCGCAGTTTGTCCAAAAACGGCAACGCCCCACTCCTTCGCAAAGTCGCCACTTTCTCGATCAGCGCCGACCCGATCCCCGGCACCCTTCCCAATTCATCCGCCTCCAATAACGCATCCAAATCACCTTCCAATGTCTCCAGCGCTCGCGCCCCGGTTTGATACGCCCGAATCTTGAAGGGGTTCTCACCCCGCAACTCCAATAAAACCGCGATCTCTTCCAGCGCCGTGACTATTTCCGTCTTCGTCATCCCCTACGCATCACCCTCCAGAACCGTTGCCAGCTCAGCCTGCAACTCGCTCAACACCTCCGGACGTACCCAGTAAATCATATCCCGACACATCTTCTTGTTCGTGATGATTCCCGCCTGCCGCAAGACCCGCAAGTGATGCGAGGTCGACGGCTGCGAAAGCCCGATCCGTTCCGCAATCTTTGATACATTGCAGGCCTCCTCACAACTCGGCTCCGATGGCAGCATCCGCAGAATCCGTAAACGCACCGGATCACCAATCGCCCAAAATTGCCGCGCCATCGTTTCCATCTCTAAATTTGCTTCTTCGCTTTGCATTGACTTATTCAAATATATCTATACATCTACTCATTTAAACAAGCTCTAATTTCGTTACAATCCTCGCACCTCCCATGTTTCCAAACGACGCCTTAGAAAATTGGCATTCCGGACAAGGCCATTGGGCCCATGTCGACCCCGCCGACTGGAACGACTGGAAGTGGCAGCTCAAAAACCGCCTCACCTCCCTCGGGGATTTGGAACAATACCTCGAACTCGACCCCGATGAGCGCGCCGGTTGCCTTTTCGCCAACCAGAAACTCGCCCTCGCGATCACGCCCTATTTCTTCAACCTCATCAATCCCGCCGATCCCGCCGATCCCATCCGCCGCCAGGTCGTCCCGCGCGCTGAAGAGACCCAAACCGCCCCCGAGGAACGCCTCGACCCCGTCGGCGAAGAAGAATCCAAAGCGGTGGACGGCATCATTCACCGCTACCCCGACCGCGTCCTCTTTCTTGTTACCGACCGTTGCGCCGCCTATTGCCGCTACTGCACCCGCAGCCGCCTCGTCTCCAACGCTCAGGATTACAACTTCCACCCCGAGTTCGACGCGAGCCTCCAATACATCCGCGAACACCCCGAAATCCGCGACGTCCTCCTCAGCGGCGGCGACCCCCTCCTGCTCTCCGACAACAAACTCGACCACCTCCTCCGCGAACTCCGCGCCATCCCCCACGTCGAATTCATTCGTATCGGTTCCCGCATCCCCGTCTTTCTCCCCCAGCGCATCACCCCCACCCTCACGGAAATCCTCAAAAAACACGGCCCGGTGTGGATGAGTATTCACGTCAATCACCCCAACGAGTGTACCCACGCCCTCCGCGAAGCCTGCGAACGCCTCGCCTTCGCGGGAGTCCCTCTCGGCAACCAGTCCGTCCTCTTAAAAGGCGTCAATAACGATCCTGCGGTCCTCCAGTCCCTCATCCACCGCCTCCTCATGATGCGGGTGCGCCCCTATTACCTCTACCAGTGCGACCTCATTACCGGCAGTGCCCACCTCCGCACCGACCCCCGCGAAGGCATCGAACTGATCCGTTCCCTCCGCGGCCACACCACCGGTTACGCCATCCCACAATTCGTCATCGACGCCCCCGGCGGCGGCGGGAAAATCCCCCTCAACCCCGATTACGTTGAGAAAATCACGGACGAGGAACTCATCCTGCGCAACTTTCAGGGTGACACCTACCGCTACCCCCTTAACCGCAACGCCCTCCAGCACCAAAACCCGGAAGTCCCCCTCCCGAGCCCCATCCTCGCGTAGGCTTAACTCCTCTGGTTCACGATCAGGCGCACCGCGTCGAGTCGTAGGTGCGCCTTCGCAATGGCGCGGGCCACTTCCTCGATGGTCCGCTCCGCCAGTTCAATTTCCTCCAGGCGTACCCCGGGATTGACCTTTCGCAACTCCCGCAAGCGCACCGCCTCCCCATCCAATTGGAAATGCGCCGAGCGGAGCGCCCCCTCCAAAATTTCACTGCGACGTTGCCGCGCAAAATCCTTCGCCGCCTTTAATTGCCTCGGCACCAGCGACTGCAACAGCTCCGGTTCCTGCTGCAAACGGAAGATCGCCTCGTCCTGCGTCCCCTTCTGCACCCGCTCCAGCGGAAACGCCGCCGTCTGATCCACGTAAAACATATCGACCACCACCCGCAGCGGCATCGGCGGCAGAAAGCGATCCACGTGCAGATGCGCCGGAGCCACCACTTCCAAAACATACACCGCCTCCAGCATCAAGGCCGGCGCATCCGTCCCATCCATCCAACTCACCAGCGCACTGTTCCCCTGCTCGCTGCTCAAAATCAAATCGATCGAACCCCGCACCATCGGATGGTCCCAGGTCAGAAAACTGATGTCCTCGCGACCCAAGGCTGTCCCCCGGTCAAAGGTTACATTCGTCCCCGACTCCGAAAGCCCTGGGAAAGAATCCGTAAACAATTGCCCCGGACTCAAACGATAGGTCCGGTCAAAAAGATCATCCACCTTTACCCCATAGTGATCAAAAATCCGGTTCATAAACCCGTCCAAGCTCCGGCTTGTATCCAAATCTTCAATACAAGAAACCAGCTCCCCCGCTTCCCCCGCCTCAAACGAATTCAGCGCGATCAACTTGTCCTGACCCTCCGCCAACTGCGCCTCCAGCTCCTTCCGAAAAGCCGCGCTCTCCCGGACCAGTTCACGCACCGCCTTCCCCGTCACCGCATCCCCCTGATGATACGCCGCGCTCAAAGCCCGCACCGCCTCCCCGAAACGCTCCAAATACGCATTCCCGCCCCGCAGCGAATGCTCCACATTTTCAAGCCCTTCGTGATGCCAACGCATCAACAATTCCGTACAACTCCCCTCCAAATATGGCATGTGTACCTTGATCGTCTCCGTCTGACCAATCCGGTCGAGCCGCCCAATCCGTTGCTCCAGCAATTCGGGATTCAAGGGCAAATCAAACAAGACCAAATGATGCGCAAACTGAAAATTGCGCCCCTCGCTCCCGATCTCCGAGCACAACAGAATCCGCGCCCCCTCCGGTTCCGCAAACCACGCCGCATTCCGATCCCGTTGCAGCAAACTCAAATCCTCGTGAAAAACCGCCGCCTTAACCTTCACCAATTCCTGCAAGGCCTCGTGCACCGCCATCACCTTTTCCTTCGTCCGGCAAATCAAGAGCACTTTCTCCTCCCCTAGGCTCCGCAATAATTCCACCAGCCACTCGACCCGCGGCCCCCGCCTGAAATCATACTCCGCCCCCTCGCCCGCGCCGAACTCCTCCCATTCAAACTCCCGCAGAAAACGATCCCGCAACGCCTCCGGCGAAACCCCCGCCCGCGCCTTCACCGCCACCGGCAAACCCTTCCGCTCCGGGAATCCCTGCAAGGCCTCCCGCGTATTGCGAAAAATCACCCGTCCCGTCCCGTGCCGATCCACTAAATCCAACAACAACCCCTTCGGATCCTTCATTCGCTGATCAAACGCCGCCGCATCCAATTCCACAAAGACCTCGCGCAAAAACGTCACCTCCCCTTCGGTCAGTAACCGCCCTTCATCGAGCTTCGCCGCGACTTTTGCCACTTCGGTATAATCCGCCTGCTCCGCCTTGAACCCCTCCAAATCCGGGTAGCGGTCCGGGTCCAAAAGCCGCAGACGCGCAAAGTGTCCCTCCGCCCCCAACTGTTCCGGCGTCGCCGTCAACAACAGCAAACCCGCCGCCTTTTTCGCAATCGCCTCCACCAAAGCATACTCCGGACTCGCGCCCTCCGGCGACCATTCCAAATGGTGCGCCTCGTCCACCACCAGCATATCCCAGCGCGCCGCCAGAGCCGCCGCCGCCAGGCCACGGTTCTCCGTCAAGCCCCGCAAACTGCAAATGAACAACTGGTGCTCCATAAAAAGCTCCGTGCCCTCCACCTCGCTCGCGGTGTCCACCAAATTAAACCACAAATTAAAACGCCGCAATAACTCGATGAACCACTGGTGCTGCAGCGATTCCGGCAATAAAATTAAGACCCGCCGCGCCCGCCCCGTTAGAATCAAACGGTGCAAAATCAAACACGCCTCAATCGTTTTCCCCAGACCCACCTCGTCCGCCAACAAGACCCGCGGGGCATGGCGTTCCGCCACTTCCTTCGCGATATACAATTGATGCGGAATCAGATCGATGCGGCCCCCCACCAAACCCGCCACCCTTGATTGACGCGCCGCGCTCAAACGCTCCAGCGACTCCAGACGCAGCGCAAAAGCCGCCGAAGCATCCACCTGCGCATTCATCAAACGCTCCTCCGGTTTGCTGAAACTGATACTGTCCGAAAGCTCCGCCTCCGGAATTTCCTGCCCCGCCGCATGGTAGGTCAACAAACCCTCCACTTCCGTCACCGATTCAACCACCACCGCGACCCCGTCCTTCGCCTGCACACTGTCCCCCTCCCGAAAAGCCACCCGTTTGATCGGCGCATTCGCCGCAGCATAAATCCGCGTGGTGTTCGCCGCCGGAAACACCAATTCCAAACGATGCCGCGAAACCGACTCCAAAACCCCCAAGCCCAACTCCGGCTCCGTCTCACTAATCCACCGCTGCCCAATCTTATATGCGACCATCCCAAAAGCATCCCAAATCACCCTCCCAGAGTCAAGCCAGCCGCCACAAACA
>JBELLU010000063.1:0-3900 GCA_042096455.1 Opitutia bacterium
AGGATTTGCAGTCCTCGGCCTTACCACTTGGCTACCGCGCCCAATCCATTTTTCATAAAGAAAAAGCTTTGCCTGAAAGACAAGTTTTAAATTAAAGTGGCGGTTAGAAGTGCTAAGAATTCTTAGACTTGGATTTTCTGTTAGACTCAAAATCATGCCAGAATCTGATAAAACAAATTCGAATAAGTTCATACCGAACGTACATCAACTAAAGCAAGCGATAGAGCAATTACCGGATCCGGAGGAATGGCCGGAGTCCACCTATACCAGCGCCGTTTCGGCGAACGGACACGATAGGCCGGTGCAGTTTAAAAAACGGCGGGTCAATCGCGGCAGCAAAAAACCCTACCGTTGGATTTACGAGAGCAAGGTACTCATTCGCAAACAGGACACAATTGAGAATTAACTGAGCGGGCCGTTGCTATAGCCTAGGCTTGAACCGCAACGGGCTTGAGTTTCCAAATCTGCTTGGCGTATTCGCTGATGGTGCGGTCAGAGGAGAATTTTCCGACGCGGGCGGTGTTGAGAATCGCCATGCGTGCCCATTGGGTGGGATCGCGGTAGGCGCGGTCGACGGATTCCTGAGCCTTGATATAGCTGTCGTAGTCGGCGAGGCAGAGGTAGGGATCGCCCTCCTCCAGAAGGCTCCGGCACAAGGGCGCAAAGGCATCCTGTTCGCCGGGGGTGAAGTAATCGGAATGGAGCCAATCGATGACGGCCTTGAGTTCCCAATTGGCATTGTATAGATCGTAGGGATTGTAACCGCGGGCGCGGAGGGCTTCGACCTGTTCAACGGTATTGCCGAAAATGAAGATATTATCCTCACCGACTTCTTCCTGAATTTCGACGTTGGCGCCGTCGAGGGTGCCGATGGTGAGTGCGCCGTTGAGGGCAAGTTTCATGTTGCCGGTACCGGAGGCCTCCTTGCCGGCAGTGGAGATTTGCTCGGAGAGATCGGCGGCGGGAATAATACGCTCCGCCATCGTGATGCGATAGTTTTGGGGAAAGACGATTTTAATCTTGTCCTCGATGCGGGGGTCATTGTTGACGACCTCCGCCACTTTGTTGATGGCACGGATGATATTTTTGGCGAGGGCGTAACCGGGAGCGGCCTTGGCGCCAAAAATAAAGACGCGGGGCTGCATCACATAATCCGGATTTTGAAGGATGCGCCGGTAGAGGGTGAGGATGTGGAGGAGGTTGAGGTGCTGGCGCTTGTATTCATGGAGGCGCTTGATCTGCACGTCGAACAAGGCGTCAGGATTAATTTCGACCCCGCAGTGCTCAAGGGCGTATTCCGCAAAGGCAACTTTGTTGGCGCGCTTCACTGCCATGAATTGCTTTTGAAAAGCCGGGTCATCCGCGTAGTCTGCGAGGCTTAGGAGTTTGTCGAGATCGCGGGGCCAATCGCAACCGACTTTCTTGGAGACAAGGGTGCTGAGTCCCGGGTTACATGCCAGCAACCAACGGCGGGGCGTAATGCCGTTGGTCATGTTGATCAGTTTGTCGGGATAGAGGGCGTGGAAGTCCGCAAAGAGATGTTTCTTGAGGAGTTCGGTGTGGAGCGCCGCGACTCCGTTGACTTTGGTGGAGCCGACAACCGAGAGGTAGGCCATGCGCACCATCTTGGGGTGTCCTTCCTCAACGAGCGATAGGGCTGCTTTTTTTGCGGCGTCGCCCGGCCATTTAGCCTCCACTTCGCTCTCGAGAAAACGGCGGTTGATTTCAAAAATGATCTCAAGATGGCGGGGCAGGACGCGACCGAGCAAATCAACGCTCCATTTTTCGAGCGCTTCGGGCAGAAGGGTATGGTTGGTGTAGTTGCAACTCGCACGGGTGATTTCCCATGCAGCGTCCCACTCCATCTCATATTGATCCACCAGGAGGCGCATGAGTTCTGCAATGGTGATGGCAGGGTGCGTATCGTTGAGTTGGATGGCGTTAAACTTGGGGAATTCCTGCCAGTCATCGTGACTGTCAAAGAAACGGCGGATGATGTCCTGCAGGGAGCAACTCACAAAGAAGTATTGCTGAACGAGGCGGAGTTCCTTGCCGTTCTCGGTGGAATCATTGGGATAAAGGACTTTGGAGATGGTTTCGCCAACGGCTTTTTCGCGCACCGCCTCGATATAGCCGCCGGCATTGAAGGTTTCGAGGTCGAATTCCTGTGAAGCGCGGGAATCCCAGAGGCGCAGGAAATTCACGCTGCTGCCACCGTAGCCCACGATGCCAATATCAAAGGGCACGCCTTCCACGGTTTTGTAATCGACCCATTGGGGCTGGAAATTCCCATTGTCATCCATCTGGTGTTCAATGCGTCCGTAAAGTTTAACCTCCTGCGCAAAATTGGGACGCATGACTTCCCAGGGGCAACCTTTCTCCTGCCAGACGTCGGGGTGCTCAATCTGGTGACCGTCGCGAAACTCCTGCCGGAAGAGCCCGAATTCGTAGTGGATGCCGTAACCAATCGCCGGGAGATCCAGGGTGGCGAGGGAATCGAGGAAACAAGAAGCCAGCCGTCCCAGGCCACCGTTACCAAGGCCCATGTCAGCTTCCTCAGCGGCAATTTGGTCGAGGTCCTGCCCCAATTCACCGAGCGCGTCGCGGGTGGCATCGTAGAGACCGGCGTTGTGGAGGTTATTCAAAAGGAGTCGACCCATCAAATACTCAAGACTGAGGTAGTAGGCGCGGCGCACCTTCTTTTTATGATGGGTTTCCTGCGTGGTCATGAAGCGGTCGAGGAGGCGGTCACGTACCGCAAAACAGGTGGCGGTCCACCATTCCTGCGGGGTGGCGTTTTCGGCATGACGCGCCAGGGTGAACCGCAGGTGGTTCAGGATCGATACCTTCAGCGATGCGGTATCAGAATCGATTTGAAATTTAAAGCCGTTGCGCGGGCTTTTAGCAGGCTTTGTCTTGGCGACCGCAGCCTTTTTGGTGGTGGTTTTTTTTGGCATGGAAAATTTACTGTTTTAGATCCTGACGGAATTCCTCAAAACTGGAGATAGTAATTAACATATGTCTCGTTTAAAAGACTTAAAGCAGATTAAAAGCCATATCTTGCTCAACGGTCACACAAACGACCCGCAGGCGCTAGGATCGCTCATAACAGGGCAAAAGCGCCGCGTCTTTCATGCCGTGTATGATCTTCTTGTCGGCGGGGCAGAGGGTGGCGAGGACCCCGCGCAGATTGGCGGCCTGTTTTTTCTCATCAACGAAGTAATAAGGGCACAGGCGCACGCGGCTATTCATGGCCTGAACGGCACCATCGGCGGTGTAGACCGGGTGACTCACGCGCTTGGGTTTCTCGTAATTCTGCAAAACGTGCAGGGAATTTTCCGCCATCGTGACAGCCTGCCAGATCGCGTCTTCCCATTCGTGGCGCGAGCAGTCACTGCCGAGCGTAACGCTGCGCGCGCCCCAGGCGGTTTCGTGGTAACCGCTTATCTTTATGATGAGATTGCGTTCTTTTTTACCCGCCTCGATCAGTTGCTGCCATTGCGAGATGGGTTTACCGCCGACCAGAGGGGCATCCAGCACCGCATTAGGCGGCAGCTCCACCGGATCCATCACCCAGGTCATTGGAATTACTTCCTGCAGAATGCGAAAGGATTCCTTGGGTAAATTCTCCCGCCAAAAATCCTCCAGAATGTGGTGGTGGAAGAGCGCAAGGTTCAATTTCTCTTCCTGGAAATGACGCATCGGCGGAGTCAAGCTGAGCAGAGCAGTCTGACGGGCGGCAAGGAAATGCTCAGCGATGGGTACGTTTGCGAGGTCAAACAATTCCCAGAATCGATAAATCACATCCACTTCCTGCGGGTCGCCGTCAATCCCCACACAAATGGCATCGCCGAGCGGCATGACATCGTTGGGATGATAGACATGCACGCGGCGGCCCTG
>JBELLU010000063.1:4000-8096 GCA_042096455.1 Opitutia bacterium
AGGTCGGGGCGCAAGACCATGGGTTGGGTCCCGCGGACGGCGGCAGAGCGGGCGTGGCGGACCAAGGCCTCCGGTTTACCGCGGTCGAGGTATTCCGCGACCCAGGGCGCCTGGAGCTCGCGGTTGCGCAGGAGGTTTTTTCCGGTTGCGGAGCGCAGGTAGAGCAATTCCTGCGCGCGGTAGAAATCATAACAAGCCTGCCCGATTTTGCGGATCGTTGCGACTTGCCCGGGAGAAAGGGGAAATGCGGAGGGGGAATAACGCCAGGTCTTGTTCTCAAAGAGGTCGTGCTCCGCAAAAGCAGACTGCGCTTCGGCGTAACTCAATCCTGTATGACTGCCTTCCGTTTTACTCATCGTTCGAATCCCGCTCACTGGCCCTTTGGCGCGAAGTCGGCCCCCCTGCACGAAGCCACGCATGAATGAAGGGGTCAAGCTCACCGTCCATAACCGCCTGCACATTTCCGGTTTCCGCGCCGGTGCGTAAATCCTTCACCAATTGGTAGGGCTGAAAGACGTAGGAACGAATCTGATTTCCCCAAGCGATTTCGCCTTTCTCGCCGTAGAATTTCTCCTGCTCGCTACGTTTTTCGTCTTCTATTTTCTCAAGGAGGCGGGATTTGAGGGTGCGCATCGCGGTGGCCTTGTTCTTGATTTGGGAGCGCTCGTTCTGGCAGGTTACCACGATATTGGTAGGCAGGTGCGTGAGGCGTACCGCCGACTCGGTGCGGTTGACGTGCTGCCCGCCCTTCCCGCTCGCACGGTAAACATCGGTGCGAATATCGGCTTCGTTGATTTCAATCTCAACATCATCCTCGACCTCCGCCACGACATCGACCGAGCAAAAAGAGGTGTGGCGGCGCGCGTTGGAATCGAAGGGGCTGATGCGCACGAGGCGGTGCACCCCCCGCTCCGCCTTGGCATACCCAAAGGCGTGCGGCCCCGCGATGCGTAGAGTCGCCGAGCTAATCCCGGCTTCTTCACCCGGCATGATGTCGAGGGTCTCGACCTCAAATCCCGCACGCTCGCCCCAACGGGAATACATGCGCAGGAGCATATCTGCCCAATCGCAACTTTCGGTCCCACCCGCTCCGGCGTGGATCGTGAGAAGGGCATTGGAAGCGTCACGCGGCCCAGTCAAGAACGAGGAAAGCTCAAGGGCATCGAGTTTCGGGAACAGCGCGGCGAGGGTTGTGACGATTTCAGCAGCATATTCTCCGGCTTCGTCCGCCCCCGATTCATCGACGAGTTCAAGCATCGCCTCGAGGTCGGCAAGCTCGTCACGGAAAGCCTTCACCGGATTGACCAGCGCCTTCAGGCGGTTGGCTTCATTAATGACCTTTTGCGCGGCAGCCTGATCCTCCCAAAATCCCGGCGCCGCCATACGGGACTCCAGTTCCCCGATAGCGCTTAACTTACCATCCCCGTCAAAGATACCTCCATATATGACCCGTACGACGTATGATGTCTTCTATTTGTCCTCGAATCTCAGGGGTGAGTTGCTGCATGCAACTAAACCAAACCAGAGAGCGCTATGGATTAAAGCAAAAAGTGAATGAATTATGCAATTGCTTCCAATGAACGATTATGGAGATTCAGGGCTGACCTTCACCCGATAATAGCAATTTGAGCTATCCTGTGTCTTTTGAACCGTCACCGACACCGTTTCAATTGCTTCCAATGCAGTCACAGTGACCGCCTCAGAAGTAATCGTTGCGGGTGACCAAACCTTGAGGTCGGAACTGCATTCTAATACGTAGCTAAGACCGCAATCATCGGTTCGCCGGCGATATTTTAACTCAATGCCATCACTTGACTGCATTGATGTTATGACCGGATCATCGATCACAGGCTCTACGATGCTCAAGGCTAGATAGTTTTCTTGCTCTCGAGGATTAAAACCAAAGGCAAATTCTTCCAAGTTATTGAAACCATCTTGATCGGGATCATCAAGAATTCCATGTCCCTGATTTGGCATATTATGGCTCTGCATGAATCTTTCGTAATTGTCATTTTCGTAAACTGCCAAACGAACTGGGATAGAAAGAGTTTCCCTACCATGGGTATCGTTGGAATTAATTAAAATAAAATGCTGATAGCTCCCAGAAGACATATCAGTGGTATCAATGATATACCTCAACTTTGCAGAATCCTTGTTGATAGTACCACTCATAGCACCTGCCCAGCTTCCAATTTCAAAACCATTAGGCTTAATCGTTAAACTATTGCCGGAATGTATCTTGGATTTATGCGGCTCCAGATCAAAAACTTCACTTCTGTCTTTACCCTTTAATCCAACAACAATTCTGCTGGCATCATCGACCCGATCGTAAACCAGAACAATCGATCCATCCGGCTTCAATCTTGTTTGCACCGATACAAGATTAGAGGTAGTGTACGTGGGGACATCCGAAAACTGAAGCACAAAGGTTCCATCTGCTTCCGTGTGCGTATAACAACGCCCACTCGTCCCATCATCGACCACCAAATCCTTCCAGAAAAATGCCAGCTTGTTCATAATAGTAGCGTCACTCTCTAAATCCGCATTCCGGTATCGTGGACGCAAATCAGGGTCAAAACTGATAAACCCATTTGAACTCACGTATATATTTTCAAAAATCTGGCCGTAAAACTCAAAGCCTTTGTCTAAGGCGAGCGGACCCTTGACCACATCATCCTCCATCGGGACATTCCTCCCGCGTGATGCGATGTCATCCCACACAAATGGTGTATCCGCCTCGAGTTCATAGCCTCTGAAATCTTGCCAATTGGCATTGGACACAATTTCCCATTCCAAAGGACCGTTCCCCAAGTTGAAGAGTTCAATCTCGCTATCCAAAACCTCTCCTTTATACAAAATATACTCCAAGGCTTCTACGCTTGCTTGAATCTGAGGATTGGCCAACTCAATGTTCAATACTTCTTGAACAGGAATTTCAATGGTCTGCTCATAGGTCTGATAACCCTGCTTGCTAACCGCGAACTGATAAGATCCCGGCCTACTGAATGTGAATTGATAATTCCCTTCCGAGTCTGTACTTATGGACTCTTTATCACATGTTATGACGGCGTCCGATAAAGGAATCCCAGTCTCAAACTCTGTTACTTGACCAACCAATTCGAAATTAAAACCAATACGTAATACAAAGGGTATACTGCGTGAGCGGAAGTCCGAATCCAGCAGCTTCAAATACATCTGAATTTCACCATCCAATGGAACGGTCTCCGCAAACTGAAGCACAAATGGAAGCTCACAAGACACGGTC
The DNA here is from genome assembly GCA_042096455.1 of Opitutia bacterium. Classification (GTDB taxonomy): domain Bacteria; phylum Verrucomicrobiota; class Verrucomicrobiia; order Opitutales; family Coraliomargaritaceae; genus UBA7445. Next base: position 7,266 of record JBELLU010000063.1, read on the forward strand.
TCACCGATAACAATAGGATCAAACGAGCTGTCCTGCTGAAGCACGGTACAACCAGGATCACCACTGACAACTTCAGCGTATAAGAAGCTCGCGTCCAAAGATCCAATATTTTTAAGAGCAAGCGCCAACTCAGCGGTTTCTCCCGCTTCCACAAAGCCGTCCCCATCATTTTGAGTGGCTCCCTCAAGTTCACTCTCGGTTTCGCTCAAACTCCATTCGGCCACCTGTAGATTCGGAGCCGGCAATACCCGCACTTCCACAGTGATGTTCTTTCCTCCATCGTAATCAGCCCATTCTCCCAGTAACTTAAAGGAATCTCGGTACACTCCCGGAGCCAAAGAACCTGCATTGATTTTTATGGGTACCCGCTTCCTTTCACCTGCCTGTAAAACCCCATAGCCCGATTCAGCTACATAGCCAAAACTTCCGTCATTTTGCTTTATCAAGAGCGTCGTTCCTGAACCGAGAACAGTTTCATCAAATGAAACCTGATGCACTTCCTCTGCTCCATTACCACGAATCCCAACCGTCCCTACTCTCGGCAGTCCCAACTCTTTATAGTAAACCTTTATTTGATTATCTTCACTTAAAATAACCTGTGCGCTTACCTTGTCAGCATTCGCAAAATAAAACGGAACTTCATTAAATTGAAAAATTATCTTACCTCTTTCACGTTTGAAATAGGCACTGGCATTCCCGTAACGAAAATCCAAATCACTCCAGAAATAAGCAAATATTTTATTCGGCGCCGACGCATTGTCTAGAGGACTGTTATCATAGGGATTTTCCTCCCCGCCAAAAAGCAAGAGACCATTAGAGCCCACCTTTAAG
>JBELLU010000064.1:0-8054 GCA_042096455.1 Opitutia bacterium
TAGTGGGCGTGGACGATGTCGTACTGCCGAACCGTCGCGGTGGTGAGTTCCACCCATTCGCTCCAACTGCGTTTAAGACCGCGGCGAAGCTCCTTGATCTCGGCTTGTAGGTGGGCGCGTTGTGACTGGCTGACTTCTTTGATTTCGCGGAGCTTATTCATGAGCTCTTGGGTTTTTTCGTCAAAGTGGGCGGCCAGTTCCTCAATTTTGGCGCGCAGTTCTTGTGCGGCCTCATCGACCTCCTCGTTGAGGTGCGCAATGAGGAGTTTGCGGTCTTTCTGGATGAGGGATTTGCAAAGGGTGAGGGAGTTGAGGGAGCGCAGGTTTTTGGTGAGCCCTACTTTTGAGGCGAGCCAGATGGTCCATTTTGTTGGGTCAAAGTGATACCAGCGGATGCCGTTCCGGTAATCTCCGGCAAAGGCGTGGTGGTAATTGTGGTAGCCTTCGCCAAAGGTGAGGAATGCCATAATGGCATTGTCGACCGCGCTGAGTTCGCGGGCGTAGGTTTTGGCGCCCACGGTGTGGCATAGGGAATTAATAAACCAGGTACAGTGGTGAATGAAGGCCATGCGCAAGAGAAAGCCCATATAGAAGGAGGCAATCGCGCTGCCGGTGACCCACCAACCGATGAGGAAGACCGCGAAATTCACGCCCAGCAGGAAAAGGCCGTAGTGTTTGTGCTGCAGCATGACGCGCGGGTTCTTCTCGAGGTCCGCTACCAGAGAGGCGTCATAATCGCGTTCAAAGTCAAAGAGCCAGAGGACGTGCGCATACCAGAAACCCTTCTTGATGGAGTAGGGGTCTTTCTCGGTATCGCAGTGATTGTGATGCAGGCGGTGGTCGTGGGACCATTTGAGCGCCGACATTTCAAAGGAAAGGGCCGAGCTCAGGAGGACGATCCATTCAAAGAGGGGATTGGCGGAATAGGCGCGGTGCGCGTAGAGGCGATGGTAACCAACTGTGATTGCCATGCCGCCCATGATGTAGGTCACGAGGAAAAGCCAAAACGCCGCCCAGGAGAAGTTGGCAATGCATGCGGGAAGGAGGGCGAGTAGCAAAATGTGGTAGCCCAGTACAAAGGCGAACATATCCCAGTGTTTGATTTTCATGGTTCTTAAGTGTTGGTTGAGGGAGTCGATCGGTTAAAGCTCAACAGCTTAGAGCACTGCGGCACTGAGTTACAAACATGCCACAATCAGGTAGAAGTCAAGGTGAATGCTTAATTCCACCCATGCGCCCCGGTCAAGGATCGGCTTAAAAATGGGCCTAAAAATTGGACTTTTCCCTTTGTTGGGTTGCCTCTGCTGCCGGGCGCCACATAAATTCTTGCTTTGGGTCGCTAAATCGCTTCAAGTGCGCATTCCCACATTTAATCTAAACTAAAAAATTAACATATAGAAAAATGGCTACAAAAATTGGCATTAATGGATTCGGTCGTATTGGTCGTCTCGTATTCCGTTCACTCGTGGAAAAGGGATTGCTGGGCAGCGATATTGAAGTCGTCGCAATCAACGACTTGGTTCCGGCTTCGAACCTCGCGTATCTCTTGAAATACGACACCACCCAGGGTCGCTTTAAAGGCACGGTCGAAACCAAGGGCGACGACACTTTGGTCGTCAACGGTCATGAAATCAAGACCCTTGCGGTTCGCGAAGGACCTGCCGCACTCCCTTGGGGTGAGCTGGGCGTTGATATCGTTATCGAGTCCACCGGTCTTTTCGTACAGGACGAGAAAGCCAAAGGCCACCTCGATGCCGGTGCCAAGAAGGTAATCATTTCTGCTCCCGGTAAAGGGGATGGCGTCAAGACAGTCGTCCTTGGGGTGAACGACGACGAACTTACCGCCGAGCACGATTTGATCTCCAACGCATCCTGCACCACCAACTGCCTGGCTCCGATCACAAAGGTCATGCTTGAGAACTTCGGCATCGTTGAAGGCCTCATGACAACTGTTCACAGCTACACCGCCACTCAAAAGACCGTGGATGGCCCCTCTCCCAAGGACATGAAGGGCGGCCGCACTGCAGCCCTCAATATCATCCCCTCGACTACCGGTGCTGCCAAGGCGGTCGGCCTTGTCCTTCCTGAAGTTCAGGGTAAACTCACCGGGATGGCTTTCCGCGTGCCGACCCCCACCGTTTCGGTGGTTGACCTCACCGTGAAGACTGAAAAGAGCACCTCCTACGAGGAAATCTGCCAAAAAATGAAAGAAGCATCCGAAGGCTCCCTCAACGGCATCCTCGGCTACACCGAAGATCAGGTGGCGTCCTCTGATTTCATTCACGATGAACTCAGCTCTATCTTCGACGCCGGTTCCGGCATCGGCCTGAGCGATACCTTCTTCAAGCTCGTTTCCTGGTATGACAACGAATGGGGTTACTCCAACCGCGTCGTTGAACTTGTCCAGAAAGTCGCCAAATTCCTCTAATCTCAACGCGGTTTACCGCACCGGACTTTTGCGGCCGTCGTGGTTGGGTTCCTCAGAGTAACCCCGCCACGGCGGCTTTTTTCCGTTAAAGCCGGCTTATATAAATTTTTTCATTCAAAAAAATCATGGCCACTCAAACTATCAAAGACGTCAACCTCGCCGGGCAGCGCGTGCTCGTGCGCTGCGACTTTAATGTTCCCCTGAAGGACGGAGCGGTTTCTGACGATTCCCGAATCGTTGCGGCGCTTCCCACCATTCGCCACCTCGTCGAACAGGGCGCCAAAGTTATCCTTTGCAGCCACCTCGGTCGACCCAAGGGACAAAAGAATGCCGACTTCAGTCTTTCGCCTGTCGCCGAGGATCTCGCTTCCAAGCTCGGGCAACCCGTTACCTTTATTGAGGATTGCGTTGGTGCGGAGGTGGAAGCGGAGGTCGCGCAACTGGGCGACGGGGACATCGCCCTCCTTGAAAACGTGCGTTTCTACGCTGGCGAGGAAAAGAACGATCCTGAATTTGCGGCGTCCCTTGCGAAGCTCGCGGATGCATTTGTAAACGACGCCTTTGGCACGGCCCACCGCGCACACGCCTCCACCGCTGGCGTTGCCGACCATCTCTCTCCCTGTGTTTGCGGTTTCCTGATCGAAAAAGAACTCGCCTACCTCGGTGAGAAGACCGCCAATCCCGAGCGTCCCTTTACCGTGATTCTAGGTGGCGCAAAGGTCTCTGATAAAATCAAAGTGATTGATGCGCTGCTTGAAAAAGCCGACACCATCATCATCGGTGGTGCGATGGCCTACACCTTCGCGCTCGCGGAAGGCCGGGCGATTGGCGAATCCCTCAGCGAACCGGATCATATCGCAACCGCGCAGGCGGCGCTCGATAAAGCCAAGGCCAAAGGCGTCAAGTTCCTCCTCCCGCTGGACAATCTCGCGGTTAAGGATCTCGACTTCGTTGCCGGCACCGTCGGTGAATCCTCTTTCTTTGAGGGCAACATCGAGGATGGCTGGGAAGGCGTCGACATCGGTCCCAAGAGCATCGAGCTTTTCAAGGCGGAGGTGGCCGGAGCCAAGACCGTCCTCTGGAACGGCCCCATGGGAATCTTTGAAATCGACGCCTGCAACAAGGGCACCTTCGCCATTGCTGAAACCATCGCAGAGTCCGACGGCATCTCCATCATCGGCGGCGGCGACTCCGTCAAAGCCATCAAGATGTCCGGTCACAGTGACAAGGTAACCTTCATGAGCACCGGCGGCGGCGCATCCCTCGAATTCCTTGAAGGCAAGGAACTACCCGGCGTTTCCGCCCTCGACCCAGCTTAAAAATCACATATACATAAACTAAATTAATTATGAGCCACTCACGTAAATATCTCATCGCCGGTAACTGGAAGATGAACCTCAATTCCGCCGAAGGCGCCGAGCTAGCGCAGGACGTTGCCGGTCTCGTCGGGCAACAGACCGAGGTCACCGTCTGCCTTTGCCCCACCTTTACCACGCTTGAATCCGTTTCCCGCGTTGTAAACGAGTCCAACCTCGCCCTCGGTGCGCAAAATATGCACTTCGAGGCCTCCGGTGCCTATACCGGCGAAATCTCCGCCGAGATGCTCCGTCATCTCTTTGCCAGCTTCGTGATCCTCGGGCACTCGGAGCGCCGTGAATACTTCGGCGAAACCGACGCGATTGTGAACAAAAAGACCCTCGCCGCTTTGGAAGCAAATCTGAAGCCGATCGTCTGCGTGGGCGAGACTCTCGAAGAACGCGAGGCGGGTCGCATCTCTGAAGTCATTAAAACGCAAATCGAGGGTGCCCTCGCCGGGGTCAACGCTGCACAGGCGGAGCACCTCGTGATCGCATACGAGCCCGTCTGGGCGATTGGCACCGGCAAGACCGCCACCCCCGAAATGGCGGAGGCGGTACATGCCGAGATCCGGGCCCTCTTGACCGCCTTGTTTGGCGCAGAGGCTGCCGATAAGGTTCGCATCCTCTACGGTGGTTCCATGAAGCCAGAAAATGCGGATGATCTGCTCGCGCAGCCCAACATCGACGGTGGACTCATCGGCGGGGCATCCCTCAAAGCCAGCGCCTTCGCCGGAATCGTCGAAAGCGCCCTCAAGCTTTCCAAGTAGCACGTTTCCAAAAGTACCACACCCAAGCCGGCCGGAGCCATCCGCCGGCTTTTTTTGTCGCTCGATTTTCTACGCTCAATAGCATAGTAATAATAGAACTATGGAAAACCAAGCCAGTCCCCATAAAGGCAAACGCGGCCTCGAGCGCATCTTCAACGCCTTCATTTATTCCCTTGAAGGTCTCGGTTCTACCCTGAAGCACGAATGTGCTTTTCGTCAGGAAGTCATCCTCGCGGCCATCCTCCTGCCGCTCTCGCTCGTCTTCAAACTCAGCCTCGTTGAGCACCTCATCCTTGTAGCCAGCCTCATCCTTGTGCTCATCGTGGAACTCATTAACTCCGCAATCGAGGCCGTGGTAGATGATCATTCCCTCCGCGACCGCCCCCTTGCCAAACGCGCCAAAGACATCGGCAGCGCCGCCGTCCTCCTCAGCCTTCTGAATGCCTTCATCTGCTGGGTTGCGGTCCTTGCCGTCAATTGGAACCAACTGTTCTAGTCCGCACACCCTCCATGCTTCACCTGATCCTTTTTAACCCAGAGATCCCCCAGAATACCGGCAACATCGGGCGCCTCTGCGCGATCACTCAAAGCCGCCTCCACCTCATTCACCCGCTCGGTTTCAACATCACCGATAAACAAATCCGTCGCAGCGGAATGGACTACTGGCACGATCTCGATATCCATCACCACGATGACTGGAACGCCTTCCGCGCCAGCCCCGGGGGCCCCAAGCGAATCTGGCTTTTTACCACCAAGGCCGAAAACCTGTATTGGGATGTTGAATACGCAGATGGCGACGGGCTTCTCTTCGGAAACGAAGGACACGGCGCCCCGGAATGGTTACACCAGGAACTTCAGGGCAACCGCATCACCATCCCACAAGCCAATCCCGAGTTGCGCTCCCTCAACCTTTCCACCGCTGCCGGCATCGCCACTTACGAGGCCCTGCGTCAAATCCGCTGAGAGGGTTGTTGGGGGTCGTTCGTTGGGATTACTCCTAATCGTAATCTTACTCTTAGGAACATCGATAGGGTTGTATCTCGTGGAAGCGGCAATCCTGCCGCTTTGCTTGTACGGCTTGGGTAGGAAAGCGACAAGAGTGTCGCTTCCGCGGTATCCAGCGTCGGCTCTATTGAATTGCATCGCGCTGAGGCGCTAACGCAAATCCACCCGGATCCCCTCAGCAATACGTTCGCTGCTGCCGCCGTTCCGCGCGTGCCAGGCACGACCCGCCGCGCCCATTTCCTTACGTGCCGCCGGATCGCCCGCCAGTTCCAAAACCGCGTCCCGCAGACCTGCCGCATCATGAATCACCCGCGCCGCACCGCATCCCTGCAACACCCGCGCCACATCCTTGAAATTGCTCATGCGGGGACCAAATAGAATCGGCAGGCCCAGAGCCGCCGACTCAATCGGATTTTGCCCGCCTTCATTGGGCTCCAGGCTCTTACCGATGAAGACCAGATCCGCGACCTGGGTCAAACGCGACAACTCACCCGTAGTATCCGCCAGATAAATCAAAGTTCCCGAAGCCGCTTGTCGCTCAAGCGAACGTTGATGCCAGGCAAGCGATTGCCCGTGCAATTCCTTCGCCACACTGCGGCCCCGCTCCGCATGACGCGGCACCAGCAAGAGGCGGCAGTCCACCCCCGTGGCCCTCAACGCCGCCTGTGCCTCCAGTAAGGCGGTTTCCTCGCCCGGCCAGGTCGAAGAACCCAGCAACACCAAAGCCCCCTCATTCTCGAAGCCCAATTCATTGCGCAGTTCCGCCCGCGCCGCCGCATCCAATTCCTCCGGGCATGCCGCGTCAAATTTCACATTCCCCGCACAGGTCACCTTCACGGCATCACCCCCCAGTTCAAGAATCCGTTGCTGGTCCCGCTCACTCGAAGTGTAAATATGATCCAGTTGCGCGAAAAGCCAGGCCGCCAAATGCCTCACCCGACCATAGCGTGCGAAACTCCGGTCCGACATACGTGCATTGATCAAAATCGCGGGCACCCCCCGCACCCGCGCCTGATGCAAATGCTCCGGCCACAACTCGCTCTCCATCAGAACCACCGCATCCGGACGAATCCGGCGCCACGCCAGCGCCGCGCACGGCCAAAAATCCAACGGAAAAATCCCCAACTGCGCCACCTTCCCGGCATAGCGTTCACGCGCCGCCGCATAGCCCGTGCTCGTGGTGGTCGTCAAAACAACCTCCACCTGCCCATTCCGCTGCAGCGATTCAATCAAAGGCCCCACCGCCAGCACCTCGCCCACACTCACCGCCTGCAGCCAAACCCGCTTGCACTCCGGATGTGTGGACTCCAAACGCGGCAAAAATCCCAGGCGATGCTTGAAATCACGCGCATAGCCCCCCCGCCGCCACATCCGCAAGCCATAGTACGGCAAGGCCAGCAAAAGCAGTGGAATAAAAATGAGGCGATAGAGCAGAATCATGAACCCCAACAGATATGAGCAAGCCTCCCCCGTTTTCCAAGGTTCTTTTCTCATTACTCATGACCTGTAGGGGTAAGGTTCGCTCTGCAAACGCTAGCAGACAATGAAGGAAAATCCGTTTAAAGATTTGAATGCTAATGCCGTAAACGCCGGAACAAGGTTGGAACTATTGACAGCATCCAGTCGCGCCTGATATCAATTAGGCTTCACCGTCTTAGTTACGCCTTCATTTATTATGCACCCCACCAAGCCAAGTCTTCGAAATTCGCAACGCAAACATTCCTCAAAGTTCGGGTTCACCTTGATCGAACTCTTAGTGGTCATCGCAGTGGTGGGGGTACTGGTGAGTATCACCTTCGGGGTTTCGCGGGGCGTGCAGAGCGCCCGTTCACGTGCCCTGGCGAAAGCGGAGTTATCGGTCCTTGCGCAGGCACTGGAACAATTCAAGTCGCGCTTCGGCGATTACCCCTGGCATGATTCGGATGATGGCGACTACCCCACACCGGACGGAGGTGATATGACCAATACGATGTTGCTCTATGCCCTGACCGGGCGCATGGAAATGAAACGGGTTACCAACGGTAGCGGTGGAACCAAGGTGGAGATTTCAAAAGTGGATGATGAACTGGATGATGATGCGGTGGTCAACCGGCCGCAGTTCATTGAGACCAGTAAATTCAAGGTGAGTGGAGACCTCAACGAACCCAACCAACTACTCGACCCCTGGGGGAATCCCTACATCTATATGTATAAAACGGAGGGAAGCTCCAATGATTGGGAGGTCTACGGTTACCACCTTTATTCAACCGGACCCAACGGTGCGGAAGCGAATGAAACCATCAAAGCCGAAATCGATAGCTCAACCGGAGTGATGGATCCCGATATCAGGGAGACCGCCGATGCGGAAGGTATCATTTTTGCCGGGGAATAGCATCGGTTATTTGAATATTTAAGCCGAGGCCTGCCAAGGCGCCGCATCCATTGCTTCACCAGCTTCGGCCACTGTGCGCGAAGTATGTTTCTAAAACCTCGGCGTAGGAGAGATGACAGAGTGGC
>JBELLU010000065.1:0-7818 GCA_042096455.1 Opitutia bacterium
GCGGCATGCCGGTGAAGCCTAATAAAGCCGTTCCATCCTGAAAGGAATTATTGAGGCGGGGCTTTTTGGAATAGGTGTTTTCAAGGTGGAGGCGAAGGTTCGTCTTTTTGCCCACCTTGGCCATCGCCTCCAGCGTCACTCCCCGGAAATCATCGTATTTATAATCCTGGTTAAACTCTTTGTATTTATCGGTCGCCATGACGCGCACTGCGGCGTTGTCACCGATGAGGCGGTTGGCATCGAACACATAACGCCTCGTGGCGTGATCTCCGAATTCCACCGTGTAACGCGTTTCGTTTTTACTGAAATTCGCGGTCTTTGAGATGAGGTTGATTTTGCCCCCGGGATCCGCTTGCCCATAAATCAAGCTATTGGCACCGCGAATGACATCGGCGCGTTGGATGTTGTAGTAGTCAACCGGAGAGTAGCGCGGCATGAATTCGTAGAGCTGGTTCTTGGAGAGGAATCCCCGGAAGCGAATTTCGGAATTCGACCAACTGTTTCCTTCCCACTCGATACTGGGCACCAGATTCCCCAGATCGCCCAGCGTGTTCAAACCAAAGTCCTGCAGCATCTCCTGATTGACGGTCGAAATCGTCATGGGGATGTTTTTGGTCAGCTCATTGGTACGGGTACCGGCGAGGGTGTTGGCGGAGTAGTACCCTTGGTCGTCTTCTGCGGAGACCACAAAGTCGTCCATGAGGTAAAGGAGTTCATCCTCCGGCTCAGTATCGTCGTCGCTTTCGGGGAGTGCGATTTCAGCGGTCTTCGCTTTTTCCTCAGACGCCTCGGGAGCGGTTCCGGCGTTTTCCATGATGTCGCTTTCCTGGGCACAGAGTGCGCTGGCGAGCAGACCAATGAATGTGAGTCTGCAGGCGGTAAGGATGCGGGCACGAATGAGGTTTAATGGTTGCATAAGTGGGTTTTGAAACGGGGTGCAAATGAATCCTTTATTATAAAATTTGGAGTGATGATTCACAACCCACACAAATGAAGGGGGAATGAGAGTTTTTGAAACGTTCCGCGTAGGGCGTTGATCAACATTGACTCGCCTTCCGGGGCTGCTTGTCTTTGTTGTTTTGCCATGAGTGAGGTACGCGTTCGATTTGCCCCCAGTCCGACTGGGTTTTTTCACATAGGCAGCGCCCGCACGGCGTTGTTTAACTGGCTCTATGCTCGGCACACCGGAGGGCGCTTCATTTTGCGGATTGAGGACACCGACAAGGAGCGCAATACGGAGGAGGCCTTGCGGGTCTTGATCGATGGAATGCGCTGGCTGGGCCTTGACTGGGATGAGGGGCCGGAAGTGGGCGGTGACTACGGGCCGTATTTCCAGAGCGAGCGGCAGGCGATCTACGACCAGTATTTACAACGTCTGGTGGATGCGGGGCGCACCTACGAAAAGGATGGTGCAGTCTGGTTCAAGCTCGAGGGCGAGCGCTACACCGAATATGACGATTATAAGAAAGCGGAGATCGAGAAAGTGCGTGCCGCGCCGGTGGTGATCGAGGACGCGGTACGGGGCCGGGTGGAGCGTGCCGAGGAACGGGATTTTGTGCTGGTGCGTGCCGATGGCAGTCCCGTCTTTCATTTTGTCAATGTGGTGGACGATATCGCGATGGGGATCACTCACGTCATCCGGGGCGAGGACCACCTCTCCAATACTAGCAAACACGTCGAGCTCTTCAAGGCCTTCGGGGTCGAGCCGCCTGTGTTTGCGCATATCCCTCTCATTCTGAAGGAATCCGGGCCGGGTAAGATGAGCAAGCGTGATGCCGGTGCCTTGATTGATACTTATGAGGAGCGCGGGTTTTTGCCCGCCGCGGTGCGGAATTACATCGCCCTGCTTGGATGGAATCCAAAGGACGATCGCGAGAAACTCGAGATCGATACCATCATCGAGTTGTTCGACTTCCCGGGGATCAACAAGGGCAATGCCCGTTTTGATGAACGCAAGCTCTCCGCCCTGAACGCGGAATACCTGCGGGAATTGAATCTCGAGAGCTTCGCTTTTCTCGCGCGTCCCCGTCTCAACGCCGCCGGATTGGTTCCCGAGGACACTGACGAGGATTATCTACAGGCGGTCCTGGGGCTCTGCCAACCGAAAGCCCGTTCCCTCGATAGCCTCGGGGAATTGTGCGATTATTTTTTTAGCGATACCTTTGAACTGGACGCCAAGCAGGGGGAGAAGCTCGCGAAGAAGGGCGACCCGAAAGTGGTCCTCCGTGAACTGCTACCGTTACTTGAAGGGCTTGCCAGCTTTGATCCGGAAGGCCTGCAGGGCGTTTTGGAAGCGCATGCCGCCGCGCAGGATCAGAAGGTTTTTGCGTACTTTCCGGCCTTGCGCTACGCGGTTAGCGGGCGTGCCGGTGGACCGGATCTCCTGCCCTTGTTGGCGGTGTTGGGGCGCGACCGGGTCCTTGACCGCATCCGCGCTTTTGTGGGGTAAGCTGCCCGCCGCTTGTTTTAATCTGGCGCAGTTCCCTTTGCTGCCTTTCTATTTTCAAGATGTCTGAATCCAAAGAAAAGCCGATTGATTTCGTTCGCCAAATGGTGGCTGCCGACGTAGCCGCCGGGAAACATGATGGGCGGGTGCAGACACGTTTCCCGCCGGAACCGAACGGCTACCTGCAGATCGGGCACGCCAAGGCGATTTGCCTGAACTTTGAAATCGCCCGCGAATTCAAGGGGCTTTGCAACCTGCGTTTTGACGACACCAACCCCGAGAAGGAGAGCGAGGAGTTCGTGCAGGCGATTGAGGACGATATTCGTTGGCTTGGTTTTGAGTGGGCAAAGGTTTGTTTTGCGAGTGATTACTTTGAACAGCTTTTTGACTGGGCCTGCCAGCTCATTGAATCCGGTGATGCCTACGTGGACGATTTGAGCTTTGATGAAATGCGGGAATACCGTGGCAGCATCACCGCCCCCGGCAAGGCGAGTCCCTACCGCGAGCGACCCGCTGCGGAGAGCCTCGACCTCTTTAAGCGGATGCGGGCCGGCGAGTTTGCCGATGGCGAAAAAGTCCTGCGCGCGAAAATCGACATGGCGCATCCCAACATGAATATGCGCGACCCTGTGATGTATCGCATCAAGCGCATGCATCACCACCGCGTCGGGGATGCCTGGTGTATTTATCCGAGTTATGACTTCACCCACGGGCAAAGCGATTCGCTTGAGCAAATAACCCATTCGCTTTGCTCGCTGGAGTTTGAGGATCACCGCCCCCTTTACGATTGGTTCATCGAAAAGCTCGGCATCTTTCCCTCCAAGCAAACCGAATTTGCCCGTCTGAATCTGACCTACACCGTCGTCAGTAAGCGCAAACTGCGCACCCTCGTGGAAGGGGGCTATGTCTCCGGTTGGGACGATCCGCGTTTGCCGACCTTGCGCGGCATGCGTCGTCGGGGTTACCCTGCCGAGGCGATCCGCAATTTCTGTGCCACGGTTGGCGTAACAAAGGTGCCTTCCACCAGTGATGTCGCCCTTCTGGAACATGCGGTGCGCGAGGTCTTGAACCGCACCGCCTCCCGCCGGATGGCAGTCCTCAACCCGCTTGAAGTCGAACTTACCAACTGGCCCGAGGATGAAGTGATCGAAGTGGAGGGAGTCAACAACCCCGAGGATCCCGATGCCGGCACCCGTAAAATCCCTTTTGCGAAGCGGCTTCTGATTGAACAGGAAGATTTCCGGGAGGAGGCAAATCGCAAATTCTTCCGCCTCAAGCTCGATGGGGAAGTGCGCCTGCGGGGTGCCTATATTATTAAATGCGATTCCGTTGAAAAAGACGCGGACGGTAAGGTCACCAAGCTGCTTTGTAGTGTGGATTTGGATACACTGAACAAGAACCCCGAAGATCGCAAAGTGAAGGGCGTGATCCACTGGGTGAGCGCCGCCCACGCCATCGAAGCGCCGGTCCGGCTTTTTGACCGCCTTTTCTCCGAGGAAAAACCGGAGGCGGATAAAGCGGTGGAGTTTACCGAGTTCGTGAATCCCGACTCGCTGGAGGAAGGGATTGCCTATTGCGAACCGAGCCTCGCCGGGATCGAAGCGGGCGCGACCTGCCAGTTTGAGCGGGTGGGGTATTTCTGTGCTGACTCCGAACTTTCGAAACCCGGACAACCGGTCTTTAACCGCACCGTCGGTCTCCGCGATACCTGGGCTAAAAAGAACTAGGGAACTACTTTATGTCAGAAGCAACGCTAACTCTCTTTCAGGAACAATACGGCGCGTCGCCGGAACAAATGGCATTTGCTCCCGGGCGCATTGAATTCATTGGGAATCACACCGATTACAACGGCGGCCTTGTGATGGGTGCGGCGGTTGCGGAGGGGATAACGCTGGCGGTGCGCCGGCGCGAGGACCGGGAGCTCCATTTCGCGAGCGGTGGAATAGAACCGGTGGTCGCCAATCTCGATGCGATCTGTCCCTTAAACGGCAAGGCATCCTGGGCGAACTATCCCTTGGGCGTCATTCAGGCGCTCCTCGAGGCGGGCATGGAAATGCCGGTGGGCTGTGAAATCGCGGTGACCAGTACCCTCCCGAGTGGTGCGGGCATGAGCAGCAGCGCTGCCTTTGAACTCTCTGCCGCCTACGCGCTCGCAGCCCTTTACGGTTATGAGAGCGACAAAGCCGGATTTGCCCGCATTGGACGAAAGGCCGAAAACGAATTTGTCGGAATGCCCTGCGGTATTCTCGACCAAGGTGTCTCCGCCTTTGGCGAGCGCAACGCCCTTGTCCGGATCGACTGCGCCAGCGAAAGCTATCGCACCGAGGCGATGCCCGCCGATACCCATTTCTGGATTTTTGATTCCAACGAGAAGCACGCCTTGGTGGATTCCGCCTACGCGGACCGCCACCGTGAATGTCATGAGGCCCTAGCAATCCTGCAACAGCAGCATCCCGACGCGAAGACCCTTTCGGATCTCACCTGCGAACAGGTCAAAGCGCAGTCTGCCGAACTGGGCGAACTCCTCACCCGCCGCGCCCTCCACATCACCGGTGAAAACGCCCGGGTGCAGGCCGTGGAGGCCGCCCTCAAAAGCGGGGACCTCCGGGCGGTCGGTGCCGCCCTTTACGCTTCCCATGAAAGTTCCCGCGTGAATTTCGAAAACAGCACCCCCGCGCTCGATTGTTTGGTGCGCGAACTCGCCGGTCAACCGGAGGTCTATGGCGCCCGCCTGACCGGAGGTGGATTTGGGGGCGCTGTGATGGCCTTTACCAGCGCCGATTTCGATGCGGATGCCGCCGCTTCGGTAGCCCAGGCCTATGAAGCGCAGTGCGGACGCAAGGCCACGGTCATTCACACCCATGCCGGTGCCGGCGCTCGTTTGCTCGAACTGTAGGATCGTGCGCTTTGAGATGCGGCGTTGACAAATTTCACCCTGCCGATGTCAATGCTTCCAATGAGCGACGCTAAAAAAGTCATCCTGACCTGCGCCCAACCCACCGGGGTGCTCACGATGGGCAATTACCTTGGCGCAGTGAAGAACTGGGCCACCATGCAGGACGACTACGAGTGTTACTTTGGAGTGGTGGATCAGCACGCCATCACGGTGAAATACAACCCCGCGGAATTGCGCAAAAACACCCTTTCCTGCGTCGCGCAATACCTTGCCTGCGGTCTCGACCCCGAGCGCAGCGCCGTCTTTGTGCAGTCACACATTACCGGACATACCGAGCTCGCCTGGGTCCTCAGTTGCATGACCCCCATCGGCGAATTGCAGCGCATGACCCAGTTCAAGGAAAAGGCCGCCAAACTCGGATTTAACCTCGCGGAAGGAGAGGACGCCAACGCCCTGAAGTTTGCGCACGAGGGCGCTCGCGCCGGCGCATCCGTCAATTCCGGTCTCCTGATGTACCCCGTTCTTATGGCGGCCGATATCCTGCTCTACAACGCCGATGCCGTCCCGGTCGGGAACGATCAACGTCAACACCTCGAGCTCTGCCGCGATCTCGCCCAGCGTTTTAACAATCAATATTCCGAGACCTTCAACGTTCCCGAGCCCTACATCGCTCCCGCCGGCGCCCGCATCATGTCCCTCCAGGACCCCACCCGGAAAATGTCCAAGAGCGACGACAACCAGGGCGCGACCCTTTTCATCCTCGATACCCCCGACCAGCTCCGCAAAAAAATCATGAGCGCGGTCACCGATTCCGGTAGTGAAATCCGCGCTGCCGAGGACAAGCCCGGCGTGAGCAACCTCCTGCAAATCCACAGCGCCCTCAGTGGTGAAAGTATCGCCCAACTGGAGGAACATTTTACCGGAAAAGGCTATGGCGACCTCAAAAAGGAAGTCGCGGAGGTGGTCATTGCCGCCCTCGAACCGGTGCGCACCCGCTACGAAGCCCTCATTGCCGACAATGCCCATCTGGAGTCCGTTTTACGGGATGGCGCCGCCGCCGCCCAGAAACGCGCCTACAAGATGCTCGCCAAGGTTTACCGCAAGGCGGGATTCGTGGAACGTCCCCGCTAGGAAGAAAAGACATTGCAGACCCCGCACCCCAAGGCATAATTTAAACCATCCAAATGTTTCGCAAGCATTCCGATGACATCCCCGAGCTGACGCTCCCGAAGTGGCCCTTCATTTTGGGCGACTTCCTCCTCGTCGCCACTGCGCTCGCGATTGCGATCCTTGGCAACTGGCAACTCACCGACTGGCAGGTGGTCGCCTGCGTTCTCGCGGTCGCCCTCGGCGCAGCCCTCTTTGTCTTGCCTTTCATCGTCGAATACCACGCCTGCGAACAGGAAAATTCCAGTGCCTCCGCCTCCCAGACGGCATTGCTCGCACGGCATGTGCAGGATCTTGAAAGCCGCACCGCGGTCATGGCGGATCAAATCACCCGTCTGGGAATGACGCAGGCCGAAGCTGCCAAAGCGCAACCACCCGCCGCTTTCGATGCCGCCGCGCTCCGCGTCATCGAAGACCGCCTCGACCGGCAGGCGAAGCAATTGGAAGCCGCCGAGCAAAACCTCGAAAAAATACGCGCCGCGCAGAGGACTCCCAGCCCCGCACCCGCCAAACCTGAACCCGCCTCTGAGAAGCAACCCGCGCCCGCACCCGCCGCGACCCCCAAAGCAAAGCCCGCGCCCGCGCCCAAGCCCGAATCCCGCCCCCGCAAAGCCGCGGAGTCCCAACTCCTCAAACGCGCCATTCACGAAAAACAAGACCGCGCCGCGCAGGCAGTCGACCGCATTATCGAGTTCAAACCCAGCGAGCAAAAAAAAGAAACGCCGCAGGTAAAACCGGAGAAAAAGGACGCCGCCGCGGCACCGAAACCCGAAATGAACCAGGCGCCGAAGCCCACTGCCGAAACACCCAAGCCTGCGCCAACTCCCACACCCAAGCCGGAACCCGAAGCCGCGCCCGAGGTGAAACCCGCGCCGGAAGCCGAGGCAACCAAACCCGAGCCCGCCGCACCTAAACCCAAGGCGGTCGAAACACCGAAGCCCGAGCCCAAGGTGGAAGCGAAACCCGAACCGGTGGCAAAGCCCGCCGCACCGGAAGCGAAAGAAACCGCGCCGCTCAAGACCCCTGAATCGACCCTGAAGCCCAAACCGGAGGCTCAGCCCGAAGCCAAGCCCGAGAGCAAGGCCGAACCCGAAACGAAGCCCGCGCCCGCGCCGGCACCGGAGCCGGAAGCGGCACCGTCACTCTTTGAAGCCGACGAAGCACCCACCAATCCCGTCTCTGCGAAGAAACGCCGCAAGAAGAATGAGACCGCTTGCACCGTCAACAGCCTCATCGGAATTGGCAACAAGCCCTATCTTCGCGGCAGCGGCGGCGGCCTTAACTGGGATAGCGGAGTCGTGATGGAATT
>JBELLU010000066.1:0-7695 GCA_042096455.1 Opitutia bacterium
GTCGATTAACTCTCATGGGCGAGTTCGATGGAGCGGTCGCGGGCGGCGGTGAGGGCTTTTTCAATGAGCCCTCGGAGGTCGTTGTCGGAGAAGGTTTTGAGGGCGGCGGCGGTGGTGCCGCCTTTGGAGGTGACGGCGTCGCGGAGGGCTTCGGGGTCGTCTTCGCTTTGGGCGAGGAGGGCGGCGGAGCCGTAACAGGTGTGAACGGCGAGGGAATGGGCGAGGAGGGGGTCGAGTCCGAGTTGGATGCCGGCGTCGCGGAGGGCGGCGGCGAATTCGAAGAGGTAAGCGGGGCCGGATCCGGAGAGAGCGGTGACGGCATCGAGTTGTGATTCCTCAACTTGGTGGTAAGTGCCGAGGGCGTTGAGAATGGTTTTGACGCGCTGGTCGTCGTCGGGGGTAAGTGTTTGTGCGGGGGTGTAGGCGGTGATGCCGAGCCCGATTTGCCCGGGGGTATTGGGCATGGTGCGGACGATGTTGCGGGCTTGGGGGAAGGTGGATTGCAGTTTTTGGAGGGTGGTGCCGGCGAGGATGGAGAGGATGAGTTTGCCCTCGGTGGCGGCGATGAGCTCGGGGTTGATTTCGGGGAGCTGCTGGGGTTTGCAGGCGAGGACGAGGGTGTGGGCGTCGCGGATCGCGGGGGCGAGGTCGGGGGCGTAGGTGATGCCGGTGGCGGCGGCGAGTTCGGGGCCGGAGGGGTCGTCGCCGCAGGTGCAGGCGATTTCGGCGGGGGTGTAGTGTTTGTTTTGGAGGAGGCCGTGGATGATGGCGCTTGCCATGCGTCCGGCTCCGAGAAATGCGATTTGAGTGCTCATGGGATGGATTAGCTCTGAGGGGGCAGTTCGTTTTTCAAATGTTTTTGGTCGATGACGGCAGTGCGGGAGAGGAGGTCGTGTCCCATTTGGCGGCGTTTGTTGAAGCAGAGGGTGAGGAGGGTGGCGATGAGGAGGAGGGGGCTGAGGAAGAAGAGGGTGGCGGTTTTGAGTCCGGCGCGGAGGAAGGCGGCGAAGAAGTTGAGGGGGCCGAGGGTGATGGTGCTGACGGATTGGAGGCGGCAGGCGCGTTTGCCGAGGGAGCCGCCGAGGAAGATTTCACCGATGCCGAAGTAGGCCCAGAAGGTGAGGAGTTGAACCTCGGAGGCGTAGCGGAGGGCGGCGAGAAGGTCCTTGCCGGGTTCGGGCATGGTCTCGCGGGTGGCCTCTGTGCTTTGCATCCATTTTAGGAGTTGGTCGACCCATTCGTTGAGTTCGAGGAAACTGCCGGGGTGGGACATGGGGAGAAAGACCTTCCAGATGAGGAGGGTGGCAATGGCGCTGCAAAGGATGAAATCGAGGAGGAAGGCGAGGCTGCGGATCCCGATTCGCGCGGGCGGCATGGGGCCGTCGTCGGACAGGATGGTGTCGAGGACGTTGGCGGGTTGTTGATTTGTGCCGGATTCGCTCATGCTCATGGGGGGAGGGGCGGCTCAGTCCTGGGCCTGGGCGAGTTTGAAGGCGCGGAGGGTGTTGTGCATGAGCATCGCGACCGTCATGGGACCGACGCCGCCGGGGACGGGGGTGAGGTGGCTCGCCTTGGGGGCGATGGCGTCGTAATCGGCATCGCCGACGAGGCGGTAGCCGCGTTTCGCCTCGGGATCTTCGACGCGGTTGATACCGACGTCGATAATGGCGGCGCCGTCCTTGACCATGTCGGCGGTGAGGAAATGGGGGCGTCCGATCGCGGCGATGATGAGGTCGGCCTGGCGGGTGATGGCGGGGAGGTCGGTGGTGCGGGAATGGCAGACCGTGACGGTGGCGTTGCCGGGGAGGGCTTTGCGCATCATGAGGAGAGCGGCGGGTTTGCCGACGATCTGGCTGCGCCCGAGGACCACGACGTGTTTGCCCTCGGTCTCGATTCCGCTGCGGGCGATGAGTTCAACGATGCCGGCGGGGGTGCAGGCGACGAACCCCGAGTCGTCTTCCTGGCAGAGTTTGCCGATGTTGACGGTGTTGAATCCGTCGACGTCCTTGTGGGGGGCGACGCGGTTGAAGGTCTCGGTTTCGTCGAGGTGTTTGGGGAGGGGTGCTTGGACGAGGATGCCGCTGACGGCGGGATCGGCGTTGAGGGCATCGATGCATTCAAAGAGGGTTTCGCGGGTGACGTCGCCGGGGAAGAGATGGAGTTGGCTGCCGATTCCGATGTGGGCGGCGGTCTTTTCTTTTTTGCGGACGTAGGAGACCGAGGCGGGATCTTCACCGACGCGAATGAAGGCGACGGTGGGTTTGGCGCCGGGTAGGGCGCTGACCTCGGCAGTGAGTTCTTCGATGATGGATTCGGCGATGGCGTTGCCGTCGATGCGTTGCATGGCTGGGTGGGTTGGTGTTGGATTAACGTGAATTGAGAAAGAGGCGTTCGATGTCTTTGCGTGCGAGGATTTTGATACCGCCTTTCGGCATACCTTTCAAGACCATCTGACCGATTTGTACGCGCACGAGTTTTTTGACGAAGTAGCGGTTCGCTTCGAAGAGGCGGCGGACTTCGCGTTTTTTGCCGTGGTGGAGGTGGACTTCGAGGCGGCGGGCGTGGCCTTCGCCGGCTTCGGGGGCGGGAATGACTTTTTCCGCTTTGAGAAATTCGCCTTCGTCCTCGACCCCGTTGAGGAGTTTCGGGATGTCCGCCTTGTTGAAATCGCGGTGGAGGACCACGCGGTAACGCTTCACAATTTGGTTGCTGGGGTGGGTGAGTCGGTGGGCGAGGTCGCCGTCGTTGGTGAGGACGAGGAGGCCTTCGCTGTCCTTGTCGAGGCGTCCGGCGCAGAACATGCGTTGGCGCTGGAGGTCGGCGGGGAGGAGGTCAAAGACGGTTTGTCCGCCGTGGGGGTCGGAGTTGGTGCAGAGGAAGCCCTTGGGTTTGTTGAGGATGAGGGTGACGGGGCGGGCGGTCTCGGTGGGGAGGGGCTTCTTGTTAACGAAGATGGCGTCTTCGGGTTGACCTTTATCGCCGAGTTCGGCGATTTTGCCGTTGTGGCGGACTTTGCCGTCGCGGATGAGGGCCTCCGCTTCGCGGCGGGAACAGAGTCCGGCGTTGGCGATGATTTTCTGGAGGCGTTGTGGTTCTTGCTCGGGCATGGGAGCACTTCAGTTGAGGAAGGGCGGGGTTGTCAATGTTGCGGAAGGGTAACATTCGTGCTTGCGCTGGCACGGGTTTATAAAAAGAACAGGTGATGTCGGCATTAAAGCCGAATGCGGACGAAAATAATCTATGACAGAAGCAAGTGAAAAAAAAGTAGCGCTGGTGACCGGAGCGGGTCGCGGAATTGGAAAAGCAATCGCGGAACGTTTGGCGGATGCGGGGCATCACGTCATTTGCGTGAGTCGTTCGGAGGGATCGTGTGGCGCGGTGGCGGAAGCGATCGTCGCGGCGGGCGGTTCGGCGGAGAGCCGGGCGGTGGACGTGGCGGACCGTGCTGCGATAGAAGCGGCGAGTGCGGCGTTTTTGGAAACGCACGGGACGGTCGATATTCTGGTGAATTGCGCCGGGATCACGCGGGACGGTTTGTTGTTCCGGATGTCGGACGCCGACTGGGACGATGTCATCGCGACGAATTTGAGTAGTGTCTTTGCGTGGAGTAAATATTTGGCGCGCCCCATGACGCGGAAACGCTGGGGCCGCATCATCAACATCTCCTCCGTGATCGGATTGATGGGGAACGCCGGGCAGGCGAATTACGCCGCGACCAAAGCGGGGATCCACGGACTCACCAAGAGTCTCGCGAAGGAATTTGCGGCGCGCAACGTCACGGTGAATGCGGTGGCACCGGGTTTCATCGCGACCGACATGACCGCGGAATTGAACGAACAGCAGCAGGAGGCGATTGTGGGGATGATTCCCCTCAAGCGGATGGGTGCCCCGTCGGACATCGCTGCGATGACGAGTTTTTTAGCCAGCGAGGATGCAGGCTTCATTACCGGCCAGGTTTTTACAGTTGACGGTGGCATGGTGATGTGAGACTTCATTTGATTAAATTAAACAACCACAAAGAACCTAACTATGTCAGACCAAACCATCGAACAGCGCGTCACGACCATCATCGTCGACCAACTCAACGTAAATGCGGAACAGGTGACTGCGGAAGCCTCCTTCCTGGATGATCTCGGAGCCGACTCGCTCGACACCGTCGAGTTGATTATGGCCTTTGAAGAAGAGTTCAAGGACGAGATCGACGGCGAGATTCCCGAAGAGGACGCCGAGAAGCTTCAAACGGTGGGTGATGTTTTGAAATACATCACCGAGAAAGCCGGATAAGAGCGAATCAAGATTTTTAAGGACCCACTAAGCCGCATTTATGCGGCTTAGTTTTTACCAAGACCCGAGCCTTTCCCCCGAGCGGGGATTGTGGGGTCGCTTCTCTGGAATTTGTAGGGTTGAAATAAGCCCGAACTTCGTAATTTTATACTGAAATGGAAATTGAGCGTCAAAATCATCGCGTCGTCGTCACCGGCATAGGGACAATTGCATCACAGGGAACCGGGATCGATCCGTTCTGGGAAGCACTGCTGGCTGGGAAGAGCGGAATTGATACGGTTCAGTCCTTCGACATCACGGACTACCCTTCGAAGGTGGGATCGGAAGTGCGGGATTTCGACGCCGGTGAATTCATGGATCCCAAAGAGGCGCGGCGCAATGACCGCTACACCCATTTCGCGGTGGCGGCCTCCAAGCTCGCCCTGCAGGACGGGGGCCTCGATTGCTCCACGCCCGACCCCGAGCGTTTCGGAGTGCTGGTCGGTTCCGGCATTGGCGGCATGAACACCATTCAGGAACAAAGCTTCCGTCTCTTTGAAAAAGGTCCCCGCAAGGTTTCGCCCTTCATGATTCCCTCCCTTATTGCCAACATCGCCAGTGGGGTGGTCGCGATTGAGACCGGAGCGCGCGGACCGAATTACGGCATCGTGAGTGCCTGCGCCACCGGAACCCATACGATTGGGGAATCCTTCCGTTTATTGCGCGACGGCGAGGCTGACGTCATGTTGGCGGGCGGCAGTGAGGCCGCGATTACGGAGTTGGGCTACGCGGGCTTTTGTTCGATGAAGGCGATGAGCACGCAATACAACGATGTCCCCCAGACCGCCAGCCGTCCCTTCGACAAGGGCCGCGATGGATTTGTGATGGGTGAGGGCGCCGGGGTGCTTCTCCTTGAGACCCTTGAGCATGCCCAGGCACGCGGCGCGCGCATCTACTGCGAAATTTCCGGTTATGCCGCCAGTTGCGACGCCTTCCACATCACTTCACCCGACCCCGAGGGCAAAGCCCTTTCCACCGCGATCCGCAAGGTCATCAAGGAAGCCGGCCTCGAGGTCGAGGACGTGGACTACATCAACGCCCACGGGACCTCCACCCCCTACAACGACAAATTTGAAACCAACGCCATCAAGATCGCGCTGGGCGAGCACGCTCACAAGATCATGGTGAGTTCCACCAAATCCATGACCGGGCACCTCCTCGGCGCGGCGGGTGGAATCGAGTCGGCGGTGTGCGTGAAGACCATTCACGAGGGCAAGGTCGCCCCCACCATCAATTACAATGATCCCGACCCCGACTGCGACCTCGACTATGTCCCGAACACCATGCGGGAAGCCGACGTGAAAGTCGCGATTTGCAACAATTCCGGATTCGGCGGTCAGAACGCCACAATCCTATTCAAGCAATTCGAGGCCTAAGCCTTGCGCCAGGCGCCAGGCGCCGATTCAGTCTTGGCTGAGGTCGTGGAAGCGCAGACCTTTAAAGCGGGAAAAATCACGGTCAAAACCGGCGATTTGGATCCCGTAGGTCAGCGCAAACGCCGCGAGGTAGGCATTCATCCAACGTTTTGGAGCGGCTGATTTCAAGGCCGCGAATTGTTTCCAGCGAGTTTCAATACCCTTCGGTTCCGGGAGAAAGAGTATTTGCGGTAGGGATGCGATGCCTTCCCATTTGCGCCAGGCGAGGGCGTTGTCAATGTGCTCACTGCGGTAGGTTTTTTGAATAATCGGAGTGGTGACGAGGCGGAGGAATGAAAGCTGGGTGGCGCGGCAAACCGCCACCGGCGCACTGCTATGGGCCGCTTCGAAGACCGCCCGGGCGGCGGCATGTCCCGGATGTGAACTAAAGGCGAGGGCGATCCAGGCACTGCTGTCAAAAAGGGTAGCGGGCATCGGCTTGGCTTTAGTGTTCGCGGAGGCTTTCCTCCTGAAGCGCGATTAATGCCTCGATGGAAAGATTGGAGGCGGGGGCGTCGGGTTCACATACGAAGAGCGGGGTCTTAACTTTTTGTGCGTAAGCCTGCCCGGCAGGGGTGGATTTTTCCGGCGTTGCCTGCATCACCTTCCGCAGGCCATCGATCACCAATTGCCGCAGCGTGGTTCCATTCTCCAAGGCGTGCCGTTTCGCCTCCAGACCCAGTTCATCCGGTAATTCGATTGTAGTCTTCATACCTCAACCGTAAACCCATATTTACGGGCGTCAAGCCTCCTGAAGCACCCTTGCCACCGCAGGGTTAAGCCTGTACCTGTTCGACGATTTCGAGGTCGTAACCGTCGAGGCCTACCACCTTGCGGTTCGTGCCGGAGAGGAGCCGGATCTTCTTCAGCCCCAGCGCCACCAGAATCTGTGCCCCGATACCGTAATCGCGGAAATCCATCTTGGCGGGGCCGACCGTTTTGAGGGCGGCGGTACCGTCCTTTTCCTGTATGCGAATCCCGCCCTGCGCCTGCTCGATATAGAGCACCACCCCGTGCCCCTTTTCAGCGATCGATTTAAGGGCTCGGTTGAGGGCGTTGTAATTCCCCATACCCTTCGCGCGGAAGATATCGGCGAGGAGGTTCTCGCTTTGCACCCGCACGAGGGTCGGCTCGGCGTCGAGGGTTCCCATGCTGAGGGCAAAGTGTTGACGGTTGTCGAGGACGCTGCGGAAGACGTGGAGATCGAAGGTGCCGAATTCCGATTCAAAGGGTTCGGTAAGGAGGTGCTCGACGAGGCGGTCGCGGGTGTGGCGGTATTCAATGAGGTCTGCAATCGAAATGAGCTTGAGGCCGTGTTCCTCCTTGAAACGCAGGAGATCGGGGAGGCGCGCGAGGGAACCGTCCTCGTTCAAAATTTCACAAATCACGCCGGCGGGGCTCAGCCCGGCGAGTTGGGCGAGGTCGACCGCCGCTTCGGTATGCCCGGCGCGTTGCAGGACGCCCCCCGGTTTGGCGCGGAGCGGGAAGACGTGGCCCGGTTGCACAAGGGCATCGGGCTGGGTGGCGGGGTCGCCGAGGAGACGGATCGTTTCAGCGCGATCCGCAGCGCTGATTCCGGTGGTGATCCCCCGCGCGGCATCGACCGAAACCGCGAAATCGGTCTGGTGGGATTCGCGGTTTTCCGCCGCCATCGGATTGATCCCGAGGTGACGCAATTGTGGCCCGAGCATCGGAACGCAGATCAGGCCCCGGGCGTGGCGAATCATCATATTGACCGCCTCCGGAGTGACCTTCTCCGCCGCAAAGATGAGGTCGCCCTCGTTTTCGCGCGCCTCGTCGTCGGTCACAATGACAAGTTTGCCGTCCGCGATATCGCGGATCGCGGCTTCAATGGAATCGAAGGGACTGTCGTTTTGCTGCGCCATAAATTGGAAGGGTATAGTGTTGGGACAATTGGCTATGGAGCAAGCGTGAAGGAAGGGGGTGGGAAGGTTGA
>JBELLU010000067.1:0-7297 GCA_042096455.1 Opitutia bacterium
CTCTCAAAATGGCTTCACTGCCACACATGCTATGGTTTGGCGTGTGGGTTACTTTCCTTGCGGGAGCTAGCAAGCGGGTGGTTTTTCGCGGTCTTCGCGGCGGTGGAGGGTTTGGGGATGCTCGGGGACGGGTCGTTGGTAGACCGGTAGCTTTTTGCGGTAGGCGAGTTTGGCGGCTTGCCAGAGGATGCGGGGGAAACTGTTGAGGGCGGAATCGGCGGGATGCAGGAGGGCGTATTTCCAGAGGTTGGCAGGGGTGAGGGGATGGCCCTTGCCGCGCAGGGCGGTCTTTAGGATGCACTTCCCGTCGCGGTGGAGGTCGACGCGGAGGTCGAGTTGTTCGGGTTGGATTCCGAAGCTGAATTGGTAGTGTCCGTCCATGTTGTTGAAGGGGGAGACATGGAAGTTTTTGGGGCACTGGCTTTGCCAGGTGTGGGGCGCGGTGGGGTTTAGATCGGTGAGGGGATAAACGTGTCGGTCGCGGAAGGTGTTGTTGACTTCGGCGACGGCGGCGCGGAGTTGGTCGCGGTGCATGCGGAAGTGGAAATTGACGGGGTTGAAGGCGAGGCCGAAGTAACGGGGGGAGGTGATCAGGAGGTTGGACTCGTGGGCCTCGACGGGCGGGAGGAGGGTATTGAGTTGTCCGGCGATGGGTTGGTCCTGTCCGTGGAGGTAATCGGAATCGCGGAGGCTGAGGGGCCGGAAGGCGTTGTGCCCGAAGAGGAGGGAATGGTTTGCGAGGGTGGGGAGTTCGGCGAGGTCGAAGGCGAAGAAGGTGGCGGGGTAGGTGAAGGTATGGCGCCGGGGGTGGAGGCGTTCGTGGTAGACCTGACCGCGTAAGATTCTGGAGTTTAGGGTTTCCATGGGATGCCGAGTTGGCGGGCGACTGCGACGGCGGAACGGACGGCGTCTTCGTGGAAACCGTAGCCGAAGTAACTGCCGCAAAACCAGAGGCGGTCTTTGCCGTTCATCGCGGCGAGTCCGTCTTGGGTGGCGAGGGATTCAAAATCGTAGAGGGGATGGGCGAGGGTGGTGGTGTTGATGATTTTATCGGGATCGATGGAGCGATCTTGATTGAGGGTGACGAGGTAGGGCGTTTCGCTGGGGATGCGCTGGAGTTGGTTCATGTGGTAGGTAACGGCGACGGGGCGGGCATCGGAATCCCCGTCGGAGCGCACGAAGTTCCATGCGGACCAGAGTTGTTTGTTTTGGGGGAGTTGGGTGGGGTCGGTATGGAGGGTGACGGTGTTGTCCTGATAGCGCCAGGGGGCGAGGCAGCGGGTTTCCTCGGGGGTGGGGTTTTGAAGGAGGGCGAGGGCCTGGTCGGCGTGGGTGGCAATGACGGCGTGGTCGAACTCGTGCTGGGAACCGTCGGCAAGGTGGAGGGTGACGGAGTTGTGTTGATTGCGGGCGATGCGTTGAACGGGCGCGTCGGTGCGGGGCGGGAGGGGGAGGGCTTCCCGCATTCGGTCGATATAGGTGCGGGAACCGCCCGGGATGTATTTCCATTGGGGGCGGTTGCGGAGGCGGAGGAGGCCGTGGTTTTCGAGGAAATGGAGGTAGGGTTGGGCGGGGAATTTGCGGAGTTGAGCGACGGGGGAGGACCAGATCGCGGCGCCCATGGGGTAGAGGTAGCGCTCGCTGAAGCTTTCGCTGAAGTTTCGCTCAAGGCAGTATTGGTGGAGGGTTTTGTCTTCGAGGTAACCGGATTGCAGGTCGGTGTATCCGATTTTGGCAAAGCGCCAGAGGTCGCGGAGGAGGGCGAGGTGTCTGGGTTTGGCGAGGTAGGCGGGGGACGGGAAGAGCCCGGCGAGGCCTTTGCCGCAATAGCCGTAGCGGGTGGCGCGGTCGTAGTAACTGAAGGACATGGTGCTGTCGGCGAGCTCGACCTTTAGTTCGCGCAGGACTTCCGTGAAGTTCGGGTAATTGCGATGGTTCATCACAATATAACCGGTGTCGACGGGGGTGCCGGCGTCGGGGCCGTCCGTTACCCGGAGGGTGCGGGTATGACCCCCGAGGCGATCGTTTTTCTCAAAGAGTTGGACCTCGTGTTGACGGCTCAGGAGCCAGGCGGCGGTGGAACCGGCGACCCCGCTACCAACGACCGCGATGCGTTGTCTTTCAGGGCTGGGGTTCATGCGTTGGGTTTGAGGGTAAAGCGGTAATGCATGACGTTCCATTCCTCGCCGTGGTTGTAGCCGAAGAGTTCGGAACAGGCGAGGTAGAAGAGGCGCCAGCGGTGAAACCAGCGGTCGGTTTCAGGGCCGTAGCAGGGGCGGAGGGTTTCCATGACCGTTTCGCGTTTGGCATCGTGCTGCGCGAGCCAGGCGTCGAGGGTTTTTTGATAGTGGCATCCATTGACGTCCCAGCGCGCTTCTTCGTGGAATGCATGAGCGGCGGCGAGGGGGAGGAGGTCGGCGGCGGGCATGATGCCTCCGGTAAAGAAGTAACGCGCCATCCAATCGTCGGGGTGCTCGGCTTCGTAAAGGAAGGCGTGGGTGTGATGGGCGAAGATATGGATGAAGACTTTGGCGTCGGGCTTTAGCCAGGTGGCGATTTGGGAGAAGAGCTGACGGTGGTTGCGAACGTGCTCGAACATTTCGACCGAGACGAGGCGGTCGAAGGTTCGGTTGGGTTGGAAGTGATTGATATCGCAGGTGATGACTTCGAGGTTGTGGATGCCACGGGCGCGTGCCTGTGCTTCGATGTGTTGGCGCTGGGTTTGGGAATTGGAAACGGTGGTGATTTTGGCACGGGGGTAGCGCGCCGCCATGAAGAGGCTAAGGGAACCCCAACCACAGCCCAGTTCGAGGATGTCCTGCCCGTCGCGAAGTTCGGCGCGTTCGCAGGTGAGGGTGAGCATCGCGACTTCCGCTGCTTCGAGGGAATCGCATTGCTCGTCCCAGTAGGCGGAACTGTATTTGAGGTGGGGGCCGAGGGCTTCGAGGAAATAGGCGGTGGGGACTTCGTAATGTTGTTCGTTGGCGGCGGCGGTGTCCTGCGCGAGGGGGAGCTTGGCGAGGTGTTCGATCCAGTCGGCGGAGGAACGGGGCTGCGCTTCGAGTTGGCGGAGTTTGCGGCGCAGGCGCTGGCGAATGCCATAACGGATGAGCGCGTCGGGAAGGAGGCCTTTTTCAGCGAGTAGAATACCGGGATTGGACATAGTGTTCTGGGATTTATAGGCTTGGGTTTTGAACCGCTTGGATATGGTAGTAAGGCTATACCAATTTAAACGATAATTTGTCATTGTCCATGTTGAATCCATTAAACGTTTTCCTATGCCTGTTGCTTACTTTATTTTTAACGGGCTGCAACCAAGAAGAACCAATGCACACTCAAACCGTTCCTGATGCCCGTTATCGTGCCGCGCTGGCGGAAAGTGATCCCTCGCATTTTGAGTTACCGGCGGAGGGTTCTGAGGAGGAGGGGGCGATGCTTTCGGCATTGGAGGCGCTGTTTACGAATTACACTCTTGAGAATCTGGAGGCGAACGTGACGCGGGTTTATGCCGAGCAGGTCTATTTCCGGGATGCCTTCAAGCAATTGGATAGCGCGGAGGCGGTGCGGGATTATTTGGTGCATGGACTGGAACCGGTCAATGGGGTGCGCTTTACCTTTAATCGCGTCCTGCGCAGCGGCGGGGAGTTCTACGTGGATTGGACCATGGCGATCGATTTTAAAAAGACGCCGCTCGATACCTGGGAGGAATCGATGGGGGTTTCGCATTTTCGCTTCAACAGCAGTGGACGGGTCATCTTTCATCAAGACTACTGGGACCCGACCGACATTGTTTATAAACGTATCCCTCTGGTGAAACAGTTGATTGCGTACGTTAAGAAAAAGCTCTAGCGATCGGTCATGCCGGAGTTAGCCGAAGTGGAATTGTCGCGCCGCGTCTGGGCGGTGGCGGAAGGGCAGGCCTTGGTGGGCATTGCGGGTCATGCCGCGACGCGCATTTATCGCGATTGTAGCTTGGCACGTTTAAAACGGGCCTTGAAGGGAGCGGTGTTATTGGGGAGTCGGGCGCACGGGAAGCGGATGTTTTTTAAATTCAGCGCGGGCGGAAACGGCGGGGCGCGATGGCTGGAATTGCATTTGGGAATGGCGGGACGCCTGGCGCGCAGCGAACCCGGCGCAGATCGTCACAAGCACGATCATTTTGTTTTGATGACGCGCGAATGGCAGTTGGCTTTCAACGATTATCGTCAGTTCGGGCGTTTGTTTTTGCATCCGGAGGATGTGGATCCGCTGGCGGACTTACCGGTCGAGGTGCTGGCAGCGGAATTTACTCTAGGGTATGTGCAGGCGATACAGCAGCGGCGCGCTCAGCGGGCTCTGAAGGCGGTGCTCCTCGATCAGGCCTTGTTCCCCGGGGTGGGCAATTGGATGGCGGATGAGATTTGCTGGCGTATGGGGCAGGACCCCGCGGTACCGCTAGGACGGGTCGATGCCGCGCAAGTCCGGCGCGTGAGCCGGATGGTTTGCCGGGGCGCGCTCAAGCACGTGGCGGATGGCAATGCCGGGCAATACGCGACGGATGAGGGCTTTTCTCCCGGGAATTATGTGAAGCGGACGCCGCCGGCGGATTGGTTGTTTCGTCACCGTTGGAAGGCGGGCGGGCATTGCCCCGGTTGCGGAACGGTCCTGGAGCGCGGGGTGGTCGCCTCGCGAACGACCGCCTGGTGTCCGCACTGCCAAAATAAATAGTCTAAGTGTATAATTTTTAAGTAGTTTGTATATTATTTACATTAAAAAATAATTGCCTATTTTTATTTTTTAAATATACAAATAATTCATGAATAAAAGCGAAAACAAGGTGCTGGTGTGGGATGGGGCGATACGGGTATTTCACTGGCTGTTTGCCTTGTCGGTAGGCGGTTCGCTGGCGGTGGCCTTTCTGGTCGATCACGACTCGGATTTCTTTCGCTACCATATGTTGTTGGGATTGAGCGCGGGTTTTTTGTTATTGTTGCGCGTGGTCCTCTTTTTGGTGGGGACCGCACCGATTCGGATAGGCGCGGCCTTCGGTGCTTTGGGGCGCTTGCCTCAATATATTGGAAGTTTATTTTCCCGTTCGCCGAAATGGAGGGGAGGACACAATCCGTTGGCGTGGCTGGTTTATCTTTTGATGTTTGCGGTGGTTTTGGGGCTCTTGCTGACAGGGGTTTTCATGGTGAATCACACGATTGAGGAAATTCATGAAGTGCTGGGTTGGGTGATTTTGGGTTTAGTGGGGGCGCACGTTCTTGGGATGTTGATTCACAGCTTGCGCTTCCGGGAAAATGTTGCGGCTTCAATGATAACGGGTCACAAGGAGGCACCGGCGGAGGATGCGATTTCCAGTAGTCGACCCGTGTTTGGGGTGGTCGTCCTTATTTTAAGTTTAGCGTTTACGATCCAACTCTTCCGGAACTACGAATGCGGCGCGGCAGTGGTGCGTTTGCCGTGGGTAGGCATCACCGTGAATCTGGGTGAAGCGGAGGAGTCCGAGTTTTATCCGTATAATATGGAACATGGGGAGCATGAGCACCACGAGGGTGAATCCCATGAACACTAAGAGTTCATTGAGGGGCATCGGCTGGATTTATGGTATGGGGCTTGTAATTGGACGCAATCGGGACACATTCTCGCAATGTGTTGGGACGACTTAAAACCACCCTTGGAAAACAACTGACGCAGGGCTTGAGCGTGTTTGAATGTCAGCGCGCTATCGGAATGGCGCTGACAGTCGGAGTTTTCCCAATTATGGGCTTTGCGACACCGGTGAATACCCTTGCGGCCTTGGTTTTCCGGTTGAATCAACCGGTGGTGCTGGCGGCGAATTTCTCGACTGCCCCTTTGAAGCTCGCCCTGATTTATCCGTTCTTGCGGATGGGGGAATGGATTTTTGGGGCGGAACCCCTGAGTCTTAGTTTGATAGAATTAACGGAGCGTTTTGCGGCGGACTGGCTCGGAATGTTGCAAGAGTTTGGCTGGTCTTTTTTGCACGCTACGGTGGGTTGGTTGATCTGCGTGCCGCTCCTTTATTTTAGTTTTTTCTGGCTCTCGAAACCGATCATACTGAGTGCCCAGGCGGCGTATGAAGCGGGTGTGAAGCGGATAAAGAAGGAGGCTTGAATCAGGATGAGCGGAGGAGTTGCTCGACGCGATTGAGGAGCTCAAAATGATGCTCTGGGTCGTGAAAGGAACCGGCGGCATGGGGCGGACTCTCGCCCGTTTCGGGTTTCACGCCGGTGTTGAGGGTGCGCCG
This sequence comes from Opitutia bacterium, assembly GCA_042096455.1. Taxonomy (GTDB): domain Bacteria; phylum Verrucomicrobiota; class Verrucomicrobiia; order Opitutales; family Coraliomargaritaceae; genus UBA7445. Next base: position 6,251 of record JBELLU010000067.1, read on the forward strand.
GCTGTTGCCCCATTCGTAGGTTATTTGATGGGAGGGCTGCCCACCGGTTTGAGATGGGTAGGCTTTAATGTGCCGCGCTTGATCTTGCATACATGGAACAAAGCGAGCTTCGCGCTGAAAGCAAACAGGGGGATTAAATCGTGCCGAATTTATAGAGGGTGGTGGTCTGGTACGCCTTGCCGGGTTCAAGGATTGTGGAAGGGAAATGCGGCTGGTTTGGCGCGTCGGGGAAGTGTTGGGTTTCGAGGCAAAAACCGTGGCGCGGATGATAGGGCTTGCCAGATTTTCCGGTGCTGCCATCGAGGAAATTACCACTGTAGAATTGCACGCCCGGCGCATCGGTCAGGACTTCCATGGTGCGTCCGCTCTCGGGTTCTTCGACGCGTGCGATGGAGGTGGGTTTGCCCGCTTCGGTGGGGAGGATGTAGTTATGATCGTAACCCCCCGCAAGCTGAAGCTGCTCGTTGGCAGCATCAATGCGCGCCCCGATCGCGTGCGGGGTGTTGAAATCGAAGGGGCTTCCGCATACCTCCGCGAGTTCACCGGTTGGAATCATACCCGGAGTGACGGGGGTGAAGTGGGTCGCCTTTAATTGAAGGCGGTGGTTCAGGATATCGCCGGACCCTTCGCCGCGCAGGTTGAAGTAGGCATGGTTGGTGAGGCTTACTGGAGTGGTTTGGTCCGTGGTGGCATGGTATTCGATGCGCAGGGTGTTGTCGGGGGTGAGCCAGTAATGCACGGTGACTGAAAGATTGCCGGGGTAACCCGCTTCACCGTCGGGGCTTTGCAGGCTCAGTTTGAGTCCCTTGTTTGCCTTGTCGCCAACGGCTTCGACTTGCCACACTTTTTGGTGAAAACCCTCGGGTCCGCCGTGGAGGTGGCAATCGATGCCGTTGGTCTTGCTGTTGAGGGGTAAGGCGTAGTTTTTTCCTGTAAGCGAGAACTGACCCTTCGCGATGCGGTTCCCGTAACGACCGATGAGGGCGCCGTGAAACGCGGCGTCGGCCTCATAGGCGGCAAGGTTATCATAGCCCAAGACAATATCTG
>JBELLU010000068.1:0-7159 GCA_042096455.1 Opitutia bacterium
TAAGACTCCAACGACCACTCGAATATAGGTCACTGACTTCAACGGCACCTTGGGGCATCCCTGAATGCCCTTCATCCCTATGCCAGCGCACTCATCCAGGCTCCATTCAGCCGCCTTGAGCCTTCATTCGTATATTACGCTTTATAAAGCCGAATTTTTGTATATCCGGTTCTAAATGGAAAAACCGCATAAATGTATTTTAGTAGGCTGGGATGGCGCTGATTGGCTCATCGCCAAGCCCCTGCTGGATGCGGGTCGCCTGCCCCATTTACAGGCTTTGGTAGAAAATGGGGTCTCGGGCGATCTATTGAGCATGCCGCCCTATATCTCACCGATGCTATGGAATACCATTGCCACCGGCAAGCACCCAAAGGAGCACGGGGTTGCCGGCTTCGTAGATTACAATACCACCACAAAAAAACTAGAACCCTTTCAAAGCCATCAACGCAAGTGCAAGGCCATCTGGAACATCCTTAGCCAACAAGAAAAGAAAGCCCACGTGATCGGTTGGTTTGCCTCACACCCCGCGGAAAAAACCAATGGTGTCTGTATTTCTGAACTCTTCGGAAGCTTCCCACAAAATACCAAAGACGGCACGCCCAGCCAACCCGGGGCGGTCTACCCGCCAGAGAAAAAGGCGCATTACGACACATTGCGTACCACCCCTTCGGCGGTCGACGCACGGCTTCTGGAATTTTTTATCCCGGAATTAACCCAAATCTGGAAGGATCGCGACCAACGCCCCCTCAAGTTACTCAAGCGTTTAGGCGAACTGTACAGTTACCATAATGCCGCCATTGAAATCGTCGATTCCGAAGACCTTGATTTCCTCGCCATTTACTTCCATTTTATCGACTGGGTCTGCCATGACTTCATCGAATATGCCGCTCCGCAACGGCCGGATGTCAGCGACCGCGATTTTCAATTATACCGCCACGTTGTCGACCGCGCCTATGAATTACAGGATCTGCTCTTGGGCGATCTGCTTTCACGGGTCGGCCCGGACTGCGCTTGTATGGTTGTTTCCGATCACGGATTTGCCAGCGGGGCCGCACGTCCCAAAAGAACACCCAAGGTGGATTTCGGCATTGCCACATGGCATCGCCCTCAGGGCATCATAGCGATGGCCGGACCGGGAATCTCTCAAGGAACCACCGTGAAAGACGCCAAGCTGCTCGACATCACCCCCACCCTCCTGCATTATTTTGGACTGTCTGCCGGCAAGGACATGCCCGGAAAAGTGCTCACCGACTGCTTTGGCCTCGATGCGGCTCCGGCTCGCTTGAGCAGTTGGGAAGGCATGCCGCCTGCCCTGGAATATTTTCAATCGGAACCCGTAGCCGACAATCAAAAGGATGCCCTCGTTTCGCACTTTGCAGCCCTGGGCTACCTCAACCTTGAAGCGGAAAACTCCAACAGTGCTGTTTTTGAAATGCGCTCCATCAACTCATGGAATATGGGGCAGGCACTGTTACACAGTCGTCGCTACGAAGAAGCACTGCCTTATTTGGAGGAAGCCTATTATTTTCGTCCCGAGCAGGTTCATCTCGCGGAACCCCTCGCGCAGTGCCAGATCCGACTTGGGCTCACCGAGGCGGCTCTCAATACGATCGATTGCTTAAAGGATTTCGCCGAGGAAAATGCGGTTATTCACCTTAAGGTAGCGGAGCTGTACCGTAGCGCCGGAAAAGTAGCGGCTGCTCTCGAGTTGCTGGAAACGGCACCCTCCCTTGGCATCAAAGCAAATCCCATTGCCTTTCAGAGGGGCCTATGCCACATGCAACTGGGCGAGTTTGAACAAGCCCTTGAGGCCTATAACTCCATAGAAGAGGCCGTGAGGCCGGCGGTCGCTAAATTGGCGATGGCCTCCTCCTTGATTGGCTTGAAACGTTATTCCGAGGCAGAACGACTGGTCGACGAAGTCTTATCGCTTACCCATGAAAGCGCCGACGCTTTCTTTTTCAAGGGGCAGATCCTCGCCCAAGGTGATGCGCAACACGAGGCCCAGCAAATGTTTGCCCGGGCGCTTGAAATTGAACCCCATTACCTTTTTGCCCGCATCGGATACAATCGCCGCGAGCGCGAAATCCTCCGGCGGGAGGGTAAATCAAAACCCTACATCGCCGAGTATTTCAACTTCTCTGAAGACGAGCAGGCGAGCTATCATAAAAAACGGGATGCCTATTTGGCGAAACTGCAGGATGCCTCTGCCAAACGTCACCAAGCATGGGAAAATGAATACCGCGTGCTCCGCGCCAAGGAATTATACGGCCCCCTATTGCAACGGAGCCAGAAACCGGTTGATGAAAGCCAACCCATCCTCATCGTGACCGGTTTGCCCCGCTCCGGCACCTCCTTAATGATGCAGATGCTCGCGGCCGCCGGCGTCCCCATCAAGACTGACAAACAGCGTGCCGCCGATCACCACAACCCAAAGGGCTACTTCGAGTGGGACGCTATTAAATCCCTGCGTAAACACCCAAAAATCATCTTACAGGCCGCCGGCAAAGCGGTCAAAGTAGTCTCCTACCAGCTGCGCTATCTCCCAAAGGACGGTCATTACAAAATCATCTGGATGGATCGCGACATATCGGAAATCACCGACTCTCAAAACCAAATGCTCCGCGGCGCCAAGGAGACTCAAAACGAAACGCCGAGTGAAATTGATGCGCAACAGCTCGAAAAACACCGCGAGGGAACCCTCGATGCCATGGAAAAAATCGCCCAAAAATACGATACGAGCGATCAGATCCTACGCATCCATTATCATGATTGCGTACAGCATAGTCGCCAAGTTGCCGAAAAACTTGTCGCCTTTCTAGAGTTGGATGCAGCACGTATTGAGACCATCGTCGGCGCTGTGGATCCCGACCTCTGGCGCAACCGCAACAAAGCAACCACCGCTTAATTCAAGTATTTCAACTACCATTAAGGTCATGCAGCAACCGGCAACTAACTATAATCTACGCATTTCCTACCCGGATGAGCACAAGCGGATCACTGAATTTATTGGAGGCGAAAAGCGTGCCTTCCGTCATTCCGATTTCGCCGTATTAACTTGTGGCGTACCGGAGCGCATCGTAGCCGCCGCCTCTCTCAACATTGAACAAAGCCAGCTACAAAAAATACCCGCCTACCTGCTTCGATTTAAAATACTTTCCCGGCACAATCAGGCGGATTGGGCACAGAAGCTAATGGATGTGGCGCTGAAGTTAGCGAAGGGCAAAAAATATAACGTCCTCAATTTAGAACTCCCGAGCCAATCACCCGACAAAGCATTCTACAAAAAAAACGGTTTTATTTACTTTAAAACAGAACAACTATGGAGACTTGACTTAGCCGTTGTTTCCCAGCGCCTCGAACGCCTAAAATCAAAATTAAAACTACCCGAAACATACCAATTGCGCTCCCCGGAGGAAGAGGATCTGCCGCAACTAAAAAAACTGTCGCTGCATTATGGCTTTCGAGAGGAAGATCATATTTTCTTTAGCACCACCCCTCAGCAACCCTTTGCGGGCTATAGTCAGCCACATTGCAGCGTAATAACACACAAAAACGCGATCATCGCAGCACTCCTTGTAAAAAGTGGACCCGGAACCCTGGGCCATGTTGATATCCGCATGGTTGCCCCGGAATACCTCAAAGAATCAAGCCGCCTCAATTGGACCCTGCTTGAGCGGACTGTGCGCCTGAGCCTTGAGTCCGGATACCTGCACACCACCTTAACGGTTAACCTGGAGCGCGACCAAGAAACCCTGAATCTATGTCAACGCATGCGCGGCACCCTTTTAAAGGACTTAGAATTGTGGAATCAGACTCTTTCAGCCCCAACAACAGAGGACTGAAGCTCGCGGCAACGGACCATTTAAATCAATTGTTAATTACACGTATATTTGTATATACGTCTTGACTCGGGCAGTTAGCTAAACATGTTTGCATAATTATGAATAAACCCTCCAAACTACTCATAACGCAGGCAGCTGCTGCGATTCCAGCGTCTTTTTCCGCCACTACCTATCAAATCAACCAAACACTTACGGTTGAACAAACTCCCACTTTTGATTTTCAGGGGTCCAATGAGGTATTCGAGTATACACATTTGTTGTTTGATAGCGGTACAGGCACTTTTAAGACCGGAACTTACCTTTCGACCGGTCCTTCACCACAAGTTGGTGACGGCTACGATATAATTATTTCGCTGTCGCGCATTCACAACCAAAGTACTGGCATACGAAATACCACGTTAAAATGTAAGGCCAACGTAAAAGCTGGAACCAAAGCACTCGTCAATGCAAGCAACACTCAGTTTGGCGTTGAACCCCTACTATCGAATGGCAGCAACGGATCATATATGATGACGTCGTTCACTCCGTGGAATTCAGGTACGCTTGAAATGAAGGCAGATGTAACAGAAGATACCGGTTATCTTGGCGTGCGTCCCTACATGATTGGATTGGTAGGGTATAAAAGTGAAAATACCGAGAACCCTTATCTCAATTACCCCAATGATCACAATTACAGCGGCACAAAGTATTTGGGATTCACAACCGCTGATGGCATTGATTTGTACGCAACTCTCAGCTATAATTATAATGCAGAATCTTTAACTGATTCAGTGGAAATTGTAAGTTTTAGAAAAGCGGATAATGCCGACGAAGAATTACTGCAATACACCGAATTCGTACCTGTCCCTGAAAGTAAACAAACCGCCGCGGTTATCGCACTTCTGGCAGGATCTGCAGCCCTTTACCGCAAGCGCCGCAAAGTTGCTTGAATTCACAGCTGTACCAGCTCTCTTTATAAGGCCATTGCGCTTTTTTAGTCTCTCAGTGCGCATGCATCGGTCGATGCTATCCCTACCTCGTGCGGATAGGATTCATTGCTACTCAATCCATGAAAGTCTGGCCCATCCATCCCCTTGAATTTTGCGACCAGCCGGATCGCTTTCTACAAGCACGGGTTGCGCAATACGGAGACGCCTTCATCTATGAAAGTAGCCATGGTCCGGTGCATTACTTCAATCACCCCGACCAGATAGCCGCCATCAACCGCAGCCTCAACATGGTGCGAACCTCGGCTTTAAGCGGATTCCTGGGCTATGGCCTTTTGAGCAGCGAAGACGACTATTGGCAGAGCCAACGTACCGCTACCCAGCCGGCTTTCCACCCTAAGTGTCTCCTTGGCTTCGTCGACCTCATCAACCACGCAAGCAAACGCCTCCTCAGCCAATGGGACGCCTCAAATTCGTCGGACTACGTCATTAAAGACATTTCCAAACCCATTCGTCTTTGTACCATGGAAATCGTCATGCGAGCACTTTTCAGCACCGACCTCGGTGACCGCATTGCAAATTGGGATGATGCCTCACAAGCGCTCCTTAACGGACTCAACCCCATGTATTGCTCTGTTCTCAACCTTACACCAAGCCCGGACGACACTAATGTCACTGCCGCCATCGGACCTCACATTGAATTTCTCGATAATGAAATGTACAGCCTCATATCAGAACGGCGCGAGGATCCCAATCCACCACGAGACCTACTCACGATGTTGCTACTCACACAGGACAACGAGACCGGCAAACCTTTGAGTGATCTGCAAATACGCGATGAAATTGCCACCATGCTCATGGCGGGTCATGAAACACTGGCGGCATCCCTATCCTGGGCACTCTACGAATTGGCTACCCAACCTGGCCTCAGCGATATCCTCTTCGCTGAAAATGACGCCATCCTGCAGGGAGCCCTGCCCCGATATGAGCACTTGGAAAAAATGCCAAAACTCGCCGCCTTTCTCAACGAAACACTCCGCCTCTATCCCCCTGTTCCCTTCCTACTTAAACGCGCGGTGAACGAAGACACCATCGACGGTTATACTATTCCAGCCGACGGACTCGTCCTTTATAGTCCTTTTACCGTCCATCGCCATAGCGATTTCTGGAAAGATCCTGAAGTCTTCAACCTCGATAATTTCAGTCCTACAAAAATCAAAGCACGCCACAATGCCGCCTATCTCCCCTTTAATACTGGCAGACACAAGTGCATTGGTCAGGCCTTTGCACTCATGGAAGGTCAACTCATCCTTACCCAATTGATCCAAAAATTTGATATTATCAAAAGCGCCTGTGAAAAACCCGCATTCCGGCCCGGGCTCACCCTGCGCCCTGACAGCCCAATCGATCTCATCATCCGACGCCGATAACCCCTCTGTTCGCACCACCCTCAACTCACACCCATCCACGCCCACTCAAACCTGGATTTTGCTCCATGATGATCGTTCGCATTATCAGTATTTTAAGCCTGCTGGTGGGTACCGTATTTGCCGAGATTCGCGATCCCGAACTACGGGAAATCCTCCAACAATACCGCGCAACCCTGCTGAGCGAATCCCATCCTGAAGGGCTTCAAACCCTTGTAATCCAGGGTACCTCTCAAAATGTAGGCGGCCTTGAGAGCAAAATTGAAATCCTGCGCAAGTTCCCCAACAAAATCCGGATTGAAACGATTCAAAAAAACGGGATCGAAGTAATGGTCGGTTTTAACGGAACCGCCGGATGGGGACGGATTGAAGACCATAGAAGAGTTCACCATACCGGGCAGGAAGCCAAAGGCTCCATCGACTGGCTACGCTTTCGTTCAAATTTTGAGAATCATCTCCTCCGCGCGCTCAAAAATGACGAGACCGTCCAAATCGCCCGCCTGCCGGACTACCAAGTGCCCAAATCCAACCTTGTGCTCCATGTAGTTGAGGCCAAAGACGGCAGTGGTATCTGCTACACCTACTACCTCAATTCCACTACCGACGGTCTGGACCGCATCCGCATCGAAGCCCAAAACGCCCCACTCATCGAATTGCGCTACGCTCAAAAACGCCGAATTGAAGGCTTCCTCCTGCCGCACCGTATCGAACATTATCAAGATGGCGTACTGCTGAGCTTTGAAAATTATCGCAAAATCACCGTCAATAAATTCCTCAACAACTTCCTCTTCGATCGCCCGGGCTATTGAATCCATGCAACTGCCCACCTTTATCTTTTCAAACGGCTCCGCTGGCCTCCTGACCCTTCTTTCTTGCACCCTCCTTGCCGCCCAAACCCGTCCCAATGGCCCGCCACGACGCCGCACAAATCGCCCTCGAAATTGCGCCCCTCACCCATTAC
>JBELLU010000069.1:0-6725 GCA_042096455.1 Opitutia bacterium
CGTGATCTGCGCCCATCTGCGCAATCTGTGGTTTAATTCAATCCAATCGCCCCGTTTCAATGTTCGATGTTCTTCAGAATAAGATTAAGCGGAGGAGTAAGAGTGGGATTAAGAATAAGAGTAAGACTTAGGGTAATCACAACCTTCATACTTTTCCACCTTTACACTTTCCCACCTTCCTACCTTCCCACCAGAGTCCCTACTGACAGGCCTCGCATTCGCCGCCGTTGATCATGGCGTCGAGGGAACAGGCCTGCTTTTCAGTTTCGGTAAATTCCTTCTTCGGCTCGGTAGCGGGCGCGGTTTGATTTCCGGCGCGACCGCGTACGTCCTTTTTGACGTTGACGGTGGCTTTCTCGATATTGGAGGCACCGAGGGTGCGCAGGTAATAAGTGGTCTTGAGGCCTTTGTGCCAGGCTTCGCGATACATGTGCGAGAGGGTCTTGATGTCGGGCTGAGCGAGGAAGAGATTGACCGATTGAGACTGGTCGATCCATTTCTGGCGGCGCGCAGCGGCGTCGATGAAGTATTGGTATTCGATGGTGAAGGCGGTCTTGTATTTCTCGCGAAGGTCATCGGGGATGCCCTCAACGGAATCCAGTTCGCCGTCGAAGTATTTGAGCTGATCGAGCATCTCGGCGCTCCAGAGGCCACGCTCCTTGAGGTCGCGGACGAGCGATCCATTGAGAACGATGAAGTCGCCGGAAAGATTGCTCTTCACGAAGAGGTTTTTGTAGGTGGGCTCAATGCAAGGGGTGGTGCCCATGATATTGGAGATCGTGGCAGTGGGCGCGATCGCGAGGACGTTGGAATTGCGCATGCCCTGTTTGGCGATCTTTTCGCGCAGGGGTTTCCAGTCCATTTTACCGGCGCGGGGTACTTTGACTTCTACGCCACGTTCTTCCTGGAGGAGGTCGAGGGTGTCCTGCGGCATGAGACCACGGTCCCACTTAGAACCCTTGTAGGTGCTGTAAGTGCCGTGCTCGGCAGCGAGGTCGGAGGATGCCTCGTATGCGTAGTAAGCAATGGCTTCCATGAACTCGTCGTTGAAATCGACGGCGGCGTCGGAGGCGAAGGGAATGCCCTTGCGGTAGAGGGCGTTTTGAAGACCCATGATACCGAGCCCGACGGGGCGGTGACGGCTGTTGGCGGTCTTGGCGGCCTCGGTGGGATAGAAGTTGATGTCGATGACGTTATCGAGGGCGCGCACTGCGATACTGATGGTGTCGCGTAGTTTCTCGTGATCGAGGTTTCCATCGCTGTCGAGGTGCGAATCCAGCACGACCGAGCCGAGGTTACAAACGGCGGTTTCCTCGTCGCTGGTGTTGAGGGTGATCTCGGTGCAAAGATTGGAACTGTGAATGACACCGGTGTGGTCTTGGGGGCTGCGGAGGTTGCACGGATCCTTGAAGGTGATCCAGGGGTGCCCGGTCTCGAAGATCATGCGGAGCATGGATTTCCAAAGATCGATGGCGGGCATTTTTTGACCGACAATTTCACCGCGCTCGGCTTGGGCTTCGCATTCGAGGTAGCGTTCTTCGAAGGCCTTGCCGTAGAGCTCGTGCAGGTCGGGTGCTTCGTTGGAACGGAAGAGGGTCCAGTCCTCGCGCGCCTCCATGCGCTTCATGAAGAGGTCGGGGATCCAGTTGGCGGTGTTCATGTCGTGGGTACGACGGCGGTCGTCTCCGGTATTTTTGCGGAGCTCGAGGAAATCGAGGATGTCGTTGTGCCAGGTTTCGAGGTAGGCGCAACCGGAACCCCGGCGTTTGCCGCCCTGATTGACCGCGACGAGTTGGTCATTGTGGAGCTTCAGGAAGGGAATGACGCCCTGGCTTTCGCCGTTGGTGCCCTTGATGAAACCACCGGTGCCGCGCACTGCAGTCCAGGAACCCCCGAGTCCGCCCGCCCATTTAGAAAGGAAGGCGTTGTCGGCGATGCCTCGGTGCATGATGGACTCGATGCTGTCGTCAACTTTGTAGAGATAACAGGAGGAGAGCTGTGAGTGGAGGGTGCCGGAGTTGAAGAGCGTCGGCGTGGAGGAACAGAAGCGGCGGCTCTTGTAGAGGTTGTAGAGGCGAATGACGTAGCCCTCGCGATCTTCCTTTTCGGCATGAAAGAGCCCCATCGAGACGCGCATCCAGAAGAACTGTGGCACTTCGAGACGGCGATGGGATTTGCTCGTTTTATCAACGATGAGGTAGCGGTCGTAAAGGGTTTGAATGCCGAGGTAATCGAAGTCTAGGTCGGCAGATGGATCGAGGGCATCGCCCAGGCGCTCAAGGTCGTACTCGAGCAGTTTCGGGTTGAGGCGTTCGATTTCGATGGCGCGCTTGAGGTAGGTTTTCAAGCCGCGGCGGTGGGCATCCTTGAGTTGATCAACCCCATCGCGCAGAATGTCCCAGTCGAGGACTTCCTCGTAGATGAAGGTGAGGAGGATGCGTGCTGCGAAACGTGCGAAGTCGGCATCGCGCTCGATGAGGGCCTTCGCGTTGAGAATGATGGTTTTCTTGAGGTCGCTGCGCTGCATCTCAGGGTAGATCGAGCGGCGCAGTTCCGATTCCACGTCCTCGGGGCTCATGTCGATTTTGAGACCGATCATGGCGTATTCGATGCGGCGCTTAAGGTCGACCCCGTCCCAGAAGTTGCTGTCACCATTCGCCTCGGTGACCACGATCATGGAATCCTGCTGGGTCTCGTCCTGCACGGCGATGCCGCTCTCCTCGCGGAGGCGGGCGCGGTGCGCGCGGTAAAGAATGTAGGATTCCGCAACCTTGAAGTGGCCCTGGCGCATCATCTCTTCCTGCACGCTGTCCTGCACGTCCTCGATATTGATGAAGGCCTGCCCGGAACGGTTGAGGCGATCGGTGACGGCCTGTGCAATCGCGACCGCGGGTGACGAATCGAGCTCGAGGGAGAGAAAGGATTTGCGAACCGCGATTTCGATCTTGGCCTCATTCCATGGAACGACCTGCTTGTTGCGGCGGATCAGGCGAATGGAGACCGGGAGCCGCTCCGTTTCGGTGTCGCGTTGTTGGCGGGAAAGAACGAGGCTCTTGGCAACATCATAGGCGTCGTTTTCGATGAGGGCCTTTTCAATGAGGAGGTTGATGTCGTGCGCGGTGAGTTTGAGCTCCTTGCCCTGCTCGATTTGCGCGGCGAGTACTTCCCCGACGCTTTCCGCGATCTTCGCGACGAACTGGCGATTCATCTCGGTAAAGATTTCCTCCTCCTGGCGCGATAGCAGCAAATCCGTCAGGGCGGTGCCGATGGTTTCGGCGATTTCGGCGAGGTCGAAGGCACGCTCTTCACCGGCTGCTTCGACTTTGATCTCGGGACGGTTGAGGCGGTCTTCGTTAATCACGCCGCGCCAATCAAAGCGGGGCTTGTCTTCCTTGGGAGTAGAGGTGAAACGCTTCAGTTCGAGATCTTCGTCAAATGCCAGTTTGTGAATCATAGAGTTACTTTTTCTTTTTAAGTTTAGGTGGGGAGTTGGGGTAAAATTGGGAAAAGGGTTCGGCGCGGGACGCCGAACCCTCGTGAAAGTTGATTTAGAGTTCGTCGTCGTCGACCGATCCAAGGGCGGAGGCCTTTTGGTATTCGGTGACGCGACCCTCGAAGAAGTTCTGCTCCTTCTTGATGTCCATCATTTCCGCGAGCCAGGGGAAGGGATTCTCCACGCCCTCGTTGAGCGGGGTAAGTCCGACACCCACGAGGCGGCGGTCTGCGATGTAGTCGATGTATTGGCAGAATTCGTCGGCGCTGAGACCGAGGGCGTTGACCGGGAGGCAGTCGCGGATGAACTCTTTTTCGAGATCGACCGCCTCGCGCATGAGTTCGGTGAGTTCCTCGCGGAATTCCGGCGTCCAGACATCCTCGTTCTCCTCGATGAGATCCATGAAGAGGTTGCGGAAGACCTCGATGTGGTTGGACTCATCACGCAGGGTGTAACGGAACATCTGGCCGATGCCCGGGAACTTGTTTTGGCGGTAGAGCGATAGCACCATGCCGAAGAGGCCATAGAATTGGGTCCCTTCCATGCACTGACCAAAGAGGAACATGTTTTTCGCAAAGGCCTGCTTGTCGGCGGTGGTGGACAGGTCCATGTCGCGGCGCAAGGCGCGGGAATTGCTCACCACAAAGTTGGTCTTCCGCTCGATGGTCGGGATGTCCTCAAACATCGCCTCACATTCGTGGGGATTGATGCCCAGGGAGCTGATCATGTAAACCAGCGAGTCGGCGTGAATGTTTTCTTCGTGCGCGTGACGCCCGAGGACCAGTTTCAATTCCGGGGCGGTCACCATCTCGCGGGTCACGTGCTGAATGTTGTCACCCACAATACCCTCCGCTGCGGAGAAATACCCCACCGCCATTTTGATGATCCAGCGCTCTACGTCGGAAAGCTCACTGCTCCGCCAGAGTTCGACATCCTTCTGCATGGGGATGTCCTCGGGTTCCCAGTGGTTGTTCTTCATGGTCTTGTAGAGATCATACGCCCACTGGTATTTAAGGGGTAGGATGTTGAAGAACATCGTGTCTTTGCCGTTGATGATTTTCTTGGCGGAAAAAGCCTCTTCGGCTTTGGCTTGGTCCAGCACAAATGTGCGGTCTCCGATTTTGTAGGTTTTGTCCATTATTGAGGGAATTGCGCGCTTGATTGGCATTGTTGATGGTTGACTTTACAAAAAATCAGTTTTTACGGCCATTTTTGGCAGCCGGTCCACTAATTTTGTGCAGTAGGTATGTTTCATCAGCAATATACGTTACTGATGTAGGAAGATGAGCCCGTTCTACCACCCTGTCAACCCATCAACACAATATATCGTATTTTTTTTGAAAAAAATCACTACATATAGTAATAATCCACAAGTTATTCACAATCAAGCGTGAACAAGTTCCGCATGTATTTTCGTAACTTATTAAAAATATTTCCCGATTGGAACGTAACTTTCTAATTTTGAGGACGATACCCAATTGTGCCATGCTTGCCAAGACCCTCAACTGCAGTCATTCTTTTTTCCAGCTACCCTCAGCAGCGCTGGATCCAAAACCTGTCATGAGTTCACCCCCTTGTTCTGAATCTGTAATCGAGAACATTGACAGTGCCTGCATGCGCGCCGCCGCGGCGGGCGATACCGACGCATTTAAAAGCATTGTCGATCGTTGGCAAACGCGTCTCATCGGTTTCTTCTACCGCAGCCTCGGCAACCGGGTGGATGCCGAAGACCTCACGCAGGAGACCTTTGTTCACCTCTATCGCGCCCTTCCCCGCTATGAGTCCCGCAACACCTTTAATGCCTACCTCTTCACCCTCGCCCGCCGTCGCCTCATCGATTTCCAGCGGCGCCGCGCCCGCCGGCCCCTAGAATTCATCGACCCAAACGATTGGCCCCTCCAGCAACAAGCCAGCCCCGAAAATTGCACTGCCGAAATTGAAAAAGCCTTTCACCGCGCCCTTCACGATCTGCCCGCCAAACAGCGGCAGGCGATCCTGCTCCTTCAACAACAAAACCTAAGCTACGAGGAAATCGCGCAGACCCTCGGCGCCAGCATCGCCTCCGTTAAAACCTCCATCCACCGCGCCCGTACCCATTTGCGCGAAGCCCTCAAAGAATTCCGACACATCCTTTAAATCCAACACGCCCGATGAAAAACAAGCATTCACACGATCCACTCGATGCCACCATCGATTCCCTCCTCAGCATCCAACCGCTCAAGGCACCGGACGACCTGCCCGAACGAGTCCTCGCAGCGGCACAGGCACCTCATGAGCAACACCGCGCACGGCAAAGCTTTCCCATGAGAAACAGCCCGCTGCTCTACGCCCTGTCCATGGCCGCCGTCCTCGCGCTGGCCTTCATACTCTGGCCCGGCATGCAGACTCCTGAAAACGCACCCAGCCTGAGCTATGACGAAGCGCAGGAAATTCTGCGCATGGAAGCCAGCCTGCAAGCGCTCATCCCCCTGCAGGACGATGAAAACTTTACCGCCAATGGTCTCCTTGCCACCTTTGAAACCGCCACTTACGCACTCTAACGCATAATGAAAGCGCTCCACGCTATCCCCGCCCTGCTCTTGCTCAGCCTCAGCCTGCTCCCGCTGCAGGTAATCTACGGCCAACAAGGCAAACAGCACGGCAACCAACACGGGCACCAAAACAGCCATCAAGGCCGCCTCCTTATGCACCTCCTCAAAATGGATTCCGCGGAGCTCGCCGAACTGCGCCGCACCCTCCAGCGCATCGAGGGAATGTCTCCCGAAGAAAAGCAAGCCTTCTGCCAGAGCGTGCAACGCCTCCATGACATGCCGCCCGAGACCGCCCAAAAACTTTACCAGAGTTACCACTCCATTCCACCCGAACAACGCGAAGCCATGCATCAGCGCTGGCGTGAAATGACCCCCGAACAACGACATGAATGGCGCCAGCGCATGAACGCACTCGAACCCGCAGAGCGCCTCAAACAAATCCAGAAAGAAGGCATCCTGCCCGGTCCTCGCTACGGCGGCAAACGCGAAGGCCTCCCCATTCCACCCAAGAAAAGCAAGCGCATCGCAGCGCCCCCGGAGCCCTCCGAAAGCGAAGCCCCGCCAGAAGAAAATTGACGCAGCGCAGGCTTGACAGTTCAGGCACGCTCAACACGCTTCTCTGCTCGGTCGCCACAAGGTGGCCTCACCTGCTGGATTAGCTCAATTGGTAGAGCAGTTGACTCTTAATCAATTGGTTCGGG
>JBELLU010000070.1:0-6705 GCA_042096455.1 Opitutia bacterium
AATCGGTGGCGATTTCCTTGGTGCAGCAGTGGGCGGGTTTGTTGCGGGATTTGAGTCCGGCGCGGAGGCATTCGGCGCCGAGGACGGGGTAGTCGTAGCTGAGGTTGTGGGCGATGAGTTGGGTGGTGTTTTCGATTTGTTGCAGGAAGCGGGCGAGGGCGTCGCGGATGGGGATGCCTCCGGCGATGGATTTTTCCTGGGAGAAGCCGTGTTCGATCCAGAAGGTTTCGGTGGGGATTTCCCAGCCGTCGGGTTGAATGAGGTCGACTTGTTGGGCGAGGCAGTGGCGGTCGGCGTCGTAGGCAGCCCAGGCGAGTTGAATGACGCGGGGCCAGTTGTCGAGGTCGGAGATGGGGGCTTCGTAGCGTTTGGGGAGTCCGGTGGTCTCGGTGTCGAAGATGAGATACATATTTTTATGGGGAATTGGGTTCCGCGCCATAAAAGTTAATAATGATTCATAAATAAAGTTAATTTGAGAGAGGGAATAATGGTGGGAAGGTATGAAGGTGGGAAAGTGGGAAGGCGTTTAGGTGGGAAGGTATGAAGGTATGAAGGTGGTAAGGTTGGGGAACATCGAACTTTGAACGTTGAGGGGTAGTTCGTTGTTAGTTGGAACTACGAATGGGGAGGGAGTTGCTCGTTGTTGGTTGTTCGTTGGGATCAGTCTTAATCCTAATCTTACTCTCAATAAGAAAGGTTGTATCTCGTGGAAGCGACACTCATGTCGCTTTGGTTGTGCGGCTTGGGTTGAAAAGCGACAGGATTGTCGCTTCCACGGCTGGTGGTTCAACTAACAACGTTCAACTCCACAGCCTCAGTGGTGAAATATTGGAACCACGAAAAGCACGAATGGGAGGGGGGATTGTTTTACCGGGTGGTTTTGCGGGGGTGGAAGTAGGGGAAGAGGGCGGGGAGGACGAGGAGGGTGAGGAGGGTGGAGCTGAGGAGTCCGCCGGTCACGACGAGGGCGAGGGGGCGTTGGACTTCGCTGCCGGCGCCGTGGGCGAGGAGGAGGGGGAGGAGCCCGAGTCCGGTGGTGAGGGCGGTCATGAGGACGGGGCGGAGGCGTCGGGTGGCGGCTTCGATGGCGGCCTGGGCGGGGGGATCGCCGTCCTGTATGCGTTGACGGGTGGTGGTGATGAGGACGAGTCCGTTGCCGAGGGCGATGCCGAAGAGGGCGATGAATCCGACGGTGGCGGGGACGGAGAGGTTTTGTCCGGAGAGGTAGAGGGCGGCGATGCCGCCGACGAGGGCGAGTGGGATGTTGAGTAGGATGAGGAGGCTGTGGCGGAGGGAGCCGAGGGCGGTATATATCATGATGAGGATGAGGAGGAGGGTAAGGGGGATGACGAGGGCGAAGCGTTGGTTGGCTTCCTGTTGGAGTTTATAGGTGCCGCCCCAGGTGGTGAGGGTTCCGGGTGGGAGTTGGACTTGTTGTTCGATGGCGGCTTCGGCCTCGGCGACAAAGCCGCCGATATCGCGTCCGGAAACGTTGGCTTGAATGGCGATGAAGCGTTGGCTGTGTTCGCGGGTGATTTGGCGGGGGCCGACGAGGGTTTGGAGGGTGGCGATTTCGTTGAGTGGGACGAGGGCGCCTTCGGGGCTGCGGATGATGGTTTGGCTGATGGCTTCTGGGTTGTTGCGGTATTGTGGGGGGTAGCGGACGAGGATGTCGAAGCGTCGGATGCCTTCAAAGATGAGTCCGGCGCGGGTGCCGCCGATACCGGTTTGAATGACGTTTTGGATGTCGGCGACGTTGAGGTTGTAACGTGCGGCGGCGGCGCGGTCGATTTGGATGAGGAGTTGGGGGGAACCGGTGACCTGATCGACCTGGACATCGCGGGCGCCTTCGATTTTACCGAGGACGGTCGCGATTTGGTTGGCGTTATGGAGGAGGGTGTCGAGGTCTTCGCCGAAGACTTTGAGGGCGAGTTCTGCTTGGACGCCTTCGAGGAGTTCGTCGACGGACATTTCGATGGGCTGGGTATAATTGACGATGACGCCCGGGGGATGGCCGATGGCTTCGCGGAGGGATTCGATCATCGCCTCGGTATCATAGGGGACGCGCCATTCGGCGGCGGGAGTCATGAGGAGGTAGAGTTCCGCGGCGTTGATGGGGTCGGCGTGGGCCCCGATTTCGCCGCGCCCGATGCGGGTGACGACTTCGTTGACTTCGGGGACTTCGAGGAGGCGTCGCTCGATGGCCTGGGTCATGTGTCGGGAGGTGTCGATGGCGATGGAGGGTGCCATCTTGAGTTTGACGACGAGGGTGCCTTCGTTGAGGCGCGGGGTGAATTCGGTGCCGAGGCGCGGGATGAGAGCGAGGCCGAGGGCGAGGATGAGGAGGGCGGCGAGGCTGGTGAGACCCGGGCGTGCGACGAGGGTGGCAAGGATTCGGCGGTAGGCGTTTTGGAGGCGGGGCGGGCGTGGGTTGGGGCGGTCTTTGTTTTTTGGGGGCCGCATACAGGCATGGGCGATGACGGGGCTGATGAGGAGCGCGTAGAGGAGGGCGCCGGTCATGGCGAGGGCGATGGCGTAAGCGAGGGGGCGGAAGGTTTTGCCTTCGACTCCGGTGAGGGTGAAGAGGGGGAGGAAGACGAGGATGATGATGGCGACCGCGAACCCGACGGGGCGGGCGACTTGGAGGCAGGCTTGGATGACGGATTCGGTGCGGGGGAGGCCGGGCTTGGCGCGGAGGTGCTGGTCGATGTTCTCGGTCATGACGATGGCACCATCGACGAGCATTCCGATTGCGATGGCGATTCCGCCGAGGGACATGAGATTGGCGGAGATCCCTAGGTAATACATTCCGAGGGCGGCAAAGAGGACGGAGAAGGGGAGGGCGAGGGCGACGACGACGGTGGGTCGCCAACCGCCCATAAAGAGGGTGAGGGTAAATGCCACGAGGGCGATGCCCTGAAAGAGGGCGTTGGTGACGGTGCGGACCGCGGCTTCAACGAGGGTTTTTTGTTCGTAGTAAGGGATGATTTGAATGCCTTCGGGGAGGCTTTCGTTGATTTTCTCGATTTTGTCTTCGACTGCCTCAATGACGGTGGAGGCGTTCGTGCCGAAGAGTTTGATGACTTGCCCGGCGACGACTTCGCGGATTCCGTTGTGGGATTGAAGGCCGCGGCGGATCGCCTGTCCTTCCTGGACGCGGGCGACTTCCCGGATCGTGACCGGGGTGCCATCGAAGCTGCCGAGGAGAATGGCGCGGAGGTCCTCGATTCCGGTGGCGAGGCCGATGGAACGGACGACGTATTCTTCGTTGTTTTGTTCGATGTATTGAGCGCCGATGTTGAGGTTGTTGGCTTCGAGGGCGTCGATGACATCGGTGACGGTGAGGGCATAGCGTTCGAGGGCGAGGGGATCGACCTCGATGTGAAATTGTTTTTCGTAGCCGCCGATGCCGAGGACTTCGGTGACGCCGGGGACGTTTTGGAGGTTGAATTTAATGATCCAATCCTGAATGGAGCGCAGCTCGGTGAGGGAATAGGTTCCGGTGGAGTCCTCGAGGTAATAGAAGAGGACTTGCCCCATGCCGGTGGAGATGGGGCCCATTTCGGGCTGTCCGAATCCGGAGGGGATATTTTCGCGGGCTTCGTTGAGGCGTTCCCCCACCAGTTGGCGACAGAAGTAGATGTCCATGCCGTCCTTGAAATACACATTTACGACCGAGAGCCCGAAGTTTGAAACAGAACGGATGTTCTGGATTCCGGGCAGGCCGTTCATGGCGGTTTCCACCGGGAAGGTGACGTATTTTTCAATTTCCTCGGGGGCGAGTCCCTCGGTGACGGTGAAGACCTGAACGAGGTTGGGGGAGACGTCGGGGAAGGCGTCGACCGGAAGTTTCTTAAAGCTCTGGAACCCGCCGGCGATGATGAGGGCGAAGAGCGTGAAGACGAGGAGGCGCGCGTGGATGCAATATTCGAAGAGTCGTTTCATGGATGCTGGGGCGTAGGTTACTAGTGGGCGTGTCCGTCGCCGAAGTCTTCTTTTTGGGCGTCGGCCTTAAGGAAGAAACCGCCCTTGGAAACGTAGGATTCGCCGGGTTGGAGCCCGTCCGTAATCGCGATGTAATCCGCGTCCTCGGAGCCGATGGTAACGGTGCGCGGTTTAAATCCATCGGGGGTTGGCACAAAGACAACCTCGTGGTCTTCCATTGCAATGACGCTGAGGCGGGAGACCACTACGGGGAAGGTTTCGCGGTCGAGCCTAAGATTACCGAGGACAAAGAGGCCGGGGCGGAGGAGGCCTGCCTTGTTGGGAACGACCGCCCGAATGAGGCCGGTGCGACTGGTTTCGTCGACCACCGGGCCGACATAGGAAATCCGCGCCTCGATCGCGGGGAAGTTGTCACCGAAGTCGAGGCTGACGGACTGCCCGATGCGGGCGCGGGGGAGGTCGCGTTGGTAGAGGCGTAAATCGACCCAGACGGTGGCGGTATCGGCGATAGTATACATGCGTTCGCCGGCTTCGAAGCTTTCGCCCGGGGTGATGTGGAAATCGGTAATGGTGCCGTCGAGGGTGGCGGTGAGTTTAAAGGGGCGGAGGGTGTCGTTGCTTTCCATTTCGGCGAGGACTTCGCCGGCTTTGACGGTATCGCCGAGGCGTTTATGGATGCGTTTGACTATCCCGGCAAAACGCGGGCTGACGTGACTGACGGTATTCTCGTTGACGCGGACTTCGCCGGTAAGGAGCAGGTTTTTTTGGATGGAGCCCGATTGAGCAATGGCAAGTTCGATACCAAATTCTGCCTGATCGCGCGGGTCAATCGGATGCGCCTTTGGATCCTCTTGATCCTGATCTCTGTGATCGTGATCGTCGTGATCCTCGTGATTATTTTCGTCCGACATTGTATGAGTTAGAGCAGTTCTTTGGATATCGCTTGCCGGATCGTGACGCTCCTCTTGATTGTGCCTTGCAGGTTTACAGGCACTCAAGATGAGCAGGGATAAAGTAATGATGATTATATGGATCGAAAGGGATCGGCTTTGAGATTTGTTTTTCATGATTTTAAAGATGGGGAAGTTTATGGGGCGTTTGGACGGGTGGCAGTGAGGTTCAGGATTTCTGTTTGGGCCATACTGTAGTAGCGGAGGGCATTGAGGTGGCTCTCGCGGAGGTCAAAGAGGGTTTGACGCGCCTCAAGGACGGCGAGTTGGGTGAATTTCCCCTGCTGGTAAGCTGCTTCGGTGCGGCTGAGGGTTTCCTCGGCGGCGGGAAGGAGGTCACGGGCGATGGAATTGGCCTCGGCGTGAGCGGTGGTGAGGGCTCGATAGGCGCGGTTGAGTTGAATGCGCAAGCTGCGTTGGAGGCGCATCTCTGCTTGTCGATTGGCATGGCGGAGGGCGGTGGCGCTATGAATATTGCCCTTGTTTTTATCGAAGAGGGGCCAGGGAATTTGAACGCCGAGGATAAAGGCGCCCTCACCGTCGGCTTCGTTGAAGTAGCGCCCGCCCGCGAAGACTTCGAGGTCCGGGACGGCGCGGGCTTCTTCCAGATCAAGGGCGGCCTCGTAGCGTCGACGTTGGGCCTTGAATGCGGCGAGGGAGGGATTTGCGGGGAGCTGCGCCAAGAGGGTTGCATACGCAGGCAGGTCCGGACTCAAGGCAAGCGAACCCACCGGCTCAAAGTTTTCGGATTCGGGTGCATCGCTCCAGAGGCTGGCGAGTTCCGTTTTGGCGCTCGCATAGGCGCGCCGCGCCGATTGCAGTTCAAAGTCTTGTTGTCGCACCGCAAGTTGCGCGCGGGCCGCTTCCACTTCAGGGGAAAGGGCGGCCTTGACGAGGCGCTCCGTTTCGGCGGCGCTCGCTTTGGCGAGTTGGACTTGTTCCTGGCGGAGGGAAAGGTCTTTCGCGGCAAGGAGGGCGTTGACGAAGGCGGCACGCACGCGGGCCTCGATTTCGAGGCGGAGGATTTTGGCATCCCAGAGGGTCTCGGCATGTTGAGCCTTGGCGAGCTCGACCCGGCGCGGGCGCTTCTGCGCGGTCTCGAGGGTCTGGCTCAGGGTCAGGGTGAATTCCATGGATTGCACCCCGCGCATCGGGCCGCTGCCGAGGAAGTTGCCCCATTCAGCCGAGATAACCGGGTTGGGCGGGCGACCCGCCTGTTGGATTTGCCCCACGGCGGCCTCGGTTTGCGCGGCATTTTCCGCGAGGGCGGGGTGTTCGCGCAGGGTCCGCTCCAGCGCGTCGTTATAGCTGAGTGTTATCTCAGGTAGGCCTGCTCCGCACAGGGAGAGCGCTACATACAAAGGAATAAATTTGAGAAAGTTTAATACGGTCATGTTGAGGCGAAAACGGATGATTCGAAGCGGGCTTTTATGCAAAGAGCCGGCAGGGCATCAGGGAGTCCGGCGCAAGGCCGGTTTCGAGGCTCAACAAATTCGGATGATACAGGCTGCGACGAGGCGCACGGTGGGCTCCGATCCGAGGGGTCCCCGCAAGGGAGGTGGTGCCGCGCATTTAAAAAGGGGGCGCGGCGATCGTGCGCCGGAATACCATTTTTCCAAAGTGTGTGGGGTCGCAGCGGGCTTCGGTTTGTTCCCAAAGGTCGCCGCCAAATCGTCACTTGGCAGTTGGGCATCGAGGCACAAGTACGCTTCGCATAAGGGATGCCCCTCGCTTTCGAGCGGGGAGGGGTCTGCGTGGAAGCAAGTGCGCGGTGCACCGGTCGCGGCCAAGGCGGCGTTCCAAAGAATCA
>JBELLU010000071.1:0-6565 GCA_042096455.1 Opitutia bacterium
GGACTAAAATCCGTTTCAAAAATTTCCGAGTTCTCGCGGTTATTTAAATTTACAATTAATATAAAAAGCCCACTGTAGATAAATACTATGCCTAATTTATTTTTAATCCATACAGTACCCCCCCCGCGCGCGAAAAATGGGAAAGCGAGTGAAGAAGGAGGAACCGTGCAGATAGACAAAAAATTATTAATAGGAAAGTTCTCGGTTGAGGAGGTGGCGCTGGCATGAAATACTGTCCCGTATGCAAGACCCCGCTTACTCTTTTCAACATAATGCGGGCGCTCACTTCAAACCGCCTGCGTTGTCCGTTCTGTGGTCGCCGGCTGAAAGTCCTCCCCGCTAATAAGCTGAACCTCTGCCTTGGCATCGCCTACCTCCTGCTTGCCTGCCTGAGTCTTTTTATTGGGTTTCAAATCGGTGAAAGCCAGAAGCACTCCCTCCTCAGTGGCATTGTCATTTATCTCTTCATCTGCATCCCCCTCGTCGAGTTGCTGGCAGCCTACTACATCCAACGCAACCCCGCCTTGCGCATTGGCTGCGTTAATCGAAAGCAACCGAAAAAAACCCCGACCGCTTCCCAGCGCTGACGCATCATCGCAATTACAGTTGCAGGGAACCGGCATCCTCGGAATGCTAAAGCAGCACCATTCCGACTATGAAAACTCCCATTCTTAGCTTACTCCTCACTCCCCTTCTCGTGGCTTTCGCCCAACCGGTTGAGCCCAGCGTGGAACGCCTCGACCCCGCCCTTCAGGAAAAAACCAGCGCGCTGAACCCGGAATACCTCCTCTTCCGAGTCGGCGGTGGCGGCAGCGGGGCAAGGGAAACGAAGCAGCCGCTGCTGATCTACCTGCACGGCGGGGGCGGCAAAGGGGATGAGGTTCGTCGCATCGCGGGTCAGGTACGGCAATTGACGGACGGCATTCAAGGTTTTCGCAAAGGTCCCTGCCTGATCGTCGCTCCGCAATGCCTGCGGCAAAGCAAGGACGGCGGTTGGTCGACCTGGAACCATACCGATCTGAACCTGCTCCTCTCGCACCTGAAAGCGACCCTCCCGATCGACACAAGCCGCATCTACCTCACCGGTAACAGTATGGGCGGTTTCGGCAGTTGGATGTGGGGCGGACTCAACCCCGAACATTTTGCGGCGATCGCGCCCATTGTGGGCGGCATCGGCTACGGAGGCCCGAAAGACATAACTCCAGACCTCGAGGCATGGGCGGCAAATCTCGCAAAAGTGCCGGTCTATGCCTTTGTCGGCGCCCTCGATAAAGTCGTACCGCCAGACCGCTCCGAGCGCATGGTTGCGGCGATACGTAAAGCGGGCGGGACAAAGGTGCGTTTCCGCAGCTACCCAAACGAGGGCCACAACGCCCGACGGGTCACTTATGGCTCCGCCGAGTTCTATGACTGGATGTTTGCCCAGCGGCGCAAATAGCCCCTAAAAATTTATAGTTGAGCATCCCTAGCCCATTTAATAAAAGTTCTGCCTCTTTGAGGAGAATTTATGGCTTGGAAAATCACACAAGGCTTCGTTTGGATTCTGGGAATTATCATTATTGTAGCATTGCTCGCGCATCCGGCGCACGGAATTGATTTATTCTGGAATATTCTGATTCCGCTCACACCGCTGCTTATCGTGCTGGCGGCGGGTCTCTGGCGAAATATCTGCCCCCTCGCGACGACCGCCCTCCTGCCCCAAAAATGGGGACTTTCAAAAAAAGAAAAACCCAGCTTGAAACTGGAGGGCTACTTTAGCCTGACCGGTGTTTGTGCCTTGCTCTTGATTGTACCCTTGCGTCACCCGGTCTTCAATCTGAATGGCCCCGCCACTGCCATTCTCATCCTCGCGATCGCCCTGGTCGCCATCCTTGCCAGCGCATTTTTTAACCGCAAGAGCGCCTGGTGTTCGGGACTTTGCCCCATCCATCCCGTCGAAAAACTTTACGGGATGCGCAACCGTTTTTCCTTCACCAATGCCCATTGCGACTCCTGTTGCAAATGCGTGGCACAGTGCCCGGACGCCAACGCAAATGCCAAGCCATTCTCAATCCGAGCGACCCGTTGCCATCGGCTTGCCGGACTCCTTATGGCGGGCGGATTTCCCGGATTTGTCTGGGGTTGGTTTCAAGTTCCCGATTCCTACGGAGTAGCCACCTTTGCACAACTCCTCCACTGCTATCAACAACCCTTCATGGGACTCATAATCTCCTGCGCCCTCTTCCTGCTGGCACGACGGTTTTTTCGCGAGGACTCCCTGACGGCGGTTTTCTCCGCCGCAGCCGTTTCATGTTATTATTGGTTCCGCTTGCCCGCTCTTTTTGGATTCGGTCTTTTCCCCGGCGACGGGATGCTGGTGGATCTTTCCCATACCGTCCCAGCTAAATGGATCTACCTCAGCGCTCTCGGGCTCGCCCTCTTTTGCTTTTGGTGGCTGGTTCTTAATCCCCAAAACAAACGGAAATGGTTAGTGCGCCCTGCGTATGCAAAGGCGGCACCCCCCTCGCATTGAATTGCCCCCGGTAAAAGAAAAAATCCGCCCCCCGAATGGAGAGCGGATTTTGCATGGGGTAATAGAGTCCCTCGATTAGAGGGCTTCGCCGCCCTGTTCTTCCGTGCGGATGCGAACCGCACTTTCGACCGGGAGGACAAAGACTTTACCGTCGCCAATTTTTCCAGTCTTGGCGGCATTTACAATCGCAGCGACCGCTTGCTCGGCGAGCGCATCGTCAACGACGGTTTCAATGACGGTTTTAGGAAGGAAATCCACGGTGTATTCACTTCCGCGGTAAATCTCGGTGTGTCCCTTTTGACGACCGAAGCCCTTGGCTTCAATCGCGGTAAGGCCGGTAACTCCCAGCTCGGTGAGGGCGTCCTTCACCTCGTCGAGCTTGAAGGGTTTGATAATGGCTTTGATGAGTTTCATAGATTAATTTTGTTTAAGTGCTTATAAGTTTATAACTCGAATTAAATGAGGCAATTGCGAAATGCCTACTCGAAGTGATAAGCGGTTTCGCCATGTTCGCCCTGATCGAGTCCGGTGGTCTCGTCCTCAGCGGAAACGCGAAGCCCCGTCACCAAGCGGCAAACAAGGATAATGAGATAACTGGCAACCCCAGACCAAAGCACCACCGCGAGCACTGCGAAGGCCTGAGTACCGAGCTGCGCCCCGATGGACTCCACACCGAAACCACCAAAAGCGGCGGTACCCAGCACCGCGACCATGAGGGTACCCATGATACCGCCCACGCCGTGAACCGCAAAAACATCGAGGGAATCATCAATCTTGAGCCCCTGCTTCACAAATCCACAGGCAAAGTAACAGATAAAGCCAGCAAGGAAACCGATGATGATGGCACCTACAGGACCGACGTTGCCGGAGGCGGGCGTAATGGACGCCAGACCGGCAACCATCCCGGTGACGATTCCAACGAGCCCGGGCTTGCCGGTTTTCAACCATTCAATCGTCATCCAGGTTAAACTCGCAACCGCAGCGGAAATATGGGTCACGAGCATCGTCATACCGGCGGCTTCATTCGCGCCCAGTTGGCTACCGGCATTGAAACCAAACCAGCCCACCCAGAGCATGGAGGCGCCGATCATCACCATCCCGGGATTGTGCGGCACGTGCAGCTTGGAGGGGAATCCGTCGCGGGGTCCGAGGCATTTTGCGAGAACAAGGGCGGAAATACCGGCAGTGGCGTGCACCACAATACCACCCGCAAGGTCGAGTACGCCCTTCTCCATGAGCCAACCGCCACCCCACACCCAGTGAACCACTGGAGCGTAGACTACAATAAGCCAGAGTGCTGAAAAGAGCAGCACTGCCGAAAATTTCATACGCTCCACAAAAGCGCCCACGATCAGGCCGGGCGTGATAATCGCAAAGGTCAATTGAAACATGATAAAGACCGTTTCGGGAATGTCGCCGCTCATACTGCTGGTATCAACCCCCTGTAGGCCGAGCTTTGAAAGCCCGCCCAGCCAAGCGGAACCATCCGCAAACGCCAGGCTGTAGAGCCCGCCAATCCAGAGTACCGAAGCAAGGCAGGCAATCGCGAAACAATGCATCAACACCGAGAGCACATTCTGCGAGCGCACGAGACCGCCGTAGAAAAGCGCGAGGCCCGGCAAGGTCATGAAGAGCACCAGCACCGTTGCGGTGATCATCCAGGCGGTGTTGCCCGAACTCAGCGCCGAGACGGCCTCCGCAGTTACAGCAGCTTCCTCTGCCATGAGCATCGTGCCCAGCAATAAGGGCACGATTAAAAACACGAATAATCGAAGGATCTTTTCCATAGTATAGTGGGTTAGTAGTTTTGCTTTCGCGCCGAAACGCGATCTCAGTAGAGAAGTATAAACCGTTTCTTGCGTAAATAACAAAAAAACGGCCACCCCCCGAAGGGGATGGCCGTTGTAAACCTCAATTGATCTGGATCCGCTACTTAGAGCGCCTCCGCGCCCGATTCCTCGGTGCGAATGCGAATCGCGCTTTCCACTGGAATGATGAAGACCTTGCCGTCACCGATCTTGCCGGTCTTGGCTGCTTCCACAATGGCGCTCGCGGTTTTGTCAGCAATGGCATCATCCACGATGACCTCGATCATAACCTTGGGAAGGAAGTCTACAGTGTATTCACTGCCACGGTAGATTTCCGTGTGTCCCTTCTGGCGACCGAAGCCTTTGACTTCGGTCACTGTCATACCCTCGATACCAACCTCGGCGAGTGCTTCTTTCACTTCTTCGAGCTTGAAGGGCTTGATGATGGATTTGACTAATTTCATAATACTTATGTTTAAATGTTTATGGTTATATCCAGTCAGCTTTAGCGTGCGCTGGATGCAAAGTCGGGATAGGCTTCCTGACCGTGCTCGCTGATGTCGAGTCCTTCTGCTTCCTCTTCAGCCGAGACGCGAACGCCCATAACAACTTTAAGGATGCCGAAAACGATGAACGAGAAGGCAAAGGCGGCCACACCAACGGCGACGACACCAATCAACTGGCCCACGATGGTGTAACCGGAATCGGTCACGTCAAAGAGCGCACAGGCGAGAATACCCCAAATACCGCAGACACCGTGCACGGAAATCGCGCCGACGGGATCGTCGATCTTGATCTTGTCGAAGAAGATGATGGAGAATACCACGATAACACCTGCAACCAGACCGATAACGATCGAGCCACCTGCGGAAACGATGTCGGCATTGGCAGTGATGCCAACGAGGCCAGCAAGGAAACCATTCAATGCCATGGAGAGATCAGGCTTCTTGAGGAAGATCCAGGAAATCGCCATGGAGGCAAGGGCACCGCCACAAGCAGCGAGTGCGGTGGTTGTGAAGACGAGGCCTACACCGGAAGGATCTGCAGAGAGCACCGAACCGCCGTTGAAACCGAACCAACCCAAGAAGAGCAGGAAGACACCAATCGCGGCGAGCGGCATGCTGTGACCGAGGATCGGCTTGATGCCACCCTCCGTGTATTTGCCGGCGCGGGGTCCGAGGATCATCACACAAGCGAGCGCGGCGAAACCACCAAAGGCGTGCACCACCGCAGAACCGGCGAAGTCCTTGAAGCCGTTACCACCATTCAGGCCGCCGAGCCAGCCGCCACCCCAGTGCCAGGAACCGACAACCGGGTAAGCAAGTGCAACAAGGAGCGTTGCGAAAATCATGAAACTACTAAGCTTAACGCGCTCAGCAACCGCACCCGATACAATCGTGGCAGCTGTTGCAGCAAACATCGCTTGGAAGATAAAGTCACCGTAACCGGTCATTGCGAGGCCAACACCGCCGTAGCCGAAGGTGTTGCCGCCATCGGCATTCAGGTCACCAATCATGGACCCAATTGAGAACCATCCGTTGAAATCACCCGGATAGTGCGTGTTGAAACCAATCACCGCGTAGGAAACGATACCAATCGCGATGATAAAACAATTCTTGAAGAGAATGTTTACGGTGTTTTTAGAACGGGTCAGGCCAGCCTCAAGCGTGGCGAAACCGAGGTGCATCAGGAAAACCAGTGCCGCAGCGATGACGGTCCACAACATCGAAGTTGTGAAAAAGTCGAACGCGTAAGCATCCTCGCCCTGAGCTTCAAGGAGGGCAAGGTAGTCTTCAGCTTGGCCGTTGCCGGCTTCGAGCGCCGCCTTGGCCGGAGCCATTGCCAAATCGGCAGGGCTTTCAGCAACAAGACCGGTCGTCAGAAACGCCATGCTGCATAACAGCATCGCGAGTAAAGAATGTTTTATCTTCATGTTAGTAACGAGTCAGATTAGTTTCTTAGTATTGTTAGAGTCGGTAACCGACGGCTGCCGACACCCGCACAGCGTACAGGTGAGATACGTTAAGCATTCCGCGTGCCAACTTAAGAAACTACCAAAACCCCAGCTCTCATGCGGGCTACAGCCGCAGCGCAGCCCCAAGACCGCACTATTCGACCCCGATTCCGCCACGCGGAAGACCGGAACACCCGCACGCGGGGTCAAGGCCCGCTCATTAAACGAAGTGCCCGGGGCGGGACTTGAACCCGCACGCCTTTTCAGGCAAGGGATTTTAAATCCCCAGTG
>JBELLU010000072.1:0-6351 GCA_042096455.1 Opitutia bacterium
ACCGCTCTTTATTTCAGTTAACTTAGAGGATTTCAGCCCCAACCCAGGGCAGATATTCCGTTTTTCGGTTCGGGTTGATGGAGATGGAATGCTCAATGTTAAGCAATTTGGAAAACTTTAAACACATGCTCGATTTGCGGCAAATTTTTGCGGTGGTTCTCGTTGTTGGTATTGTTGTATCAAGCGAAGGCGAAACGATCGGTGCCGGCAGTGAGGATTCGGGGCCTGAAGGATTACCGCCTGCGGAACCTATTGCTGTAGCTGGAGCCGATTCGGTGCATAAGAATAAACCGAACCCTGAAAATACCAGTGATCCGGCAGGGCTGAAGACTTTATTGGACTCCTTTCAACTAGGGAGGGGGCAACTCGACTGGCGCGGTAAGCAGTTTAATCTCGGTGAAGTAGAGATGGTCTACGCGCGCTTTGAGAAGTTTCTTAATTCACCACCTTCAACGACTGAGAATGATTTAACTTATGATACCTTGTTAACGGAAATATCGCATCGATTGATAGGAAAGGGCGGTGGCACAAGTTCGCAGCGCATCAGCGAGGCATGGCGAATGTTATATCGAGCCTCTCAATTTCCGATGGATGCTGGCCTCAGTGAAATTCTGGCAGATCGAATCGTCAGCTTTTGGCAGACCAATGATAAGATCGCAGCATTGGATCTCCAAACCGAGCGTCTTGAAAATGACCGACAATACCGGGAGATCAAAATCCAGTCGATTCAGGATCGGGACAGGAAGGAATTTATTGAGTTAACGCGAGGGAAAAATAACGAAGAAGCTCCGCCGCCCCCATCTCTGGATCACTTATCGGAATCGGACCGCAAGCGTCTGGATAAAATCGAAGCTAAGATTGAAGAAAATGAGAGCTATGGGGCGATCTCGAAGATCAACCAGAAACTTGAATTCCAAAGTCTGGTCTTGCAGTTTTTTATACAGCGACGCTTTCAGCATACCCTGATTGCAAATGACTTTTACCGCTATATCTTTGATGCTGAAGATAATGTGGTTGAGGGGGCCGATGCCCTTAAGGGGCAGGTGTTTGGGGATCTGGATGTCAAGATTACAACATCGACCCTGGATACCTTGTCAAAGGAAGCCATTTCAGATGTGGAAACGACCATAAAGGCTGTAGACTTTCTGTTGGAGAGGGGAGAGGTGCATGCTGCTTCAAAGCGCTTACTGGAGGCTTTCTACCTCGGTGAATACCTGCCTGCGGTGAAGCGCTATCCACTAGAAAAGAAACGCAAGATTGGAATTTATTTAAGGGATTTAACGAGCCTGGTCGGTTCCTTGGAGGTGAAAAGTTTTGATCGAGCCGCAAGCAAACTCAAAGAAATTGAAGCGTATGCATCTGATTTTGACGGAGGTCGAGCGGATGCTTTTATCCAAACCGCGAAACAGTTGAGTAATTTGTCGGTTCAGCGGGCTTTGAGTGCGGCTTATGTCGAAGATCGTGCCGGTGTTGAAGCAGCTTTGGAGGCTGCAGTGGGTCACTGGCCGATGAATCCGGAGATTCAGAAGTTTTCGGAAAGACTCCTCGAGAAAACAAATCTCGTTGATCTTGCTGCTGTGGATTTTGATCGTTTTTTTAAGCAGAATGATTTTCGGGCAATTTTTAATGATCGATTTAGATTTGCGGCAGCTTTGAATCAAGATGGTAAGCGCAATAATGCTTTTCTTGACATAATGAAGCGGATGGAAGTCATTGAGTCGGCTCTGGCACAGGCGCGGGAGTTGTCTCGAATAAGTAACCATTACGGCGCTTGGGAGGTGTTGGAGCGCGTCTACCGGGAGCATTCTGATGATGCAGTTTTGAACCGGATGCGTGGTGACTATGCTGCGCAGGCAGCGCAATTTGCTTCCGTAATATCCGCGGCTGAAATTTCAAGGGGTCGCCAAGATTTTAGCCTTGCGCTGATACAGTATTTGAATGCTCAGAAGCTTTATCCTGCGAGTTTTTTTGTAGAAGAGGGCATTGAGACATGCGTGCTTGCGATTTTAGAGGAGAGGTCTGAAGCGGCAGTAGCCATTTCTGTTGATCCTGAGGCTAAGGCTTCTGTTGGTCCATAAAACTTGAGTTCTTAATCAGCCAAATTTGGTAGATCTTTCAAGTTTGTCGCCGAGGCGGGCTGAATCGGTAAGTTTGTCGGGAGCGAATGGGGCTTATGGCTGGGTCGTATGCAAGTCTCGATGGCTTTTTGAGTAGTTGGCAAAAAAACTGCTCAGTGGACGCTTATGTTTTTTGATAACTACCAACCGGAGTCATTTTTTGATGAAATGTTCAGTGCGGACGGCGAGGTGCGTGCACACTACAGGGGTATTTTGGGTCGTATGCGCGAAATGAACATCGATACCTATAATCAGAAAGGTCAGGCGGTGGATCTTTCCTTTTTGCGCCAGGGGATAACGTTTACGGTCTATGGGGATGATGCGGGCACGGAGAAGGTTTTTCCTTTTGATTTGATGCCGCGAATCATTCCGGCCTCGGAGTGGGCTTTTCTGGAGCGCGGTCTAACGCAGCGTATTGCGGCGCTGAACCTTTTCTTGAAGGATGTTTACGGGGCGCAGCGTATCATTAAGGAAGGGGTTGTACCTGCGGAATATATTCTTTCGGGGAAGCATTTCTGCCGGGAAACGATGGGTTTGAGCGTGCCGCGCGATATTTATATTCATGTGTGCGGGACGGATTTGATTCGGGATGATTCGGGGAATTATTTGGTTTTGGAAGACAATGCCCGCTGTCCTTCGGGGGTTTCGTATTTGTTGGAGAACCGACAGGCGATGAAGCGTGCCTTTCCGAATTTCTTCCCTGGGGCGGGGGTGCGTTCGGTGGAAAACTACCCGGAGGCCCTGCTGAAGTCGCTGCAATATGTAGCGCCACAGGAGAAGGAGAATCCGGTCTGCGTACTTTTGACGCCGGGGCATTTTAACAGTGCGTATTTTGAGCACTGTTTTTTGGCGCGCCAAATGGGGATTGAAATCGTGGAGGGCAGTGACCTGGTGGTGCGCGACTTTAAGGTTTACATGCGCACGACCAATGGTCTGCAACAGGTCGATGTGATTTACCGCCGCATTGATGATGACTTTATTGACCCGAGTGTTTTTCGTCCGGACTCAATGCTCGGGGTTCCTGGTCTGGTGAATGCCCTGCGTGCGGGGAATGTCAACATTGCCAACGCGCTGGGCACGGGGATTGCCGACGATAAATTGATCTATGCCTATGTGCCGGACATGATTCGTTTTTACCTTGGGGAAGATCCGATTATTGGTCAGGTGGAAACCTTCTTTGCCTCCAAGGAGGAGCACTTGAGTCATATTCTGGAAAACATGGAGGAATTGGTGGTTAAGGCTGCCAATGAGGCGGGGGGCTATGGGATCCTGATCGGGCCCAAGGCGAGCAAGGCAGAGCTGAGCAAATTTCGGGACTTGGTGCGGGCGGATCCCCGCAATTTTATTGCCCAGCCGCCCATCATGCTCTCGCGGCATCCGACCTGGTGTGGTGAGCGTTTTGAGGGGCGCCATATCGACCTGCGGCCCTACATACTATCGGGCGAAAAAACGAGGATTGTGCCCGGAGGGTTGACGCGGGTCGCGCTGAACAAGGGCTCGCTGGTCGTGAATTCCTCTCAAGGGGGCGGGAGTAAGGACACCTGGGTGCTCCATAGCGATGGTTGAGCTCACTACTTTTTCTAAACATAAAACGACATCATGTTATCCCGGGTTGCAGATTCTCTCTATTGGATGAGCCGCTACATTGAGCGGGCGGAAAATATTGCGCGTCTGCTGGATGTGAACCTGCAGTTGCAGTTGGATTTCGAAGAGATGGATGACGATAAACTCAAGGAGCATTGGGATCCGGTCATCCGGGCGGCGGGTGAAGAAAACCTTTTTTATGAGATTTACGATCGGGCTGATGCCCGCGCAGTGACGGACTTCTTGACCTTTGAACCCCGCAACAAGCATTCAGTGCTGACCTGTATTCTTTCGGCGCGGGAAAATGCCTGCATGATCCGTGACCAGATCTCAGTGGAGATGTGGGAATGCCTGAATCAGGCCTATCTCTTTGTGAAATCGAACAACGCGCAACAGGTCTGGGAACGCGGGCCCTACGAATTCTACAAACAAATTCAGGATTACAGCCATTTGTTCCTCGGGTTGACGGATGCAACCTTCTCTCATTCCGAGGGTTTCCATTTTATGCAGGTGGGTAAATTTCTCGAACGGGCAGACAAAACCAGCCGCATTTTGGATTTCAAATACCACATCCTCTTGCCAAGTTTGGAGGATGTCGGGGGTGCGGTGGATGCGATACAATGGGGGGCGATTTTGCGCAGTTGCAGTGCCTATGAGGCGTATCACCGCCTTTTTGTTTCCGCGGTCACGCCCGCAAAGGTGCATGAATTCCTGATTTTCGATGATCATTTTCCGCGTTCCATCAAATCCTGCGTGCGGGAACTCGACCAAAACCTGCATTCGATTTCAGGCTGCCCGCCGAACAAACACTCCAATCAGGCGGAGCGGGCTTCGGGACAGATCTTGAGTGATTTAAAGTATGGAACCATCGAAGAGGCCATAGAATTTGGACTGCATGAATACCTTGAAAATTTACAGAAAAAGTTCGTTGAAATCGGCAAGGCGGTCTACGACACCTATATGTTTCACCCGCGGCTCGATCTGGCTACCGAAATTGCCGCCCAACAACAGCAACAGCAGCAGATTCATAGTAAACTTCCCTGAATTCATATTTCGAGTGTTGCGGCGTTGCGCATGACAACTTTTCTTAACGTAAAAATCGATGCATTTTTCCCTGCGCCACCTCACCCAATACACCTACAGCGAGCCGGTCAGTGATAGCATGAACGATGTGCATCTCTGCCCGGTCTCGGATGAGTTTCAGATATGTCACAGCTTTGATCTTTTAATTGATCCGGCCTGTCACAGTATTTTGCGACGCCTTGATTTTTATACCAATCAAGTGCATCACTTTGAGGTGATCGAGCTTCACAAGGTGCTCCGGGTCGAGGCAGTTTCAACGGTGGAGACCTTTGAGGATTCGCGGGACTTGGGGGTGTTGTCAAACTCAGCCGACTTAATTGAATTGAAACGCAGCGAACGTTTCTACGATTTCCTGAATGCAAGCGAGCGGGTTCCGCTTTTACCGATGGTGATTCACGAATACAGCGAGCTTTTTCCAACGGTTATTGAAGATGCGCTGGGGGCGGTTCTAAAGATCATGGACTTCATCTATCGCGAGTTCCGCTATGATACCGGAGCTACCACAGTCGAGACTCCGTTTGAGGTGATGTTCCATAGTCGGCGCGGGGTTTGTCAGGATTTCGCCCACGCGATGCTCGCCTTGTGTCGGGCGTCGGGTATTCCGGCGCGCTATGTGAGCGGGTACTTTTATCTGGAAAATATTCAAAGTGGTACTGCGGAGGACAATACCCAGTCCCATGCATGGGTGGAATGTTTCCTGCCGGGAATCGGCTGGCTGGGATTTGATCCCACTCACAATCGCCGCGTTGATACGCGTTATATAAAAATTGCGGTGGGCCGTGATTATAGCGACGTACGGCCTCTGGCGGGCACGTTTCGGGGCTTGGCGATTGCAAGTCTTGAGGTGATGGTGCAGATCGAGTGCGTGGAAGAAGCGGAGGCTTTGAGCCGGCGCCATAGTTAGCGGCAGGCCGGTGGGGCGCTCAACCGAATCACTTGGGGTGCCGATTTTGATTTAAAGTGTTCGTTTAGGGGTGTGGATGCGTGGATTCGATTTTCATGCAGAGGCGGGCAAATTCGGTGCGTTCATCGGGATCGAGGGCGGCGAAGACGGATTCGAGATGCCGGGCCTGTGCTTCGAGGGCGAGTTCGAGGGCGGCGCGGCCATGATGGGCGAGATGGATGAAGGTTTGCCGGCGGTCGCCGGGGTTGGGGCGGCGGTGGATGTAGTGTTGTTTTTCGAGGCGTTGGATGGCGGTGGTGATGGAACCGCTGGTGAGGTGGACGCGGTCGCCCAGGGCTTTGATGGTCTGGGGGCCGAGGCGGTGGAGGATTTCAAGGAGGGCGAAATCGGTTTGAGAGGGAAAGCCGCTTTTTTTGATGCAGGTTTGATCGCTTTGGCTGAGCTTTTGGTAGAGTTTCCAGACGATGAGGTAGAGGTGTTTACCGGAATGAAGGGGAATTTTAGCCATGAATAAGGGATTTAGCGCGGAAATGACTTGATGTCAAGGTATAGGGCTTGGGCGCTGGAGGTTGGAGGGGTTGATTGTTGTTGGTTATTCGTTGGAGCCACGAATGGCGCGAATTGGCACGAATATTAATTGGTGGGAAGGCGTATAGGTGGGAA
>JBELLU010000073.1:0-6244 GCA_042096455.1 Opitutia bacterium
TATTTGAATAGTGTGTTGGATGGGGCTATTGGTGAGTTGCGTGCGAAGTCTAAGTTGCGGTTGTATGGGTCTGATCCGCAGGCGTGGTTGCATGATGTGTTGGGGAAGCGGTGGTATTCGAAGCAGGAAGAAATCGTAGATAGTTTTTTGTCTTCGACGCGTACTGCTGTGAAGTCGGCGAATGGGTGTGGGAAGTCGGCGGTGGTTGCTGATTTGATTACGTGGTTGATTGCAACGCGGGAGCCGAAGGAGACGTTGTGTATTATTTCTGCGCCTACGTTGTCGCAGATTCAGAAAGTTATTTTCGCGTATTTGAAGGCTAATAAGGGTTTGGCGTCTGCCCGTGGTTTGCCTGTGCCGGGTCGTATTACGGAGACGTTGGATTGGAAGTTGGATACGGAGTATGGTCAAGAGTTTTTAGCGTTTGGTAAGCGGCCGTCTGACCAGGACATTGTGAGCTCCTTCCAGGGTACGAGGAAGCTTAATACGTTTGTGTTTTTGGATGAGGCGGGTGGTTTACCGCCGGAGATGTTTACTGCTGCCGAGTCGGTGATGACGAGTATGGGAAGTAAAATCCTGGCGATTGGTAACCCGGACCGCAGGGGGACGGAGTTTCACCGGATTTTCACTGACCCGAAGTTGATGCAGGATTGGTCGTTGCATACGATTAGTGCTTTTGATTTGCCGACGTTTACGGATGAGGTGGTGTATCCGACGGAGGGTGAGCAGGAGGCGCTGTTGAAGGGGTTGACGAGTGTTGAGTGGGTGGAGCATAAGAAGCGTGCGTGGGGTGATGATTCGGCACGATATAAGTCGAAGGTGTTGGGGGATTTTCCGGATGAGGCGGATAATACTTTTTTTCCGCAGGCGACGATTGATAAGGGTTTTGATACGACAATCGTGGAGGATGATGCGGTGCGTCCGGTGTTGGGGTTGGATGTGGCACGGTTTGGGTCTGATGAGAATGTGTTGTACGTGAATCGTGGGGGTTTTGTTCGGAAGGTTGATGCGTGGTCGAAGTTGGATTTGATTGAGACGGCGCGGAGGGTTCATTCGCATGCGCAACGGTTGGTGGCGTCTGTGATTAATGTGGATGTGAATGGTGTGGGTGGTGGTGTTGTGGATGCTTTGGTGCGTTTGGATGAGTTTAGGGATGCTGTTTATGACGTTGGTGCCATAAATGGGTCGCATGCGTCGCCTGACCCTGCTCGGTGGACGAATGCGCGTGCGTGGCATTATGATTCGTTTCGGGAGCTTCTTGCGGATGGTCGGCTTGATTTGGATTATGGGGATACGCAGTTGCGGGATGAGATGATTTCGCAGACGTATAAGTTTTCGCAGCGGGGTTCTATTACGATGACGTCGAAGGATGAGATGAAACGTGCGGGTATGCCGTCGCCTGACTCGTTGGATGCGGCGATTTTGTCGACGATTGACCATGAGGTTGATGGGCCGAGGCCGGGTGATGTGATTCAAATGGAGGAAGTGTTTAATGAGCATCCGTTTTATACGACTAGTTACTGGTAAGATTGTTTTATGGGTATTTTTGATCGTTTTACTGGCAATTCGGATGAATCTACTAAACTTTTAGAGCAGATTCGTGAGCTTTCGCAAAACAATGAAGTGTTGGCGGAATCGTATTCTGCACTGGCTAAAGCCACGTTAGAGTTTGATGACCAGGGTTGGTCTCCTCTTAACCAGTTCACGGATGAGGGTATCCGCCTTGAGGACGTGAAGGTGGTGTCTCGTAACGCACGTCGGCAGTCGCAGGCGAACCCACTGTTGAAACGTGGTGCCATGTTGCGGTCGTCTTACGTGTTTGGTCGTGGTTATAAGATGGCACAGTCGGGTAATCCGTTGGCTCCCCGGTTTCAGCGGGTGATTAACGATCCGATTAATCAGAAGGTGTTGTTTAGTGAGGCGGGAGCTAAGAAGAATGAACGAGCGCTTTTCACGGACGGTAACTTTTTCGTTCGCTATGACCGTCGTAGTCGGAGGTTTTCTCGCGTCCCTCTTGATGAGATAAGTGGTTGGGCGACTGACCCGGACGATCCGGAAATGATTCGCTATTATTTGCGTGAGTATCAGCGTCGGGAGGCGGTGACCGACCCGTACAACTCTTATATTGCTGAGACGGTGAAGGTGTGGTATCCGCTGGATTATGTGGAGAACCCGGTATCGCAGATTAATGGCATTCCGGTTGATAGGAATTTCGCAATAATTGATTGTAAGGCGAACGATGAGACGGGTGGGCTGTGGGGTGTGCCGGATTCGTTGCCTGCCCTACCGTGGTCGTGGGCGTATAGCGAATACCTGAAGGACGGGTCGAAGATGTTGAAGGCCCTGTCTGGTATTGCGTGGCAGGTGAAGACGAAAACGTCTAAGGGTGGGGCGAATATTTCGTCGAAGCTGATTAACAATAAAGAGGTTGCGGCGACGGCGGTGACGGGTGCGGACATTGAAATGAATGCGATGCCCCGTAATAATAGTGTGGATTTGTCGACGGGTCGCCCGTTGGCGTCGATGGCGGCGACGGCGATGGAAGTGTCAGTGGATGCGCTTTTGTCTGGTCCTGGTGCTGAGGGTGGCGGTGGTACGCAGATTCTTGACCAGTCGACGTTGAATGCGGCGTATGCACGTCAGGGCAACTGGTCGGACTTTTATATGCGCGTGTTGCGGTTGATTGGTGTTCCGGAACCGTCGGTGACGTTTAATAACATTATTGTGGACCCGGCGTACCGTACCGTGCAGTCGTTGTCGCAGGCGTGGATGACGGGCTTGTTTGGTCCGGAGATTATGCAGGATGCGATGGCGGAACAGTTGGGCATTGAAGCGCCCGGTATGGTTCCGTCTGGTGTTCTCGTGCCGAATAATGATGGGTCGTTCCCGACGACGGGTCGGACGGTCGGGTCGGGGAATCCAAATAATGTGGCGACAGCACAGGGTAATGCTGGTGCTGGGGTTGATGATTTATCTGATGGGGATAATAGCAATAGGGACACTCAAAATAACCCACGGTAAAATATCGTGATAAAATCGTTACATGGCCAATCTTTTAGTAGAGTCCGGCTCTGCGCCGGTTAAATCTGGCAATAATTGGCGTGCTGTTTTAATTACTCCGGGTAAGGGATCGTCGGGTATTTACACCGAGTCCATGTTGAAAGAATATGGCCCGAAGGCTTTTAAACGTGGCACGCATTCGTATGTTGATCATCCGCAGTCAGAGGCTGAGGTCCGCTCGCCCAAGAATCTTATCGGCGTGCTTGCGGAGGACGCATATTACGAAGAGGGTACCGGGCTCGTTGCTGAGCTTGATGTGATGCCCCATTGGAAAGAGTTCGTTGAAGCTGTTGCCCCTCACACTGGCCTTTCCATCTATGCGATGGGTGAGGGCAACTACAACGATGACGGCGAGATTGTCGTCGAAAATTTGATTCCGCACACGCAGAACTCGGTCGACTTGGTGTCGTATCCTGGTCGGCCTGGTTCGAAGTTGGCGGACAAACTGTACGAGCAGGCTGTTGCCATGGTCGATGGGGGCGCTGTGGAAGAGGCGTATCACGGGGGTAAGAAAATGAAAGATGCTTATAAGACCAAAGGTGCTGCTGAGCGTCGGGCGAAAGAGCTTGGCTGTGAAGGTACGCACAGTATGGAAATGGATGGAGAGACCATGTATATGGCGTGCTCCACTCACGATGCCTATGAGAAGGCATTAGAAGCTTCCGCTCCCATGGGCGGCAAGGAAGGTGCTGCTGCTGCTACAGCCGCAGAAACCATCGAAGAACAGAAAGAAGGAAACTCAATGGAACTCAAGGAATTGAGCGAACAGATTGCTGAGCTGCCTAACCTGGTTGCCGCTGCTGTCGCAGAAGCCCTTGCGCCTGCCGAGGAGCCCGAAGAGGACGAGGTCGATGTTGAGGCTGTAGCCGAAGCTATGGTCGAGGCTGACCTCCCCGAGGTTTCCCGCAAGGCTGTCTACGAGTCCCTCAAAGCTGGTGGTGACTTGACTGCTGCGATTGAAGCCCAGAAGGGTTTCGTCGAGTCGGTGAAGGCTCACTTTAAGGAAGAGGCGAAAGCCGCTCCTGCCGCTGAGGAGACTGTGATTGTTAACACTGAAGAGAAGGCTCCCCGCCTCTCTGAGATTCTCAACGTGAAGGTTGGTGCCTAATTATGGCTCTTAACGAAGTTTACGCAAACGGAGAGTCCCTCGCTTACCCCGTGAACTCCGCTGTCGCTTCTGGCGACTTTGTGGTTCTTGGTGGGATTGTTGGTGTCGCTGAAACCGACGCAAAACTGGGCGACGACACTCTCTACTACGCCACTATCCGTCACATCGGTGTGTTCCGTGGAACCACTGCTGACGCTGTGACTGTTGGCGCTGCTATCTACCTTGCAAGCGGAGCGACTTACGGCACCGCCCTGACCACCACTGTTGGGTCCAACGAACTCGTTGGCTACGCGGTGAAGGCCAAGGGTGCGGTTGCTGGGGACGTTCACGTTCGCATCAACAACTAGGAATAGGTGATTTAGTAATGGCTAAAACCCAAATTGTAGAGCAGGCCATCGCTCAAATCGAAGAGACCTCGACCAAGCGTCAGATTGAGGCTGCCAAGCTTCTGACCAACGCTGTTTCGGGTGACCTTCGTGCGAAGACGATGCTGCAGGAAGGAATCTCCTCCTCGGACATTCCGACCGTTCTGGAGCCCGCCATCAACGTTATCTTCCTCGCGCAGTACGCTGCCGAGCAGAACGTGTGGGACCAGATTGCTGACGAGTACCAGGCCCCCAACTTTGGTGTCATCCGTTTCGGTGACTTCCAGGTGGACCCCTCCGCTCTTGTGGCGGGAGAGGGTGAAGAGTTCATCAACGGTGGACTCCCCCGCGTTGGAGAGTACGAAGAGTACCCGGCAGTTCCGTTCACCACCACTCAGCTCGACAAGGACTTCGAGGGCAAGTACGGCGTTCGCGCACGTATGTCCTGGGAGTCGCTGCGTCGCACTGGTGACTTCGACATGATTCCTCGGATGACTGAGAAGTTCGCCCAGTACGCTGCACGTCAAGAGGACTTCGAACTGGCTAAGCTGTTCGTGACCTCGGCTGGTGCTGTTGGTTCTGGCTTCTCGGGCAAGGGACTGAGCGGTAACCCCGCCCTGTCGCTGGACGCTCTTGAGACTGCTATGGAAAACTCGCGGACCGACACTGTTGGTGGCAACCGCGTGATTGCAAACAACTACAAGCTTGTTTACGGTACCGCTCTGGCGATGACCGTGCGCGAACTGTTTGCTATCCAGCAGATTGAGCGTGTGTCTGGTTCTGAGACCAGCATCCTCAACCCGTCGTTCATCACTAGCCCGTTCAACCCGATCGAGTTCAACGCTCTCGACACGGTTTCGGGCGGACAGACTGACGCATGGTGGTTCGTGATTCCGGACCTGAACACTCGCCCCTACTTCTGGGAGGTGTTCCTGCAGGGTAACCGTACTCCGGTTATCTCGGTCAAGGACAACGGTCACTTCACCCTTCAGGGTGGAGAGCTTCCGGTTCGTGACGGTTCGTTCGATGAGGACGATGTTCAGACTCGCATCCGCCACGTGGTGCAGGCTTACAACATCACTCAGGACGGTCTCCGTTACTCGGACGGTTCCGGCTCCTAATAGTCGATAATAGAGGCCCCCGGCGTTTCCGTCGGGGGTCTTTATTTTTGTGATAAATTGGTAATACCAGTCCTCCTACTGGTATGCCCCGGCATCGTCGAGCTTGCCCCTTCCCACCTCCACCAGCTCCGATGCCGGGGTTCTTTTTTGCGCTAAAATGGTGGTATGGCGAATACTGGCGTAGCACCTCCCAACTTTTCTACTGACGTTGGTCAGGTGAGGGCTTTACTGGGCGACACTGACCCTACTAATGTTGGTGGTGGCACTGGCACGTATTTGTATTTCAGTGACGACGAGATTGGCGCGTTCCTCACGATGTATGGGGATAACGTGAAGCTTGCCGCTGCGCGTTGTTTGGAGACTATTTCTATGTCTCAAGCGTTGTTGTTGAAGTCGTGGTCCACTGATGATTTGCAGGTTAATGGCGATCGTATCGCGGAGTCTTTGCGTAAGCTTGCCGCCCAGTTGCGGGAGGAGGCGTTGCAGGACGAGTCGAACGAATA
This sequence comes from Opitutia bacterium, assembly GCA_042096455.1. Lineage (GTDB taxonomy): Bacteria > Verrucomicrobiota > Verrucomicrobiia > Opitutales > Coraliomargaritaceae > UBA7445. Next base: position 6,158 of record JBELLU010000073.1, read on the forward strand.
TTTCAACATGATTGCCATGTTCATCGATGATGATGACGACGGCGAGGCTGACGAATATCCATGGTGGAATAACTAATGGCGATTTCT
>JBELLU010000074.1:0-6094 GCA_042096455.1 Opitutia bacterium
TGAATACACCCTGAGACATGGAGGAGCAAACTGCACTCATTCGCCTCGACGATACCAACTACGAATTCCCCCTTATTCTTGGAACTGAGGGCGAAAAAGCCTTTGATATACGCAGCCTGCGCGCAAAATCCGGCTACATTGCCTTTGATGAAGGCTACGGCAACACCGGTTCCTGCCTGAGTGGCATCACTTTTATCGACGGCGAACAGGGGGTCTTGCGGCATCGGGGTTACCCCATCGAGCAACTGGCGGCAAAGTCCACCTTCCTCGAAACCGCCATGCTGATCATTTATGGTGAATTGCCCGCCGAGGAAAAACTGAACACCTTCCGCGAACAGGTGCGCAACAGTGCGACGATTCACACCAGCATGCACCATCACTTTGAAGGCTTTCCCAGCAACGCCCACCCCATGTCGATTCTCTCGGCGATGCTCAATGCCCTCGGGGCCTACTACCCCGAGATGTCCTCCAATGACCGCGAACAGGACCTCGCCCATTTTGATGAGACTGCCGCCCTCCTGATTTCCAAAGTGCGTACCATTGCGGCCATGACCTTCCGCATGAAAAAGGGACTCCCCTTTGTGGCGCCCGACCACTCGCGGCGCTACTGCGAGAATTTCCTCCATATGATGTTCTCCGAGCCCTACGAGGAATACGTCGATAATGTCGGAGCGGGCGATGCCCTCGATCTCTTCCTGCGCTTACATGCCGACCACGAGCAAAACTGCTCCACCTCAACCGTGCGCATGGTCGCATCCGGCGGTGCAAATCTCTTCGCCTCCGTCTCCGCCGGGGTCTGCGCCCTTTGGGGACCCTCCCACGGCGGCGCCAACATGGCGGTCGTGCAAATGCTCGAGGACATCCACGCCAGCGGTGACGACGGTTCACGCTTTATCGAGGCCGCCAAAGAAGGCAAAGCCAAGCTCATGGGCTTCGGGCACCGCGTTTATAAAAACTACGATCCCCGCGCCAAGATCCTCGGCAAGACCGTCGAGCAAGTCCTCACCCAAATCGGCGTGGACGACCCCCTGCTCAAGATCGCCCGGCGTTTGGAGCAATCCGCCCTTGAAGACGACTACTTCGTCAGCCGCAAACTTTATCCCAATGTGGATTTCTACAGCGGGATCCTCCTGCGCGCCATCGGCATCCCGCCGGAAATGTTTACCGTCATGTTCGCGATTGGCCGCATGCCGGGCTGGATCGCAAATTGGAAGGAAATCGCCGAAAACCCCAAGGGCCGCATCCATCGACCCCGCCAGATCTACACCGGTCAAGGGCTCCGCGACTACACCCCCCTCGAAAAACGCTAAGCGGAATCCCCGCCCTTACTCGCTTTCTCTTCCGGCGCGTGGACCACGTCCTCCAGCTTCAGGCCCGTGTAGCGATGGATGCCCCGCAGCAACATCCACAGGGTGAACATCATTATCACGAGACTCGGCACCACGATCACCGGCCAGCTCCACGCCATCATCTTCGCCACCTCCGCATTGAAGGCATCCGAGCCACTCGGGCTCACCACAATCCAGCGCGCCAGCATAAAATTCAAAACCGCGCTCAACAGAAACGAGCCCGCCAACAGCCAGGTGCATTTTTCCAGCAGCTTCTCAAAACCCGCCACCGAATCATTCTGCTCCAGCGCAGCCTGCACCTTATCGACATCCATAATCTCCGGCGAGTAGAGCAGCGTCCGGATCAAAGGGTAGGGCGTCTTCAGCGAAATCACCACCGCTATCCCAATCAGCGCCGGAATCGCCGCCTCCTTCACCGCAAACCATTCCGTGGGAATATTGAGGATGCCGATCCCGCCTGTGAGCAACACGCTGATCAGCCCCAGAATCGAGAGGAAGTTGTATTTCTGCCGCTTGAAATAATCATAGACGAAATAGACGACCGGGAAAGCCAGCGCGATCAACAGAATCGGAACCGCGACATTCTCAAAGTGCGGCTCCAAGTAGGCGCCGAACCACCCGCGCCCCTTATTTAATATCATAATCGGCAAAAGAATATTAAAGCCGAGGTTGAGAAACATGTTCTCCTTTTTCGGTGCCGGTTTTCCCGCCGTCGAACTTTCCGAGGTGCTGTGTTGCGAAGCTGCCATAAACCGCACTAGGCTTCCCACTCATATGTCAAATGCAAGCTCTATCCGCTGCCTCATCACCGCCGGACCGACCCGCGAGTTCCTCGACCCGGTGCGTTTCTTGAGTAACCCCTCCACCGGCAAGATGGGTTTTGCCCTTGCCGAGGCCGCCCTCCGCCTCGGTTGGAATGTCGATCTCGTCGCCGGCCCCGTAAGCCTGCCCGAGCCCGAAGGCGCCATCCTTTACCCCGTGGTAAGCGCCGAGGAAATGTTCCATCAGGCCGATGCCCTTTTCGATGCCTGCGACGTTTGCATCATGGCTGCCGCCGTCAGCGATTTCCGCCCCGCGCACTACCAAGCCCAAAAAGAAAAGAAGACCGATGCCGCCCTCAGCCTCCAACTGGAGCGCACCCCCGACATCCTCGCCACCCTCACCGAGCGCAAACTCCATCAAACCGTGGTTGGATTCGCCGCCGAGACCGAACACCTCGCCGAAAACGCCCGCGCCAAACTCGCCGCCAAACGCTGCGACCTCATCGTCGCCAACGACCTCACCCAACCCGGCGCCGGATTTGCCACCGATACCAATACCGTCACCCTCATCGCCGCCGACGGTTCAGACGAAACCCTCGGCCCCGCCCTCAAAACCGCCCTCGCCACCCAAATCATTGACCGCATCGCCCGCCTCCGCCCTTGAGCCCGCTTCCAGCATTGTCATCACCCCCAGTCATAATCTTAATCCCCTCTCTCTCCCCATCTAAAACAACATTCCACATGGCTTCCGCCCTCGATCACGAAAAATTAAAGGTGTATCAAAAAACCCTTCAATTTATTAGTGAGGTGGAAACGCTGCGAAGCGAAATCCCCAAAGGACACACCGCCGCAGACCGTTGCCGATTTTTTGATATTGCTCGAGGCTCTGCCATCGAATATGCCGCAGTTCTGGACATCCTTAATGCAAAAGCAGTCCTCTGTAATGAGACTACAATTCCCGCCAAGACCCTGCTTTCTGAAATTGTTGCGATGTTGGTCGGATTAATTCGCAGTCAAAATTCTGGACGAACGCACGAACCTCCTCAGCCTTACAATGCAAAGGATTAGCTTGTGCTTTCTGAATTGTTGGAAAGGTTAGAGTGAGATTAAGATTAGGATTAAGAGTAAGGGAAGAGGAAGTTCATCATTTATAGAGGCATATGAAAAATTCCGGGCTTGATAAAATCCTGGGCCGAATCGAGGATCTCGACTCGGTCAACCTCGGTATTCTCGTCCAGCGCCTCGCCCGCGAGCGCAAACTTCAGGAAACCGTCTTCAATACCATTCAGGATGGCATCCTCGTGATCGATACCGATGGCATCGTGCAATACGCCAACGCCGCCGCCCTCGGCATCATCGGTCTCAAGGAAAACGACATCGGCAAAGCCCGCCTCTGGAAAATGGTGCCCGACCTCGCCCGCTCCATCGACCCGCAAAGCGTGGACGGTTCCCGCGCCGCGAAACCCGTCCTCGCCCGCGAAGTCGAGCTCAACTATCCCGAACGCCGCTACCTCCGCCTTTATATGGTGCCCATTGCTACCCAGGTCGGCGCCTCCGATAGCGGCGGTTACGTCGTGGTCCTCACCGACGTCACCGAAGACAAGGTCACCCTCGAGGAACGCATCGAGAGCGAACGCATTGATTCCATCATGCGCCTCGCCGCCGGAGTCGCCCATGAACTCGGCAACCCCCTCAACTCCCTCACCATCCACCTGCAACTCATCAAGCGCCAACTTGCCAAACTGGAAGCCGACGCCGGGTCGCCCGCCTCCAAATCCATCGCCGATTCCCTCCAAATCTGCCAGGGCGAAGTTTCCCGCCTCGATGGCATCATCACCCATTTCCTCGAGGCGGTCCGCCCGCAAAAACCCGAACTCAACGAGATCAACCTCCTCGAACTCGTCGAGGAAGTCCTGCGCGTGCAGGAGGCCGAACTCGTGGACCGCAAGCTCGAGATCAACATCGAGGTCAACGATACCCCGCCCGCCATCCTCGGCGACCGCGGACAAATCAAGCAGGTCTTTTTCAACGTCACCAAAAACGCCATGGAAGCCATGCAGGCGGGTGGACAACTCCGCATCCGTACCGCCCTCGACGACGAATTCCTCACCCTCCAATTCATCGACACCGGTTCCGGCATCGCCGAAGCCGACCTCGCCAAAGTTCTTCAGGCATATTACACCACCAAAGAAGAAGGCCACGGCCTCGGCATGATGATCGTCCAACGCATCATGCGCGACCACGGTGGACAAATCGGAATCGAATCCCGCGAGGGCTCCGGCACCGTCATTTCCCTCCAGTTTCCCCTCCCGCATCGCCGCACCCGACTCCTCGAAGGCGATTAAAAACAATTACTTGCGCATAAATGGTTGCATACCGCCAAATTCTCTTTTTTCTCCTCCGCTAGCATGGCAAACGGTTTTAAAGAAGGAATACTCGCATTTGAAGACGGAACAATTTTCCGCGGACGCGCCTTTGGAGCCGCCGCCACCAAGACCGGAGAGGCCTGTTTCAATACCAGCATGACCGGTTATCAGGAAATCCTGACCGATCCCTCCTATTTCTCCCAGATCATCACCATGACCGCCGTCCAGATCGGGAACTACGGCATTTGCCCCGAGGATGTTGAATCCGACGGCCCCAAGGTCAGCGGCTTCGTGGTGCGTGAGGTCAGCCCCCTCACCAGTAATTGGCGGAGCAACCAGTCCATACAGGACTACCTTACCGAAGCGGGCATTCCCGGCCTCGAAGGCGTCGATACCCGTGCCATCACCAAAAAACTTCGCGTCGCCGGTGCCCTCAACGCCTGCCTCAGCACCGAAGGCCTCAATGACGAGGAAGCCGTCGCCAAAGCCCGCGATTTCGGCGGACTCGTCGGAGTCGATTTCGTCAAGGAAGTCACCGCCGCCGCCCCCTACGATTGGACCGCCCGCGGCGAGCCCTGCACTCCCTTTACCGTTGTCGGCACCGACATCAACACCGCCCCCATTCCCCAGCAACGTTTCAAAATTGCCGCCCTCGACTTTGGCGCCAAATACTCCATCTATCGCCGCCTCCAACAACACGGCTTCGACGTCCACGTCTTCCCTGCCAACACTCCCGCCGAGGCCATCCGCGAATTTAATCCCCAGGGACTCTTCCTTTCCAACGGCCCCGGCGATCCCGCCGCCGTCACCTACGCCCACGGCACCGTGCGCGAACTCATCGACCATTACCCCACCTTTGGCATCTGCCTCGGTCACCAGATCATCACCCACGCCCTCGGCGCCGAAACCTTCAAGCTCAAATTCGGGCACCGCGGTGGCAACCAACCCGTCAAGAATCTCGAGACCGGAAAAGTCGCCATCACCGCCCAGAATCACGGCTTCGCCTCCACCCGGGAAGAACTCGAAAAACACGGCGCCATCGTCACCGAGATCAACCTCAACGACCAAACCGTCGAAGGCCTCCGCCTCAAAGACCGCCCCGTCTTCTCCGTGCAATACCACCCCGAGGCCGCCCCCGGCCCCAACGACGCCGACCCCCTCTTCACCGAATTTCATCAACTCGTCGCCCAACACGTATAGTGTTTTGGGGGTTGTTAGTTGTTAGTTGGGATCAGTCTTACTCTTATTCTTAATCCTAATCCTAATCTCAATAAGAAAAGGGATGTATCACGTGGAAGCGACAATCCTGTCGCTTTGCTTGTACGGCTTGGGTTGAAAAGTGACAAGAGTGTCGCTTCCACTGCCGGTGATTGAACATCGAACGTTGAAGGGATTTAGTGGTGGGAAGGTATGAAGGTGGAAAAGTGGGAAAGTTGGAAGGTATGAAAGTTGAAGTTCAGCGTTCGAGGTTCGATGTTGGACGTTTTCCGGTGCCCTGCCCTGAGGCCAGCCAAGCTGGCGACCGCTAATAGGCGCTTATTTTCGCTTATCCTAAAACAAAACTATTAGTGTTTATAAGTGAGGATTAGCGGTTCCCGGCTTTGCCGGGTTCGTGGTT
>JBELLU010000075.1:0-5728 GCA_042096455.1 Opitutia bacterium
ATCTTCGCGGCAGCGGCGGCGGCCTTAACTGGGATAGCGGAGTCGTGATGGAATTTGAGGCGATTGGGAAATGGCGTTGGGCAGCGCCTGCCGATTTAGACGGTCCCATTGAGGTGCAGGTCTATCGCAATGACGAAGACCCCGACACCAGCGGCAAGCATACCCTCAAGCCGGGCGAAGCGCTCGTGATTGACGCAAAGTTCCAAGGCTAAGCCCTTGAATGGTACCCAGGGTGGGCCTCGAACCCACACTCCCGAAGGAACCGGATTTTGAATCCGGCGCGTCTGCCAATTCCGCCACCTGGGCAGGTGGAAACGTAGATGTATGCAAGGACCCGTCTGGAAGGCAAGTGCATTCCGATGGTCTCAAGTTGCGGTTTGTCTTTCTTTGCGCCATGGTGTTGAAGCATATCTAAAATGAAAAACAATAGGCAGGATGGGGCGCGCAGACTCCAGCAGGGTGTGGTTTTGGGAATCCTCTTGCTGAGTTTTTTGCTGGGTGTTCTCGATGGGGGTGCGTGGTTGGCGCTTTGGCCGAGTGTGGTGGCGCTGGGAACGGTTTTGTTGCTGCGGAGTGCCTTGCTGGGATTGTTGGTGGGAGCGGTGAGCGGAGCGATTCTGCTTGCGGGGGGCGATCCTTTGGCGGCGCTGGGGCATTTGTGGAGTCTGCAATTTTTGCCGATATTCGGATCTTCCTGGAAGGTAAGCGCGCTGGTCTTTACCCTGATCTTGGGAGGATTTGTGGCGTTGGTGGAGGCGGGCGGCGGCTTGCAGGCACTGGTGCGCAGCTTGCTGGGTTCGGGGAAGGCCTGTGCGCGACGGATGCAGTCCACGGTCTTTGGTCTGGGCTTGTTGGTTTTTTTTGACGGCCTCGCCAACACGATGCTGGTGGGGCGCCTCCTGCGCAGTGCCGCCGATCGTGCGGGGGTCTCGCGCGTGAAGCTTGCCTATCTTGCGGATGTCACCGGTTCGGCGGTGGCGTGCCTCGCATTCATCTCAACTTGGATTGCTTTTCAATTGGCGATGATTCGGGAGGGGTATGCGGCCTTGGGTTTGGAGGTGAATGCCTACGCGCTCTTCTTCAAGTCTTTGCCGATGAATTTTTACTGCTGGTTTGCGCTGGTCTTGGCATTGGTTTCGGTCTTCCGGGGTTTTAATCCCGGGTCGATGGGTCGGTCTGAACGGGCGGCACGTCGGGACGCAAACCGGCTTGTGGGTGAAGCGCAGCTTTCGTCAGGAACCAAGGGGGCGTGGTTGGGCGCGATCGTGCCAATCGGGGTATTGGCTTTTTCGGTGCCGGTTTTGACCTATTGGATGGGTACCGAATCGCTCTGGCCTATCAGTCTCTCAAAGTTTGCAACTGCCTACGCCGCTGCGGAGCAACACGTCCCCTTGATTCTCGTGGCATCCAGTGTGCTGGCTTCCCTCGTGGCAGCAGCGTTTCTTTTCATAGGCAAAACCGGGGCGGCGGTGAAGCAAGCGGCGGTGGGTCGGGTTTTTCTGGGCGGGGTGCGTGATTTGCTGGGGCCGCTCGCTATTCTGCTGGCGGCGTGGATGTTGGGTGCGGTGATTACGGAGCTCGGAGCCTCCGCCGTTCTTTCGAGTCTGCTCGGGGAACGTTTGCCCCTTGCGAGCATGCCCGCGCTCATCTTTTTGGCAGGTGCCCTGATTTCATTTTCGACCGGAACCTCATGGGGAACGATGGCGGTGCTCATGCCGCTTTCGATTCCGCTGGTTTTTGGTATGGCGGGGGAGTTGCCGGATTTGGAACGCGAGCACTATATCGTGGCGGCGATTGGGGCGGTTTTCAGCGGGGCGGTTTTTGGCGATCATTGCAGTCCTTTCAGCGATACCACCATTGTGGCATCGATCGCGGCAGGGGTGGAACCCCTCGATCATTTCCGCACACAATTACCCTTTGCGGGGATTGCGGGTCTGGTGGCGTTGCTGTGCGGTTTCCTCCCCCTGGGATATGGGCTTGCGCCCTTGTTGTGTTTGTTGAGCGGCTTGGCTTGTCTTCTGCTCCTGCCGCTTCTTTATCCGAAGGCGTATGTTGATTCCACTGGAAGATAATTTTGAAGACGTCCTGATGAAGGCGGCTACGGGTTTGGGGCTGGGTAAATCCAAGTTGGCGGAGGCCGCTGGTTTACCGGTGGCGGAAGTGACCGCGCTTTTACGGGGACGAATGGAACCGGAGGCGCTCCGCAAACTTGCCTCGGTCCTACAACTCGATGGCCCCGCTCTCGAAGCCATGGCGCGCGGGGAGTCCGCACCCGCTCCCATTCAAGTAGCGGGCTTGCAGCAATTCAACTCCGCCTTTCCGATACCGGGCTATGCGGCAATGACCGTTAACAGTTACATTTTGGAATGTCCGCAGACTGCAGCGGCGGTGGCGTTCGATACCGGGACGGAGGGCGAAGCACTGGTGGAATACGTGCAGGGGCACGGTCTCGACCTGCAGGCGATCTTTCTCACGCACACCCACCGCGACCATGTGGCGGCGGTGCCGGCTTTGCGTGCCGCTTTTCCGGAGGCGACCCTGCACGGTCCGCGCAGTGAACCTTTCGCGGGGGCATTCGGGGTGGGCGAGGGCGATTGCTTTGAATACGGCAGTTTGAAAATTGAGGCACGTTTGACCAACGGACACTCCAAGGGCGGAACCAGTTACCGTGTCAGCGGGCTGACGGATCCGCTCGCAATGGTCGGGGATGCCCTTTTCGCGGGCTCGCAGGGTGGGGTTCCCGAGGCGCAGTATGCCCACGCGCTAGAAATCAATCGTGCCCAATTGTTGAATCTGCCGCCTGAAACGATCCTCTGTCCCGGGCATGGTCCCCTCACCACCGTGGCACATGAACGGCGTTGGAACCCCTTTTACGCCGCTTCTAAATAAACATATCAAAATATCCTGATATATTGATGTAAGGCTTGCCATTCGGGGAACGATGCTTTGTGCTAAACACCCATATGAGCAAAAACTTCATCTTTTCCTCCGAGTCGGTCGGCGAAGGCCATCCCGACAAAGTATCTGATTTTATCTCGGACAGCGTTCTGGATGCTTGCCTGGAGCAGGATCCCGCAAGTCGCGTTGCCTGTGAAACACTGGTCAAGAGCAACTGCGTTTTCCTCGCCGGTGAAATCACCACCAACGCGAAGCTCAACTACGAGGCCATCGTGCGCGACGCGATTCGTGAAATCGGTTACGTGAACGACGACGATGTTTTTCACGCCGACAAGGTCTTCGTTTCCAATATTTTGACCGCGCAATCCTCCGATATCGCTCAGGGCGTTGATGCCGCTGGGGCGGAGGGCAAGAAAACCGAGGAACAGGGTGCCGGCGACCAGGGCATCATGTTTGGTTATGCCTGTAAACAAACCCCGGAACTCATGCCCGCTCCGGTCATGTTCGCGCACCGTCTCCTCCGCGAAATGGCACGCCAGCGCAAAGAGCTTGGAGTTTCCTGGTTGCGCCCCGATGTGAAGAGTCAGGTCGCCCTTGAATACGTCGACGGTCAGCCCGTTGCGATTAAGAACGTCGTTATCTCAACCCAGCATGCCGCAGACATTGCTCACAAAGAGATCGAAGCATTCTGCATCGAGGAAGTCATTCGCAAGAACCTCCCCGCTGAGCTCTTGAAGGATGATACCGAATATTTGATCAACCCCACCGGTAAATTTGTAATCGGCGGCCCCCAAGGCGACGCCGGTCTGACTGGACGCAAGATTATCGTCGACACCTATGGCGGTTATGCCCGTCACGGGGGCGGTGCCTTCTCCGGTAAGGACCCCTCCAAGGTCGACCGTTCCGCCGCATACTTCACCCGTTGGGTCGCGAAAAACATCGTCGCCGCCGGTCTCGCGGAGGCCTGTGAGCTCGAAGTTGCCTACGCGATTGGACACCCTTATCCCACCAGCATTCACGTCGATACCTTCGGCACCGGCGTCGCTCCCGATACTGCTATTTCGGAAGCCGCACAGAAGGTCTTCAGCTTCAAGCCCGCTGACATCGTCAGCCAGTTGGACCTTCTTCGTCCGATCTACCGCGAGTCCACCAACTACGGTCACTTCGCCAAGGAGAACCTTCCCTGGGAATCGACCGCCAAGGCGGACGAACTGAAAGCCGCACTGTAGGTGTTGTTCTGCCCGCGAAGCAACGCGAATGAAACGCAAAACAAAGAATCCTTAGCAAAATCTTAGCGCCCCTTAGCGGGCAAAATTAATCACAAAATAACAGCCATGAGCACCGACACCCTCACCACCACCACGACCGATTATAAGGTCAAAGACATCAACCTCGCGGACTTTGGCCGCAAGGAAATTGAGATCGCGCAGCACGAGATGCCCGGTCTCATGGCGACCCGCGAGAAATATGCCAAGGAGCAACCGCTCAAGGGCGTCCGTGTGATGGGTTCGCTGCACATGACGATTCAAACCGCGGTGCTCATCGAGACCCTGCAGGCGCTGGGTGCGGATGTGCGCTGGTGTTCCTGTAATATCTTTTCCACGCAGGATCACGCCGCGGCCTATGTCGCCAAAAACCTCGGCGTGCCGGTCTTTGCTTGGAAAGGCGAAACCCTCGAGGAATATTGGTGGTGCACCGATCAGGCCCTCACCTGGCCGGACGGTTCCGGACCGCAACTCATCGTGGACGATGGCGGCGACGCCACCCTCCTTATCCACAAGGGTTACGAGCTTGAAAACGGCAGTGACTGGGTCGAGTCCGATTCCGGCAGCATGGAAGAAGCGGTCATCAAAAACCTCCTCAAAAAGGTACATGCCGAGAAACCAAACCGCTGGCACGAAGTGCTGGAGGATTGGAAAGGTGTTTCCGAAGAAACCACTACCGGGGTGCATCGTCTCTACGAAATGCACAACGCCGGCAAACTCCTCGTTCCCGCCATCAATGTGAACGATTCCGTCACCAAGGCGAAATTCGATAACCTCTACGGTTGCCGCGAGTCCCTCCTCGACGGTATCAAACGCGCCACCGATGTTATGATTGCCGGTAAAGTCGGCGTGGTCTGCGGTTACGGCGACGTCGGTAAGGGTTGCGCCGCCGCGCTCAAGGGTATGGGCGCACAGGTTGTGGTGACTGAAATCGACCCGATTTGCGCGCTGCAGGCCGCGATGGAAGGCTACCGCGTCCTCACCGTTGAAGACACCCTCGGTTGGGGCGATATCTATGTGACCACTACCGGTAACTACAGTATCATTACCGCCGACCATATGTCCAAAATGAAGGACCAGGCCATCGTCTGTAACATCGGTCACTTCGATAACGAAATCGAAGTCGATAAACTCAACGACTCCCCCGGAGTGGAAGTTGAGGAAATCAAACCCGACCAGGAAGGTGCGGTTGATAAATACACCTTCGCGGATGGTCGCAGCATTTACCTCCTTGCGAAGGGTCGCCTTGTGAACCTCGGTTGTGCCACCGGTCACCCATCCTTTGTCATGTCCAACAGCTTCACCAATCAGGCGCTCGCCCAGATTGAGCTTTGGAAACAGGTCGAGAAATACACCCCCGGGGTCTATATCCTGCCCAAGCACATCGACGAAGAAGTGGCGCGCCTCCACCTTGAGAAAATCGGTTGCAAGCTCACCCAGCTTAGCCCCGACCAAGCCGAATACATCGGCGTGAAACAAGAAGGCCCCTACAAGTCGGACCACTACCGCTACTAGGACGCGCAGCGTTTCCGCGCCCCCACCCATCACAAGGGTGAGGCGCCCGG
>JBELLU010000076.1:0-5546 GCA_042096455.1 Opitutia bacterium
CATTTCAAGGATCTGGTCCTCCGAGAGTGGATCAAGACCCGAGGTGACCTCGTCGCAAATGAGCGCGGAGGGATTGCAGACCAATTCCAAAGCCAGTCCCATGCGCCGGAGTTGCCCCCCGGAAAGACCCGACACTTCCTTAGCCGCATGCTCCGCGAGCCCGGTCAGTTCAAGCACTCGATTGAGTATGGCTTTTTTTTTGGCGGTCTCCAGGGAGCTCAGGTCATAGGCATACGCGAGGGACTCGTGGACGCTTAGATTTGGGTGAGCCACACAAAACTGCGGAACAAATCCGATGGATTGAGGCATCGCCGATCCGGTAAATTCAATGACACCGGTGGATTCAACCAAGCCAAGAAAGACCTTCAGAAGAGTGGTTTTGCCGCAACCCGAAGGACCCACGATGGCGTTCAGCCCTTTGCTTGGAAAACGAGCGGTAATCCCGTTCAAAATCCTAGGTCCGTCAATTCCTGGCTGATGAGATAGATTTTTGCAAGTGATCACTTAAATCTTAGAATAATGCATTTTATTATAAGCCGTTACAGCCTATTTTTTAAATAATTATCGAATTTCCCACCGTATGGAGTACCCGGAGAAAGCAGAAACCCCACCTGAACAAATGAGACCACCCTGACCGGGTGCTCAGCCCGCTCTTCAGGCCTCGAGCGCGGCGGCGAAGACCGCTTCGAGTTCCTTGTAGGGCTCGGTGCCAACCGCGATGCGAATCAAATCCGGGTCGATTCCGGCGGCTTGCAATTGACTGCGTCCGGCTTGGGAAGTGACGAGGTCGTAATGCGCGAGATACATGAAGGGACAAAGGATAGTGCGGTCGGCGCCGAAGCTGGGGCCTTTCATAGCGGTGACGGCATCGTAGAAACGCTCCATCGAACCTTTCAATACGATTGAAAACAAAGGGACCACGCAGTCGGCTTCTTTGGCAATCGCTTCAAAGGCCGCACCGGTGGAGGCGTGGACGCGTTCCACCGCGGGATGGGCTTCGAAGAATGCGCATAATCGTTTGGCATTTGCCTGCATCGCGGCAACTCTTGCGGGCGCGTCCTGCATACTCTCCGCCAGGCGTGCCAGGTCGCGGGCGTAGGGCTTAAGATGCCATCCTTCCAGCCCGGGCCGCAAATCGGCAGCATGGCTTGAGTCCGTATTCAAGACCAGCGCCCCGGTCATGAGATCCGCTCCATGCCCGGCGTATTTCGTGAGACTGGTCGCCAACACATCGGCGTATTTCAGGACATCCACCGCATAGACCGAGGCGATGGTGGGGTCGATCAGCACCATACCGCCCTGCGCCCGTACCGCCGCCGCAATGCGTGCTAAATCACAACTTTTAATGAGCGGATTGGAAGGACATTCCACCACGAGCGCCGCGAGTTCCTCGCCACAATTCGCAATCGCCTCCAAGACAGATTCGATACTTTCAACACGGTGACAAATTTCCAGTTCTTCTCCCGCTTCAAGATATTTTTCGAGGATCGATCCCGAATCGACATAGAGCCAGCCCAGTTGCAACCAGCGCCTGCGACCACGCGCACGCTGCACCGACTGCATCGCCCGAAACGCGCTGTAGAAGGCATTCATACCGGAGGCGCAGGGCCATATTTCCGCAGGCTTCGCACCGGTCAGACGCGCCAGTTCGCTTCGCACCGCCGCATCGGTATCGCCTGCATGAGTCGCTTCTTCAAAGACGGACGCTTGCAAGCCATGCGTTACGAGCCAGTCCTCCGCCTCGCGGGAAGAGATCCCACAACCGGTATGCTGAATGTATTTCATAAGCGCCTTGCTCTCGGCAGCGCCCTCGAGCCATACCAGAAAAAGCCCCGCTTCCACTTCAAGGGAGCGGAAGTCCCCGCCCAATAAATCCGTGAGCGACGCAAGGGCCGGCTCGCCCCGCAGCAGCGCGGCATCTGTGATTTCCAGCCCGGCACGCTCCATATAAAATGCTTTTAATTCCCGCACCCAGACATGCTCCACAAAGCGCGGGTAACCCCCTTCCAGCGCCGACCAGACCCGCGATTCTTTTTCCTCGTAGGCGCGCACATCCGCCATCGTCGGCAAGCAACCCACCACCGAGTGCGGACTCGCCACCAGCGATTCACCCAAAGCATACTGTCTCAGACTTGTTTCCATTCCCATGCAACAAAATCGTTGAAAGGACTTTTGGCGAGCATGGATAAATTTGGATTGGCTTTGGAAATGTAATTGATAAGTTCGCTATAAATGCCTTGTAGCCGCCGAGACTTTACCCGCAATGCCCTGCTCACCGCCACCGTGAGCCCGGTCCTCCTAAGCGAGGCACTAGCAGCCGGTTCCGGCATGCACACCGTCAAACGCGGCGACACCCTCAGCGGTCTTGCCCAGCGCTACGGTACGACCGTCTCCGCTCTTAAACGCAGTAACAACCTGCGCACTGACCTCATTCAGGTCGGACAAAAACTCATCATCCCCGCGCAAGCCGCCGCCAACTTCGACCCCCTCCGCACCGTGCGCGCCGAGACCGCACGCATCAACGTTAAGCGTTCCAATTGGCAGGCCATCATCGCGCACCACAGCGCCATCAAAAAAGGTAACGCCGAATCCTACGGACGCACCCACCGCAAACGCGGGATGCAAAACGGGCTCGCCTACCACTTCGTCATTGGCAACGGCATCGACTCCGGCGATGGTCAAATCGAGGTCGGTCCCCGCTGGACCCAACAACTCCAGGGCGGGCACGTCAAAAACCACCAACTCAACCTCGTTGCAATCGGCATCTGCCTCGTCGGGAATTTCGAGATCGAGCGCCCCACCCGCAAGCAACTGCAATCCTTTACCCTCCTGGTCGATTGGCTGCAAGGCTCGGTTCTGCGCCGCAAGGTCCGCTTCGCCGGTCACCGCGAAATCAAGGGCGAGCAAACCGTTTGCCCCGGTAAAAATTTCCCGTTATCCACTATGCACCGCCGCTATGGTTGAGTGCCTCTCTTTACTAACGCGGGATCCCAAAGGTTGTGTACAGTTTGGACTTCTTCTCGAATTTTGAATCGTAGCCCTGAAATTTCTTCGCTTTCAGTATTGCGTTTGGATTTTTATCCCAGTGCGACTTGGAGGCTTTGGTAAGGACGATATTTCCAGCGCGATTACGAATCACCAAGAGATAACCCCCATATTCAAAGCCCCCGTAATCCGGATCATAGCGGCATTGGAACGACTCCCCTTCCCAGCGGGATTTCTGGTTTGGCAAAACCCGGATTGAGAAATCCTGTTTATTCAGAATCGTATATTGGTCGTCCTCGATAATACCCCGCCCGACCACCACAATGCTGCCCTCAACATCCGGATAGGTCACAATCTTTTCCTCGCTGGTAATCACCACCTCCGGCTCAAATTTTACGATGCGATCATCGATATCCCCGTAATCGTTCATATCATCATCCTTCCCCTTCAGGAAGAGCAGCTTCACTTTGGAATCCGCACTGATATCGGCGTTATCCAGACGTTCCTTTTTATCGGCGAGCCATTGTTTCACATAATTGCGATCCGCTTTACAGAATCGCTCCAGAGGGACCTCTTTAAAAACCTTGCCGTCCTGCCTCCGTATCGTGATGGCAGTTGCGGTTGCTTCCAGCACCTCCGCTTTAATACGTACACCGTCCGAATTGGAAAATTCACGAAAGTCACCCCCCATCAGTTTGAGGCTGCAGAAAATAAAAACACCTAATGAAGCAATTTTGAGTGAGCGCTTTTTGCTCAAATTATATTTAATCATAACAAATTTTACATATATAATTAGTGTTAATTTTTCAAATATTAATTTTTCAAAAATTATGCCTTTCTAAAACCCCGCACCTAAAAATAACAACAATTTCCCTATTTTAGCACGAGCACACGCTTGCCATTACTTCCAAAAACCTGAATGCCACAAGTAAACTTGTCCGCAACGCCTGACATGAAGTGCCGGCGACAGGGAACTTGCACGGGTCTCGATATGAAAATGACCGCGTCTTCGCTCCGGACAACATCATAGGACCATCGACTGCTACAATAGCATTGAGATCCAGCAGGCGACCCACCGACTTCGACGCGGTAGATCGGCGGACGACCGGAAATCCCGGATTTCGAAATCCATATTTCTATGTAGTGACGGTCATATTCACTGAAGCGCGCCAGCGGCACGTCCTTGAAAATAATGCCATCATCACGCCGCAGACTGATACAACTTTCTGAGGCCTCTAATAATTCCGCAACAATGACAGATCCTTCCACGCTGGTAAATTTTCGAAATTCCCCTGCCTGCAGTTGATGAACTGCCAGGCATACCAATAAGAAGATCCAAAATTTACTCACTCCCTGTTGAAACATTGCGCATTCAGACTAGCGCTTAATGAACCTCAAAACAAGCGTTCATTTACACCAGTATCGGTCGGCAAACTCATCTTAAGACAAAATCCACAAGAATATCCTGTGCGATTGCCTCCAAACTCGCCTGCACGGAATCCATATCCAAGTCAGAACCACCACTGAGTCGCGCCTTCGCGGTGAAGAGCAAGCCCCCGGTCTCGGCGGCATTGCTGGTTTCGGTGCGGAGGGACTCCACATTCGCACCGGCTTGCGCGAGGGCGCGGAAAACATCGCGCACAATGCCGGGGTGGTCACTGCCCGTTACCTCCAGTTCAAACACTTCCTCGCCCGGAGCATCGGCGGTCTCGCCCTCGGCATGCGCGATCAAAACATCCAAATCCGGAATGGAACGAATTGCACTCTCCAGATCCTGCTGGCGATCCCCCGCCACCCGCACCTGCAGCAGACCAACGAAACGATCCCCTAGATGCGCCATCCGACAATGCTCCCAGTTCCCGCCGTTGGCGGCCACTTCCTCCGCGAGTCGTTCAACCAGGCCCGCGCGATCCGGACCGCTGATAGTAATAATTAATAAACTGTCCATCCTGCGAAGCTAATGCAGCAGGCCGCGGTGTAAACGAGGAAAATTAATCCGAGCTTTCTAGCCCGACCCCGATGGCTTCCCCCCAAGCGGGTTTTTCCAGCGCAGCCCCTCAAAACGCCCAAAATCTGCATCGGCGCTATAAACCGTTCCCTGTACCCGCCGCGCCACCGCCGCTATCCGGGCATCGCTCACCAGATTGCCACCCGTGCCCGCTGCCTCAAGAAATCCCTGTGCAACCGCCAAATCACCCGCCTCGTTTTCCAAGAGTCGCACCCCCTCAAAACTCAGCCAATTATTGAGATAAGCAAATGCATCACAAACCTCCAGCGGCCGCGAAAACACACGCGGGTTCGTCGATAACCGCACAAATGCAAAACTCACGCATCCGCACAGACCCACCGGCATCCCCGCTTTTAAAACCGAAGACCACCACGCAAAAGCCCGCTCATGCTCCCGAAAATCCGTGTTCACCGTATACAGCAACAAATTAACGTCCGGCAAAATCATTCCCCCGCCTTCCCGTATTTACTTCGAGCCTCGGCCGCCAGCATTGCTTCCGCCTCCAGATCGTCCGCAAATTCCGACAAACGCCGCGAATCCACTCCCGCCGCCA
>JBELLU010000077.1:0-5436 GCA_042096455.1 Opitutia bacterium
GTCACCTACTTTGCGACCAGCTCCAACCAGTCGAGATTGACGCCCTTCCCGCGGCCTCTAACTTCAATCCGGTTGTCTTTTCCGGCTTTCAGCTTAATGGTTTGTGTCAACTGTTTGGTTTCGCCCCAGGAGCCGGTGGACGGAAATGCAAGGTCCTGTGATGATCCATTGACCATCAATTCGCCGCGCACGTTTCCCCCCTTCGCGGCATAGGTGATGATCAGCTCAAAGGTTCCACCCTTGCCACCATCCACCGTAAAGGCACAGCCCGCACCGTTCTGATGCAATCCCTGAACCATACCGCCGCCAGCTGTGGCTCCGCCAAAGAGCTCGGCCTCTTCCGCTTCATAGCGGTTGCTATTCAACGCGAAAGGCACCACGGGCGGGATGGTTTCACCTTGGCTATAGCCGTTCTGGTTAAAGGCATCGACGGTGACAACATATTCGGTATCGCTCTGCAAATCGGTGATGAGGCAGCTATTGGTTTTATAGAACTGGTTGGCCAGATAGAGGCGTTCCTTTTCCTGTCCATAGCGCACGACGTATCCGTCAGCCCCTTCCACCGGCTCCCAGCGAACTTCCATCACACGGCGATCCTTTTTGCGGTCCACCTGGAATTCCGGTGCGTCCGGTTTCGGGCCGAAGCCCTTGCCGAAGACGCGGAAGTCGCGCATGGCAAACTTTCCGCCATACGGCGTGTGCACATTCAACAGCCGCACATAGCGCGCCTTGACCGGATCCGGTGCCAGATTGAAGTCATGCGGCGTGTCTTGGGTGCTTTGGCTTTGATCAATGATCGGGCTCCATGTTTTGCCGTCGAGCGAACCGAGCACCTTGTAACGGATCACCGCATCCGGATCCTCGGGGATCGGGAATGAAGATGCAGGAAGCAGTTGTTTAAAGTCGGCGGTCGTCGGTGTTTTTTCCTGTTTGCGGAAGCGGTTATAAATACCGCGAATGCGAGCGACTTCACGTGTTGGATTTAAATCCACTTCGCAGAAGTTGGCCTGCACCGCCTCAACGAGGCACGGCGCGCCCAGATCCACCTGCACCCATTCATTCGCGCCACCGGTTGCCGCGCTCCAGTAGGTCATCACCTCTTCGTCGACGACGCTGGCGGGGTCGCCCTTACTCGTTGAAGAAACGGCAACCGGGCGGTTGACCGTAAGCAGGTTCATACCGTTCCAGAGCCTTACGTCAGCGGGCGTGCGCTTGCGTTGCGGAACGCGGGTCGGATAATCGCCGAGCCAGGTATCGCTGAGCAGGATTCCGTTTTCGTCGATCGTGGTCGGGAACATCCCGATGCGGCGTTCAAAACGGTCGAAGGTCCAAACGGCCTCACAGGTAAAGGTCCACCAGTTACCGTAGCGGTCTTTGACAATTTCACCGTGCCCGGAACCGGGAATAAAACCGGTCATCTTTTGTGTGATCGGATTGTGCTGCTGATGCGTATAGGGGCCGAGAATGTTGTTGGCGGTATAAACGCCATTACAATAATCCGCGCCCAGCGAAGGAAGCGAATAGACCATGTAATAGGTGCCGTTATGTTTCAGAAGCTGTCCGCCTTCAACCCAACCGTGCGCTTCCCGGCGATCAAACCCGCGCTTCCCGTTAATGACGCGCTCCCAGCCGCGCGTCTTGTAATCCGGCATCATAAACTCGTGCGATTCACCTTTGGGCATCAAGGTCTCTGTATCGACCTCCTGAATCTCGAGTAGTCCGCTGGTACCGCAGCCATAAACGATCCAAAGCTTGCCATCGTCATCGAGAAAAAACTGGGCATCTGTCTTGTGCCACCCCGTCGTGGATGCCTGCGTCCACGAATCCGGATCATCGGGCGTTTTCGTTCCGAAAACCGGTCCCGGGCCGTTGCCGTCCTTAAAATAAAAGGTATCGCCGATCACCACCACCGTCGGCGCGTAGTTGTGCAAGTTGGGCAGAGTTAAAATGTTTGCGGGCTTGAGCGACTTCCAGTCGACCAGATTTTCACTCTCCCAGTAGCCCTCCTGCACGGAGCTAAAGAGATAATACTTATCGTTAAAAATCGCCATCGTCGGGTCGGCGCCCTCGCGCACCCACTTGGCCTCCTTACCACGGGCATTCGGCGGCTGCACCCGGTAATTAAGGTTCAGCGGGTTACAATGCACCGGTGCCTCCGCTGCCATCGCGAATATGGGCGCCAGCAATGCAATTAATGCGATTCGTTTTTTCTTCATCATCTTCATAACGGATAGTGTTCTTTCTTTAAATAGGATTGTTATTCTGCCGACTCTGCTTCCTGAGCGACTTTCTGGATATCAATATGCTCTAAAAGCTCTGTTCGCATCTTAGCCATCAAGGGTTGATATTCCGGATTCGTTGCCAAGTTCTCGCGCTCAAAGGGGTCGGTCTTGAGGTTCACCAGCTGCACCGGATCAAAATAGTTGCCGAAGTATTCTTCGGCGCGGTAGCGCTGCCCGTGCCAGCCGATTCGGGTCTCATTTCCCTTTTTATCGACCGTCATCTTCTTGGCGGCAATCTGCTGTTTGCGTTTATCGGGGGCAAAATATTCGATGTATTTATAGTCCCCTTTAATCATCGAACGCGCGTAATTCACTTCGAGGAAAACTGCTTCATGCCCGCGATAAGCGGAATCGCCAGCGAGCAAAGGAGCAAAGCTTTGTCCATCGACGGACACCGCCGCAGGAATCGCCGCGCCGCTCAGTTCAGCGAGGGTGGGCAGCAAATCAATATTGGCGCAGAGTGCATCCGTCCGGCGTTGTTTTTTGATTTTTTCCGGCCAGCGAATCACACAAGGCACACGTGCACCTTCGTGCGGACTGTTCTTGGCCATCGCCTGATGATCGCTCAAATAGATGAAAACCGTATTCTTGAAATTACCCGTTTCTCTGAGCTTTTTGTCAATCGCTCCGAGGGCAAAGTCCACCATGGTCAGGGAATCTGTTTTATTAGGATTGCCGCCGGCATCGCGAATGAGCTGATGGGCCACTTTGATATCCGGCAGAACGCCCGGAATCTCATCGAGGAGTCCCGCCGGAGTTCCACGCCGCATGCTCTCACTAAACCGATGCTTGCCGGCTCCGGAAACTCCATGCGGAAAGTTGAGTGGAAAATAGAGAAAAAACGGCTGTTCCCCGCTTTCCTCAATAAACTCCAAGGCCCCCTGCGTGCACCAGTCCAGGTTGAAACACTTCAACTGCGGAGGAAAGAAAAAGGCGTCGGCATTCTCGGAATAGACCCGATCAGCAACATCCCAATCATAGATCTCCTTCACCGCACTGACAAACTCACGGTGTCCGGCTGTGATCTCAGCCATGGCCTCCAGGCTCAGCGGATTTTCGTTGGAATACTTCCGATAAATTGCCCGCATCTTTATGTGTGCTTCTTCGGAATGCATTTTTCCGAAAATACCCGTCCGATATCCGGCGGACTTGAACATCTTCGACAGGTTGTATTGCCCCGGCTCAACAAAGGTGTCCCAGACAATATTGTGAACCGTCTGCTCTGGTGCAAAATCATTGCGGAGGCTGGCTGCCGAGGAGGCATATGTCCCCGTAAGCAACGAGTAGCGAGAGGGCGTGCAAATCGGCGACGTAATGTAGAACCGATCAAAGATTAATCCTTCCGCCACGAGTCGGTCGGTATTCGGAGTCACAATAACTGGAAACTTCGGGGAGCCACCCAACAGCCGCTCACTTGAAGGAAGCTCCATCAAATCATAGCCCGCACCCATTCCCGAAAAGTCCAAGTCATCCACATAGAAAACAATGACATTCGGGGCGCGTGACGTCCCACCCATAGAAGGAGTGGTCGGCAGCAACATAACGAGCATCAGCAGAATGAATGATATAATCTGTTTCATTAAATTCAATAGTCTAATTCATTAATTTCGTTTGCCTCACCCCATCATCTCTTCCAGCTCGAGGCCCTTGGTCTCGCGCACACATTTCAACACCAGGAACAGCGAGATCAACGCGCAGCCGGCGTAAACGGAATAAGCACCTCCCAGCCCAATGCCGCTGAGCATCATCGGGAAAGTAATGGTGATGGCAAAGTTGGACCCCCACATTGCAATCCCGCTGACGGCCAGGGCCGATCCACGAAACTGATTCGGGAACATTTCCCCCAGCAGCACCCACACGACCGGGCCCCAAGAAAAGTTAAAGAAGACCACATAGAGGTTTGCGGCAATCAGCGCGATCGGGCCGGCACTACCAACCAAGGTCAACTTACCGGAAGCGTCGACATCTGCCTGACTAAAGACAAAGGCCATAATACTGAGCGTAATGACCATCCCCACGGAACCGATCAGAAGCATCGGCTTCCGCCCCATGCGATCGATCGCCACCAACGCGGCGATACAGGCACCAAAGCTAACCGCACCGCTGATCACATTGATCAGCAGAGAATGGCTTTCATTAAAGCCTGCCGACTGCCACAGCACAGAACCATAGTAAAACACCACGTTAATGCCGACAAACTGCTGGAAAGCCGCCAAGGCAATGCCGACCCAAACGATTGGCCGGAAACCGAACTTCCCGAGGATATCACGGAAACGCGGGCGGTGGTGATCGACAGCCAGTGATCCTTCGATTTCGTCATATTTAGACTGAGCCGAATCCCCCATCAGCTTACCCAGCACCCGAAGGGCTTGCGCTTTCTTTCCAGAGGCCACGAGATAACGCGGGCTTTCCGGAATCAGCAGCAATGCAAAGAAAAAGATGACAGCCGGAATCAGTTCCACCCAGAACATCCAGCGCCACGCCTCAAAGCCCATCGCCAAAATGTCCAAAGTGCTGCCCGCCATCTGCGCGATGAGATAATTACTTAAGAACGAAAAGAACAGGCCACTGATGATCGCAATCTGCTGAATGGAGGAAAGCATGCCGCGGTATTTGGCTGGAGCGACTTCGCTAATATAGGCCGGTGCCAGCACCGAGGCCGCGCCGACGGCCAAACCGCCCAGCACGCGATAAAAAACAAACTCGGCCGAGGCTTGAGAAACCCCGGACCCCCAGGCACTGACCATAAAGAACACCGCAGAAAAAAGCAGGATATTGCGCCGCCCAAAGCGATCGGCCAGCCGTCCAGCGACAAACGCCCCCGCCGCGCAGCCGAGTAGCATCGAAGCCACATTAAAGCCCGTGCCCACGCTGTCGGAATTAAACGCAGTCCGCAGACCATCCACCGTTCCGTTAATCACGCCCGAATCGAACCCGAACAAAAAGCCGCCGATGGTCGCCACCAGCGTAATAAGAATCACAAATCCTGTGTTATGTTTAGTCACAGACATCGCATTATATTATTTTCTACTTTTGAAATTCCTGATTTCACCCGATTGAAGATCGTTGCCGACAAAAGTGTAACGGCCATATGCATTCACCATTTGCTCCCCTGGGCTCGGCTCAGTCACCTCGATCCCGAGCGGACCCGTCC
>JBELLU010000078.1:0-5281 GCA_042096455.1 Opitutia bacterium
GCTTTTTCCATGGCGCGGGCGGCGTCCTCCGGGCGGTTCAATTGACCGTAGGCGAGTGAGAGGTTATACCAGGCGCGGTAGAAATCGGGTGTATTGGCGACGGTTTCCTCGAGGTAGCCGACCGCCATATCCAGCTTGCCGCTTTCCGCCGCCAAGAGACCGAGGGAGTAGGGGAACTGCGGGTTATCGGGGTCTTTCTTCCAACCCGCTTTGAGGAATTGCTCGGCACTGAGCGGATCACCGGCGGTGCTCAGAATAATAGCAGCCTGATGATACACCGTGCCGTTGGCCTGATCCATGTTCACGGCGCGTGCCAGGTATTTCTTGGTGGTGGCTTTGTCTTGTTGGCGCGCCGCTTCGTATGCCTGAATCATGAGGCTTTGCGGGCGGTCGGAATTAAAGTCGAGATAGGCCTGCCATTGTGCTTTCGCGTCGCCTTCCGGAACGGGCTTGTTGTTCGTATTGAGGGTGCGGGCGGCGCTGATGCGGACGTTGAGAAGGGGGTCGCTGAGGCCTTCGAGGAGGCGAATGGTTTCATTGGGCAGACTGCCGAGGGCGCTGACGGCGCGTTCGCGCACAAGGGGGCTTTCGTGTTTGATGAGTTGGCGCAGGCGCGCTGCCACGCGTTGTTCGGGCAGGTAATTGGCGAGGAGTCCGGTGTAGGTAGCGGTCCAAGCCGGAACGTCCTCGCTGTCCAATAATTCAAAGAGGGCTTCGAGGGCGCTGGGTTCAAAGCGGTGCGCGGCATGAATCGCACGCGCCCGGGCGCGCTGGCGGTGATCCGTGAGTTTTTCGCCATACCATTGTTCGGACCATTCGATCGCCCAGTCCACGCTTTCCTCTTCGTGGCAGCTGTTGCAGCTGTTGGGGATTCCCAACTCTTGAGTGAGGAGGGGATCGGGATGCAGGAAGCCGTGATCGGCACGCGGGTCGACTTGCATGTAGGTGCGCTTGGGCATGTGGCATTCCACGCAGCGGTTGCCGGTGCTGTCGGCAGGGTGGAAACTGTGCTCGGTCGCCACGATGATGGGGGCGTTGTCGAGGCCGGTCTCGTGGCAACGCATGCAGAGGAGGTTGTTTTCCGCGGGGAGGATGAGGGCGTTGCTGTGCGGGTTGTGGCAGTCGAGGCAGGTCACGCCGGCGTGCCCCATGCGGCTCATGCTGAAGGAACCGTGCACAAAGACTTCATCGCGGATTTGGCCGTCCGCAAAATAAAGACCGGGCTGGTCGGGGAGGGAGAGCCCGAAGTGATCCTCGTAGCGATCCCCTATTTTAAAGGCGTCGGCGGTCAACTGGTCACGGCGGGAGTGGCAGGTCGCGCAGTTGTCCATGATTTGTTGCGAATTAAGCGGTGTGGGAGGAATGACGTCCGCATCTTCCACGCCGCTGCGCGCGCTTTGCAAGTGCGCCTCCAGCCCATCGTGACATTCCGCGCAGGCGATTCCCTGTTGCGTCCAGGTGCTGGCGTAGGCATTCGCCTCAAAGTTGAAATTTTTATTATACTCGGTGGTGTGGCAATAGGCACAATTGGCATTCCAGTTCATGCCCTGTCCGGTCCAGTGACCCCATTCACCGGGGAGGCGATCCTCACCCTCGAAGACATCAACCCAGCGATTCGCGAGGACATCGTAGGTCGCGCTGATGGTTTGGAGGCGACCGCCGGGCAGGGGGGCGAGGTATTGGCGCAGGGGGGTGTAGCCAATCACCCCCGTCAATTCATAAACCCGCTCGAGGTCTTCGGCGGCATTGAGCACACGGAGTTCGAAGCGTTCATTCTCGTAAGCCAATTCGTAGGTAACTCCCGATTCAACGACCCGCCGTGCGGGGGTAAAGGCGGCTTTGTCCAACGCCACTGAGACGGGGCGGTTCGCCTTGGCGTGGTGACTCATCTGCCAGTCTGCAAAAATCTCGGCATGGCATTCCGCGCAGGCTTGCGGGCCTTGAGCCAGAACGCGCGCCGGGTCGTGCGAGAAGGCAAAGCCCTCGCTAATGGCGGGGCGTTCAGGCGTCTCACTTTGCGAAGTCGAATCCACCGCATCGCCGCAACCGCTCAGCAAAAAAGCCAGCTTTAGACTAACCAAGCAAATGGATGCAGAATTTTTCGCAGATTGTGCGCACATACTTAGAAAAGGAGTCGTTTTTAATCCCTGCGTCAACCTTCTTGCGCGATAGCGTTCTTGCTTCGGCCTGTAAAAAGGAACACCATCAACTCATGAAATTGCTTCGCGGTCTCATTCTGGGTTTCCTGTTTGCATTGCTTGTGCTGCCTTATCTCCTCTATGAGGAGCCCCCCGTGCCCGAGGGGACGGAGCTCGCCAGTCCCGATTGTCGTTACGGGGAGGTTCGCCTTTTGTTGGATCAGACCTACGCGAAAGCGGCGGATGGCGGGAGTGAAAGTTCGCAGGAAATTTTTGATACGATCCTGGCTGAAATCGCGGGGGCAGAGACGTATTTGATTCTGGATTTCTTTCTCTGGAACAACTGGCTGGGAAAGCTTGAATCAACCGCGCCGATGCGTCCCCTGGCGCGCGAACTCTTGAACGCCCTCAACGCCAAGCAGCGCGCCAATCCCGAACTCCCCATCGTGGTCATCACCGACCCCATCAATCGTTTCTATGGGAGCGATACCGAGCTCCACCTCGCCGCCGGGGAGCCGATAAACTTTCCGCTCATTTTCACGGATCTTTCCCGGCTGCGGGATTCCAATTGGGTGTATGCACCGCTGGCGGAATTCTGGGGCCGTTTGCTCGCGCCATTCAAATTGGGAGGCATTCGCCCGCCATTAAAAAATCCCTTCGAAGCCAGTGCGGCGCGTTGGTCGCTTTCGCAATGGAACCGCCTCTTACACTTTAAAGCGAACCACCGCAAAGTGCTCATCGCGGGGCGAAGCAATGGTGAATCCCGCATGATCGTGAGCAGCTTCAACCCCGCCGATGGCAGCGCGCGCCATACCAATGCGGGGCTATGGGTCACGGGGCCGATTGCGCGCTACGCCGCTCGTTCGGAGCTTGCGATTGCGCGCTGGTCCGCCCGCAATCCCGCGAATTGCAAGGGGCTCAAATCTTCGGAATGCATGGAAATTATCGAAAATCTGGAAGGGCGCATCGGCGAACTGGAATATCACGAACTGGCGGAAGTCGATGAACCGGCGGTTGCCTGGCGCAGCGAGGGCGCGATCCGCGCAACGCTCCTCGAGGAGTTGAATGCCGCCGGCGCGGGGGACCGCATCGATCTCGCGCTCTTTTATCTCTCGGATCGCGGGATCATTGCAGCCCTGCGATCTGCGGCTGAGCGGGGCGCTAAAATCCGTTGTTTGTTGGATGCGAACAAGGATGCCTTTGGTCGGAAAAAGAACGGCATCCCGAATCGGGTGGTGGCAGCGGAGCTCTTGGGATCACCGGGTGGTGACACTGGCACTATTTCGGTGCGCTGGGCCGATACCCGTGGCGAGCAATTTCATTCCAAGGTGCTCCGCATCCATGGGCCCGCGACCGATCTGCTGTGCCTCGGTTCCGCTAACTGGACGCGCCGCAATCTGGATAGCCTCAATCTGGAAGCCAATTTGCTTTTGCGGAATGATGCTTTGCTCGGCCTGGAATGGGATGCGTATTTTGATGCGCTTTGGAGCAATGCCGCCGGCGCGGAAGTGAGTCTTCCTTACAACGAGCTCAGTTTGAGCGGTTGGTCGCTCCGTTGGAAAACCGCGCTGTATCGATTCCAGGAATGGAGCGGGCTTTCTACTTTTTGAGGCTTCATTATCGCCGCTTCTATAAGCTTGAAGCGGAACTAATAGGTCAGAGCACCTGTGGGTTTAGTGTCGTTTAAAAGCGGGATATTTTATTTAATGGTGGGATGGAAATGGACTTATCCAAAGAAGGTGTTCGCACTTGGCCGAAAATCATTCAGGGAGGCATGGGCGTGGCCGTTTCAAACTGGAATCTGGCGCGCGCAGTCTCATTAAACGGGCAAATGGGAGTGGTATCTGGGACGGCACTGGACACGGTTTTGATTCGCCGCTTGCAGGACGGTGACAAGGATGGAGCAATGCGGCGAGCGATTGCGGCGTTTCCCTGTCAAAGGATGGGTGAGGCGATTGTGCGCCGCTGGTATCGGGAAGAAGGGCGCGGGGACAAAGAAGCTTACGAGTTAAAGCCGCTGCCAAAGGTGGAGATGGGGCGCCGCGAAATGGAACTGTTGATCGTGGCAGGTTTTGTGGAGGTCTTTCTTGCGAAGGAGGGCCATGCCGGCTGGGTGGGGATCAATTTTTTGGAGAAGATTCAAATCCCGACCTTACCGACGCTGCTGGGTGCAATGCTCGCGGGGGTGGATGTCGTTTTAGTGGGCGGCGGCATTCCTCTTTTTATACCCTCGGTGCTCGATGCCTTTGCGCGGTTTCAACGGGCTGAAATTAAGATTCATGTCCAGGATGCCAGCCCTGAAAAAGCGCCGCGTATGTCTTTGGATCCACAGGAATTCTTCCCTGACTTCAAGGCTTGTCTGGCGCGACCCCTTTTCTTCGCAATTGTATCATCCGAGGTCCTCGCAAAAAGTTTAATACGCAAGCTGGGCAGCGGGATCAGCGGACTGGTTGTGGAGCATCACGTTGCGGGTGGGCACAATGCCCCGCCGCGCCGGGACGATACTTATAGCGAGCGGGACGAGTGCGACCCGAGGCGTATCGCCGCCCTGGGCAAACCCTTTTGGTTGGCGGGCGGGCAGGCTTCACCGGCAGCCCTGCAAGCGGCGCTGGATTGCGGCGCCCAAGGGGTGCAAATTGGATCGGCCTTTGCCTGCTCCGATGAATCCGGGATTTTAAAGAGTATTAAGCGGGCAACCATTCAGGCTTATCGGGATGGAGTTTTAAAATGGGTCACCGATTTTAAGGCATCACCCACCGGCTATCCCTTCAAGCGAGTGCTGATGGCGGGACATAGCGACAGCACCGATGCGCGTGCGATGTGCACCTTGGGGTATTTGCGTCACGTCTTTGAGGATGTTAAGGGACAAATTGCCTACCGCTGTCCGGCCTCTGTGAAGAAGGTGTTCTATGCGAAGGGAGGAAAACCGGAGGCGGCGGAAGGTAAGATTTGCCTCTGTAACGGCCTCCTCGCGACGGTCGGTTTGGGGCAGACCAAGGGAGATGGTACCAGTGAGCGCCCCCTCCTGACCCTCGGTGAAGACCTGTCCTTTTTGGATGCGCTGCTCAGTCCCTCAAAACTGAGTTACAGCGCAGACGAACTCATCGCTTATCTTACCCGGGGCTTGCCCGCCTTAGCCCGCG
>JBELLU010000079.1:0-4992 GCA_042096455.1 Opitutia bacterium
ATGCGCTTCCAGTTGTTGTGGGAACATGGCATGAATGACGCAATGTTCGGTATCGGAGGGCAGGCCCTTGCTTTTGAGTTCTTTTTGCAAGTCATCCATGTGCTTATGTTGTGCTTGTGGTGCTTCAACGGGTCGGCAGTGGATGGGCTCTTTGTTAAACTGTTTGGCGGCAAGTGCCTGAACCTTGGGATCGACCGAGGCGGGGCATTGCCCGTAATAACCGAGAGCGATGTCGGCGGCCTGCGGGGAGAGTTGTTTCCAGCGGCCAAATTTCACGTTGAGGAATGCCTGCATTCCAACGATTTGTGAGGTGGGCGTTACCAAGGGAATCCAGCCAAGGGCTTCGCGCACCACGGGAATTTCCTGGAAGACCGCTTCAAATTTATCCTCCATTTTCTGTTCCTTGAGCTGGGTGCGGAAATTGGAGAGCATGCCACCGGGAACCTGGTATTCGAGGGTATCGACGTCGACAATTTCGTTTTTGCGACTGGTGAAGGCTGAAAGGTCGGCATAGACATCCTCCAAATGCTGGCGGATCGCCTTGAGGGAATGCACTTGAGTGCTGGTGACCTCGGGGCAACGGGGGTGCCCTTTGAGGAGTGCCAGCATGCGGGTCGTGTCGGGTTGGGAGGTCCCGTTGGCGAAGGGCGCGATGGAGAGGTCAACTGCGTCAACTTTG
Organism: Opitutia bacterium; assembly: GCA_042096455.1. Classification (GTDB taxonomy): domain Bacteria; phylum Verrucomicrobiota; class Verrucomicrobiia; order Opitutales; family Coraliomargaritaceae; genus UBA7445. Next base: position 680 of record JBELLU010000079.1, read on the forward strand.
GCGTCGATCGCCGCGAGGTAAGTGCTGACTCCGAGGCCGGCGGTGTCGTGGGTGTGAATCCAGACTGGGATTTTTAATTTTTGCTTGAGGCCATTGACGATATCGTAGGCGTCCTTGGGCGGGATGAGGCCCGCCATATCCTTGAGGACCACGGCATGGGCGCCCATCTTTTCAATTTTACGCCCCATCTCGATGAACTTATCGGTGTTGTGGACGGGGCTGGTGGTGTAGCAGATGGTGCCGTGAGCCTGCGCTCCGGCAGCGCGCGCCGCTTTGATGGCGCACTCCATGTTGCGCGTATCATTGAGGGCATCAAATATCCGGAAAATATTCATACCGTGCTCGGCGGAGCAACGGATGAAAGCTTCGACCACATCGTCGGGAAAGTGGGCGTATTGCACGATGTTTTGCCCGCGGAGGAGCATCATGTGCGGGGTTTTGGGACAGGCTTTTTTAAGCACGTCCAATCGATCAAAGGGAAACTCGTCGAGAAAGCGCAGGCCGGAATCGATGGTGGCGCCTCCCCAGGTTTCGAGGGCATTGAAGCCCCAGTTGTCCAGTGATTCGCAGATCGGTAGCATTTGCTCGGTACGCATCCGGGTCGCTGCCAGGCTTTGGTGACCATCGCGAAGAACATTGTTGTTGAAAAGTACTTTCTTCATGTGTCATAGACTAAAAAATACTTTTGTAAACTTTAGTCAATGTTCGAATTGTAACTAACGGCGAATCGTTAGCGTTTAGCTTAAGTACCAACCCTGCCGTGGTGCCTAAAGTTCGCGCGGGGTGTAATATACGCGGGTAACACGTTTTGAAATGGAGCAAAGGGCGTCCCAGGGAATAGTTTCAGCGGCAATGCTGAAGTCATTTGCCGATATTTCCTGGGTGCCATCGTTTCCAATAAATACCGCTATATCGCCCACTTCGAGCTCGGGGATCGCGCTGACGTCCACAATGGTTTGGTCCATGGTGACCCGTCCGAGAATCGGGCAACGGTGGTCGCGGATGAGCACCTCGCCGGTATTGCCGAGGGAATAGGGCAGGCCATCGGCATAGCCGGCGGTCAGGATTGCAACGGTGGTCTGTTCTTGGAGTTGGTGCGATTGACCGTAACTGATGCCGGTGCCGGCGGGGAGCGTTTTGATGAGCCCAACGCGGGCTTTGAAATGAAGGACCGGTTCGACCCTCGCGCCTGCGAGTGCGGACTGGGGGTAGGGCGGAATTCCAAATTGCAGGAGCCCGACTCGCACTGCGTTGAACTTCCGGTTGGCGGCAAAGCTATCGAGTCCGGCGGAGTTGTCGGCGTGGATGACGCAGTCATTTGACAGCTCGACCTTATCAAGGATGGCGAGGAAGCGCTCGCGCTGTGTTTCGGTGAATGCAGGATCTGAATCGGCGCAGGAGAAATGGGTGTAGATGCCATCCAGTTTGAGGGCGGGCATGGTGCGGATGGCATTGTAGAGTTCGATTGCCTGCTCGTGCCAAACCCCGAGGCGTCCCATGCCGGTGTCGATTTTCAGGTGAACCTTGAGGGTGGTGTTTTTTGATTGCGCCAATTCGTTGAGGCGCAGGGCTTCCTGAAGGTCGCTCACGGTGGCGGTGAGGTCGTCACGAATTAAATCGGGCGCTTCTTCGGGCAGGACCGGGCCGAGGATAAGGATCGGCCAACCCGCTCCCATCTCGCGAATGATTGCGGCTTCGCGGGTGTTGGCGACCGCAAAGGAATCGACCCCGCTCTGCATGAGGCGGCGGACGATTTGCGGCATGCCGTGCCCGTAGGCATCGGCCTTGACAACCGCGATATAGCGCACCCCCGATGGAAGGGCGGCCTGTATGTGCTTGAGGTTGCGCTCAAAGGCGTCGAGGTGGATTTCGACCCAGCAGCGATGTTTGGAATTTTCAGGCATCAGTGGCAGGGGCGCGGTGGCGAGCGGGGATCCATTTTTGAAAATTAGGCGGCGCAGTAGCAAAGGGCTTTGGGCTATCAACCTGTTGAAGCAAGCCGGGTGCATCAATCATTTCGTTGATGCGCTCGGGGGTATAGCGGAGGGTGGTGGCGTTGGGTGGCGGGGATTGCCAGCCTTTGCGTTGCGGGAGGTGATAACTTGGGCCTTCCCATGCTTCGAGGTCGGCGGCTGTGATCGGTTCGCAAGTGGCGATTTGTCCTTTTTTGAGGGTGACGGCATTCCAAGCATCCTTTTTCCAGTCAGCCACCAAGAGGGCGTCGGTCAGGGTGGGCTCGTCACGCAGGAGGCAGATGGCGGCAAGCCGGAGGCTGTTGTAGGCGAGGCAAGGTGGCGGTTCGGGGTGCAGGGCACGCCAGGTTCGAATCGCCATCGCGGCAAGGCGCAGCCCGAGGGTTGAGCCGGGACCCTCGCAATACAGGTAACGGTCGATTGCCTCGATATTGATTTTAACCTCCGTGAGGATTGCCTCAACGGACGGGAAAACAGTTTCGAGTGCCGTGCCTTCGATGGAGCGATGCGCCAACCAGGAGTCGTTCCGGTCGAGCAAGCCGATGAAGCAGGCGGGGTTGCTTGCATCCATCACAAGGGTGAACTGAGGCGGCTTATTCGGCATTTCTGTATGGTATCAGAAGGGAAGCTCGATACGGAGGCAAGCGGAGAGCGGCGGGCCGGACGGTTTATTCTCCGTTGAGGCGTAATTCAAAACCGGCTTCGGTGAGGATCTCGAGGATGCGCTGGCTATGCCTGAGGAGTTTTCCAAGGTCGGGCAGCGTCAATAATTGGAAGTGCATTTCGGTCTCGGTGACGCTCAGGAGGCAATCGAGCGCAGGGAGTCGCAACTCGAAGCTGGAGGCATTCGGTGGGTAATCGAGGCCTGCGGCGATCTCCGGGATCGCCTCGAGGGCATCAATTTTATGGGCGAGATCGAGATGCTGGCTGAAGTAGATATCGAGCCGGTGGCAGAGCGGACTGAATGTTTCTACAAAAGCGTCATTTTGAGCGAGGTCGGCATCGCGCAGGCGGGTGATGCGGGTCTCGAGTTGATACGCCTTCGGGTCATCCACGCTTTGATCGATGCGTATTTCCAGATCAAAGCCCGGAGTGTTGAGGCAGGCGAGGCCATCTTCATCCCGAAAATCAAATTCATGGCGTTTGTAGCCCAACTCGCGGCGCAGATCGGCGTGAATCGCCTGAGCGAGGGCGCGCACCTCCTCCGCGCCGGCGCGCCGCACGAAGGCATTGGCGGCCTCATGCCGGGCATCCGGAACATGGTGGCCGGATTTAAAGCCGGACAGTTTGCGAATTCGACCGGTGGTAAATCCTGAAAGTTGAACTGTATCGGTTGCTGCGATGCCTTTTGTTTGAAAGAATGTGTGCAGAGGTCAAGCCGCCTGTTACCTTTAAACGCTTCGTTATTTAAGCGAGGGCTTGAGTTTAGGCTTTACAGGCTCGTCTGAAAGCTATGTTCTCTGCCTCTTTTCCAGAGATTTTCATGCAAAAGACACGCAAATCCATCGCCAAACGTTTTAAGAAGACCGGTACCGGTAAACTCCTGCGTCGCACGCCGGGGCACCGTCACCTGCTTCGCAACAAAAGCGTGAAGCAACGCCGTCGTGCGGGGAGCAGCAAGCTCGTCGCGGACGGTCAGCGCGCAAACCTCATTCGCGGTTTGCCCTTCGCCTAAGCCTAACCGGAAACGTTTGTAAGAATAACTCACGCCAGAGGGGTAACATGAAAATGGGCGACCCTGCGGCGAACTAAAACGAGAGAAACAAAAACATGCCTAGAGCCACAAATGGACCCGCGACCCTCGCACGTCGCAAAAAAGTACTGAAAAAAGCCCGCGGCTATTTCGGTAATAAATCCCGTCTTTTCCGTTACGCGAAAGACGCCGTCGATCGCGCGGAGGTTTATGCCTACCGTGACCGTCGCAAGAAAAAGAGTGAATTCCGTCAACTGTGGATTGTTCGCATCAATGCGATCTGCCGCGCCAACGGAATCAACTACAGTCGTTTCATGCACGGCCTCAGCGCTGCCGGTATTGAAATGGATCGCAAGCAACTCTCCGAGTTGGCGATTCATGACGAAGCAGCCTTCCTTTTGCTGATTGAAAAGGCGAAAGAAGCGAACGCCGCCGCTTAATAATTCTTAGAATTTTTTATTCGAAGCCGTACTCCTTGGGGTACGGCTTTTTGTTTTAACGCGGAGGGGTGGAGGAATATTTTAACGCAGAGAGTGGAGGGATGTTTTAACGCAGAGGAGTTGAGTAGCGGAGTTTTGAGGGTTTGTTTTTATTTTAACGCAGAGGAGTTGAGTAGCGGAGTTTTGAGGGTTTGTTTTTATTTTAAC
>JBELLU010000080.1:0-3273 GCA_042096455.1 Opitutia bacterium
CCTGAAGGCTCTTTAAGGCAAAATTCATGCGTTCATCTATCATTTTGGTTTCTTTACATGGCATCACTCTTTCTATCCAAAAGTGTTACCCATGTCCTGAACCTTTTTTGTTACCTATGTCCTGAACCTGCACCCTCCCCATTCGTGCCCATTCGTGTCCATTCGTGGTTCCAGCCATAAGTAAAGCGGCAGGATTGCCGCTTCCACGAGATACAATCCCTTTTATTATCAAGATTAGGAGTAAGATTAAGACTGATCCCAACTAACAACCAACAACGTTCAACTTACAGCTTCCAACCCCCTCAACGTTCTTAGGCTTCCTATATTTCGAGGGTGTGGATGCCTTGAACGAGGACTTCGATGGTTTTTTCGATGTGCTGGTTTTGGTGGGCGCTGCTGATGAAGCAGGTTTCGTAGGGTGAGGGGGGGAGGTAGATGTCGTGCTTGAGGGCGTGGTTGAAGAGTTGTTTGAAGGCGCTGGTGTTGCTGGCGGTGGCTTGGTTGTAGTTGCGGACGGGTTGTTCGGCGAAGAAGCAGGCGAACATGGAACCGACCTGGGGAACCTGCAGGGGGATGCCTTTTTGGTGGGCGGCAACCAGCAAGGCGTTGGCGATTTGAGCGCCCATCGCATCGAGGGCGGGATAGGGTTGTGTTTGGAGGAGTTTGTCGAGGGAGGCGATTCCGGCGGCCATGGCGAGGGGGTTGCCGCTGAGGGTTCCGGCTTGGTAAACCGGACCGAGGGGGGCGAGGTGATCCATGATTTCCGCTTTGCCGCCGAGGGCGCCGACCGGGAGGCCGCCGCCGATGATTTTACCGAGGGCGGTGAGGTCGGGGGTGATGCCGATGCGTTCCTGTACCCCGCCCGGGGCGAGACGGAATCCCGTCATGACCTCGTCAAAGATCAGGACGGTGGAGTGTTGGGTACAGAGTTTGCGGACTCCTTCGAGGAAGCCCGGCTCGGGGAGGATGAGGCCGCAGTTGGCGGGGTAGGGTTCGAGGATGAGGCCCGCGATCTGGTCGCCTTGTTCGGTGAAGCAGGCTTCGAGGGCTTCGAGGTCGTTGTATTCCAGCACGAGGGTCTCGGCGGCAAAACTGGCGGGGATGCCGGCGCTGTCGGGGTTGCCGAGGGTAAGGGCACCAGAACCCGCCTTGACGAGGAGGGAATCCACGTGACCGTGGTAACAGCCCGCGAATTTAATGATTTTATCGCGCCTCGTGAATCCCCGGGCGAGGCGGACTGCGGAAAGGGTGGCTTCGGTTCCGCTGTTGCACATGCGGACTTTTTCAACGGAGGGGACCATCGCGACGAGTCGTTCTGCCATCTTGACCTCGTCGGGGTTGGGGGTGCCGAAGCTGGTGCCCCGGTCGAGGGCGGCGGCAAGGGCGGCGCGGATGTCGGGGTCGTTATGACCGTGGATGGCGGGGCCCCAGGTGCAGACGTAGTCGATGAGCGCGCGGCCGTCGCTGGTGTGGAGTTGGGCGCCCTCGGCGCGGGCGGTAAAGAAGGGGCTGCCGCCGACTGAACGGAAGGCGCGCACGGGGGAGTTGACGCCGCCCGGCATGAGGGCCTGCGCTTGTTTGAAGAGTGCGGTTGAACTGGTATCGTTTTCCATGGAATGTGACGTTGAATCGAAAGGTAGTTTAATTGACGTATTTTTGAACGATGGGGATGCGTCGTCCGACCCCGAAGGCGAGGGGGGTTGTTTTGAGTCCGGGGGCGGCTTGTTTGCGTTTGTATTCGTTGAGGTCAACGAGTCGGACGATGGCGTCGACGGTCTCGGGCTCGTAACCCGCTGCGGTGATTTCAGCGCGGGAGCGGCCTTCTTCGACGTAGAGTTGAAGGATTCCGTCGAGAACCGGGTAGGGCGGCAGGGAATCGGAGTCCGCCTGGTCCGGGCGGAGTTCGGCGGAGGGGGGCTTTTCAATGGTATTGAGGGGGATCAACTCCCGCTCGGAATTGAGGTGGCGGGCGAGGGCGTACACTTTCATTTTCGGCAGGTCGGAGATCACGGCGAGTCCGCCGCACATATCGCCGTAGAGGGTGCAGTAACCCACTGCGATTTCGCTCTTGTTGCCGGTGGTGAGCAGGAGGGCGCCGTATTTATTGGAGAGTGCCATGAGCAGGAGACCCCGGGCGCGGGCCTGCAGGTTTTCCTCGGTGACGTCGGCGGGTAAATCCTTGAAGAGCGGATGGAGGGCTTGTTCGGCGGCGGCGACGGTTTCGCTGATGGGGATTTCGTGGAATTGGATGCCGAGGCGTTGGGCGAGGTCGGCGGCGTCTTTGCGGCTGTGTTCGCTGGAGATGGCGGAGGGCAGGGCGATACCGATGACGTTTTCCGGGCCCATCGCCTCCGCGGCGAGGGCGCAGACCACCGCAGAGTCGATTCCGCCGCTGAGGCCGAGGAGGACCCGTTGGAATCCGCACTTGCGGGCGTAATCGCGGAGGCCGAGGACGAGCGCCTGATGAATGGCCGCCATCCCGACGGGGTTGTAGAAAGTCGAGATGGGCGCCGCTTGGGTCATGGAAAGATCGATGACGGCGTTTTCGGTTTGGAAGGAGGCGAGTCCCGCGAGGATGCCGCGTTGGGGATGATGGACGATGCTGCCGCCATCAAAGATGAGTTCGTCGTTTCCGCCGACCGCGTTGCAATAAATGACGGGGCAGTTGCAGCGTTCCGCGGCAGCGCGGACGAGGGCCTCGCGTTGCCCTGCCTTTCCCGCCTGCCAGGGGCTCGCGGAAAGATTGAGGAGGTAATCCAGATTTGCGCCAGCGAGTTCCTTGAGGGGATCGGCGGGGTAACGCGCCTTGGCGGGCGGGTCGGATTGAGCCCAGATGTCCTCGCAAATGGTGAGTCCGATCTTGAGTCCCTTCCATGAGTGGATGCACGGTGCGGCGGCGGGTTTGAAGTAGCGGGTTTCGTCAAAGACGTCGTAGGTCGGCAGGAGGCATTTGCGTCCGATGGTTTGGATGGCGCCGTTTTCGCACCACGCGGCGGCGTTGTAGCAGGCACCGTCCTCGTTGATGACGGTACCGGTTACGAGCGGGACGGTGCCGGTTTTGGCGGCAAGGGCATGGAGGGCGTCTTCGGTATCGCGGACGAATCTGGATTTAAAGAGGAGGTCGCGGGGCGGGTAGCCGCAGGTCGCCAATTCCGGAGCGAGGATCAGGTCGGCGCCCGCATCGAGCAACTCGGTGTAAGCCTCAAGCAAACGGGCGCAATTGCCGGAGAGGTCTCCGACGGTGGGATTGATTTGTGCGATTCCTATTTTCAT
>JBELLU010000080.1:3373-4903 GCA_042096455.1 Opitutia bacterium
GATGCGGGTAGATGGCATCAAAACAACTACATCCTATAGAATTCATATTGGCCTCGGCGTCGCCGCGTCGCCATGAACTACTCGCGCGTTTGGGGCTGGATTTCAGGGTGGAGGCCGCTCCGGTGGAGGAATCGGAGTGCACCGCGCGCGGGCCCGAGTGGATGGTCGCGCACAATGCCGCGCTGAAGGCGGATGCGGTGGCACTCAAAGCGGAAGCCGCCCTGGTGCTGGGATCCGACACCACCGTGGCGGTGGAGGGTCGGGTGCTCGGGAAACCACGGGATTTGGGGGAGGCGCAGGCGATGCTGGAATTGCTCTCCGGAAGGGAGCACAGTGTTTACACCGCGGTGGCTTTGCGCTGCGGTGAGCGCGCTTACGCGTATGATTTTGTGGAGGCGAGCAGGGTGCGTTTCCATGTCTTGGATGCCGCGACGATCCAAGCCTATCACGCGCGGGTCAATCCCCTCGACAAGGCGGGGGCATACGGAATTCAGGAGGGTCGCGAAATGATAATCGATTCGGTGACGGGTTCCGTGGAAAATGTAATGGGCTTGCCGATCCAGCGTTTGGCTGACATTTTAAGGGAACAGGGCTATAATTTGCGGCTCTCAAGTAGCGAATGACTTTGGATGCGACCAACGGTGCGAGGGTATCGGATGCCTCAAAGGGGTATTTGCCTGATGGGCGGCACACGGTTCGCACCACGCGTTTGGCGTTTGTGCTGTCGATTCTCTTGCACCTGATTTTGCTTTATTTGCTCCCCGAGCGGATGTTGCCGCAGGCCGCCTTGCCGAAGGAACCCGAAGCACTCGAACTGGAGCTTGAGATAATTAAACCGGAGGCAATGCGTTTTGTGGAGGCAAACCCCGATGCGCCGGAGAATACGCCCGATACAACGAAGCAATATTCCTTCCGGAATCAGCAGGCGGCGGAAGCGGATCCGGTGCCGATGAGCGCGGAGAACCAGCCCCGGGTGGAAGGGGTGGAGCAATCCCAGAAAATTCTGGAAGGGCAGCTTGCGAGTCCAGCGGTGATGCCGCAACCGGCTCCCGGCGCGGCGAATCAAAACCCGGCGCAGGTGGCGACGCCCGCCGCCTTGCCAACGAAGGGAATCGAACGACTAGAATTTTTAAAGGAGACCGCGCTTACAGAAATGGGCGAACAGGGGAGCGCGCCGTTGAAGGAGGTCGCGGCGCAGGCAAGCGGGGAACCGGATGGAATGGTGCGGCTTTATCAACCCAACGAGACGAACGCGGCGGAGGCCGTAGCACCGAGCGGGGATCCCACCCAGGCGAAGCCGCGTCCGCGCCTCGATCCGAAATTGATCATGGGGCCGCTGATGCAAAGTGCGGGGGGTGCCTCGCATCGCGGGAAACTATCGATCAATGCGAGCTTCAGTGAATTCGGGGAGTATCAGCAGCAATTTTTCGCGGCGGTCGTAACGGGATGGTATCAGGACATTGAGTATTATCAGCCGATTGATCTAAAGACGCGGGTACAGGTGCGTTTTACGATGCGGGCTGACGGCAC
>JBELLU010000081.1:0-4888 GCA_042096455.1 Opitutia bacterium
AATTTAACTTCGAAGTCGGGGGAGTAGGTAAGCTCGAGTTTATGGTCGCTGCCGGGAATCGCGAGGTGGGCAAGTTGGTTGCCGCTCGGGGATTTGTCGGTGCGACGCAGGACTTCAAAGCCGCAGGTGCGGCAATACCAGTCGATGGATTGTTCGAGGTTGGAAACGCGGATGCGGGTGTGGTCGAATGTAATGGGCATGAGGGCAGTTTTGCCCGAACACCTGCGCGGAATCAATCCGCAACTACAAACTTCTCACGACCGCCTTGGCGACACCCTGCACCGCCAGTTCGGCGACGGGGTAGAGCTCCGGGTAGAATTTATTCTCGGCCTTGAGGTAGGGTGGTTCACCGGGCTTTTGGATGTAGCGCTTAAGGGTGGTCTCGCCATCGATGAGGGCGGCCACGATATCGCCGTCGCGGGCTTCGCGGGGTTCGACGATGACCATATCGCCGTCATAGATTTCTGCATCAATCATACTTTCGCCGCGAACCTGCAGGGCGAAGCTCTTACGGCGGCTGTCAAAGCTCGCGCTCTGGATATCGACCTGCAGGCGTCCAATTTCTCCGCCGGATTCAACGCGGTCCGGATAACCGGCCGCAATCGCTCCATAGACCGGGATATCAACCACTTCGCTGGCATCGTGGGGGATGGACTCGGGATCCTCGTCTCCGGGTCGATTGATACGGAAGGTGCGTGCCTGACCGGCGATGCGGTGGATAGCGCCTTTTTTCTCAAGGGCGCGGAGGTGGCCCATCACGGCGTTGGTACTCTTGAATTGGAATTGCTCCTGGATTTCGCGAATGCTGGGCCAGAAGCCGTTGCGCCACTCGTATTGGCTGATGAATTTAAGAATTTCCTCTTGGCGTTGGGTTAGTTCTTTCATGGTGAACAACTGTTTAGGTGAACGCTTGTCTAGTGTCAAGACCTTGTTTTTAGGAAAGTGAATAAGGATTGAACAATTGTCGGGTCGCTTTTTCGTAGGGGTTGGATGTTTGATTTTAAGCGTAAGGTCTGTGGATGGATGCTGGCGGTGCTGCTGGTGGCGGGTTGCGGTAAGCAGCCTGGTGCGGAGCGCTCGTTCAAACAGGCGCCGATTCCGGTGGACGCGGAGGTCGTGGATTTTCCGCAGGGGAATTTTGGTGGCCGGATCGTGGAGACGATGGCGGGGGACATTGCGACCTTGAATCCGCTTTTGATTGAATCCGTGGCGGGGTCAACCGTGATGGGTCGGATTCTGGACAGTCTGGTAACGCTAGATCCCGAGACGGGCGAGGTCATTCCGGGTCTGGCGAAATCGTGGGAGATTTCTGAGGATAATTTGGAATACACGTTTCACTTGCGGCGGGGGGTGCACTGGAGTGATGGTGAACCGTTCACGGCGGCGGACGTGCTGTTTACCTGGAAGACTTTTTTTGCAAAGGAGCGCGATGACGCAACGGGTGCGGTTGTGGCCGATGCGGAGGGTCGCCCAAAATATCGCTACCCCTCGCGCTCGACGTTCACGCAGTTGATCAATGGCAAGGAGCCGCGGGTTGAGGCGCTGGATGCGCACACCGTCCGTTTTACTACGCCCGAAGTCTATGCGCCATTTTTACTCTTCGGCGGCGGTGAAGAGATTTTACCGGAGCATATTTTGGGGTCGGCATTTGAAAACGGGACTTTGCTGGAGGCGTGGAATCTGGAGACCGCGATTCAACGACCGGAAGCGATTGTCGGGCTGAATATGTTTGTGCTGGAATCCTATCGTCCGGGGGAACGCCTGGTCTTTGGGCGCAATCCGAATTATTGGAAGGTCAATCCGGCGGGTGAACGCTTGCCCTATGTGGAACGTCTGATCACGAAGATTGTGCCGGATGCGAATAGCAGCAATGTGGCCTTTGCGCAGGGCAAGACCGACTTCGAGGGGATTGGCCCGGACAATGTTGCCTGGGTCAAGCGCGGTGAGGAGCGGCACGATTACACGGTGCTGGATATGGGACCCTCCAACACAACGAATTTCGTCTGGTTCAACCTGAACCCCGGGAAGGATGAAAACGGGAAGGCCTACGTCGCACCGCATAAATTGGAATGGTTCCAGGATAAACGTTTCCGACAGGCGGTTTCCTATGGGATCAATCGCGAGGGGATCGTGCGGGGGGTCTACTTTGGGCGGGCGCAAGTGCTGCATGGTTACGTTTCACCGAAGCGGAAGTTTTGGTATAATGACGCAATTCGGAAATACCCCTATGATCCGGAACGTTCGAAGGCGCTCTTTCTGGAAATGGGTTTTCGCCACGTGAATGAACGACTCCATGACGCGGAGGGTCGCCCGGTGGGTTTTACTCTGATGACCAATTCCAGTAACGGCCTGCGGGTGGAAATGGCGACGGTCTTTAAAGAGAATATGGCGGATTTGGGAATCGAGGTGGAGCTGCAGTTCCTCGATTTTAATACCATCATTACCAAGACTTCTTCCTCCTTTGATTACGAAGCCTGTATGCTCGGACTGGGGGGCGGTGCGCCGGATCCCTATGCGGGTAAGGACATTCTTATGAGCGGGGGGCGTCTGCATCAATGGCATCCCCAGCAGGTGGAGCCGGCGACCGAATGGGAGGCGCGTATCGACGCGCTCATGCTGGAACTGGGGCGTCATACTGATGTGGAAAAACGGAAGGCGTTTTATTTTGAGGTGCAGGAAATTCTGGCGGAGCAACAACCCATGATTTTTCTCGTGAGCGCGAAGGATTATGTCGGGCACCGGAATCGCTGGCAAAATTTACAGCCGACCTCGCTCGGGGGGCTCACCTGGAATATGGAATCCCTTTGGACGGAGCCGAAGCCATGATCGCTTATTTATTCAGACGCTTAGTTGCCTTGATTCCGCTTCTCCTTGGGATCACGGGATTGGTGTTCCTGCTGATGAGCCTTGCACCGGGTGATTTTCTGACACCGGTGCGGGTGCAACGGGATGTTTCACCGGAACTGATTCAGTCAATCGAGCAACAGTTTGGGCTGAATCAGCCCTGGTATGTGCAGTATGTGAAATGGCTGGGCAATGTCGTGACCGGCAACCTCGGGCATTCCTGGGCGTATAAGATGCCGGTGGTGGATCTGATTGGGCAGCGTATGCTCGCGACTTTTCTGCTTTCGGTTTCGGCGCTGGTGATCGCCTGGGGTATTGCGATTCCCCTCGGCGTACTCGCGGCGATGTATAAGGATTCAATCTTTGACCGTATTTCCTCCTTCCTTGCCTACGCGGCGCTCTCGCTGCCGGAGTTTTTTCTGGCACTCTTGTTTATGTTTTTCGCGGCGCAGAGCGGGTGGTTCCCGATGGGCGGGGCGACTTCCATTGATTATGAATTCATGGGTGCGGGCGGTAAGATTCTGGATCGCGCGCACCACCTTGTTTTGCCGGCGCTCGCCCTTGGAATTGGTTCAGTCGCGAGCATCATGCGTATCATGCGCGCCAATTTCCTCGACGCGATTCGGGCGGATTATGTGAAGACGGCGCGGGCGAAGGGTCTGCGGGAACGGCGTGTGATGTTTATGCACGCCCTGCGCAATGCCATTAATCCGCTGGTGAGCGCCTTTGGTTTCGCGTTCTCGGGGCTCTTGAGCGGGGCATTGATCGTTGAAATCGTGCTACAATATCCGGGTCTGGGTCAACTGATGTATCAATCCATTCTGCGGGAGGATCAATTCGTGGTGCTCGCCTCCGTAATGCTGGGTTGCACGATGTTGGTGGCGGGCAACCTCCTCGCAGACCTGCTGCTGGCATGGTCGGATCCCCGCATTCGCACCATTCGGAAAACAAGATGACGGGCTTGGGCGACATATTTAAGGCTAGTTTCCGGCGACCTCTGGGGGCGCTGTCGGGAGGGCTGTTGCTGGCGCTTTACATGACCGCGATTTTTGCTGATCTCATCGCTCCCGCTGCGACGAATGAGCAGGATTTGGATCGCACCTATCATCCGCCTACAAAAATCATTTGGGGTGAGGGCGGTCTCCGGGTGCAGGCCTATGTCCTGACCGACCCCTCGACTGCCGGCTATGAAGCGGTGCCGGGAAAGAGCTACGCGCTGACCGTCTTGGGTCGCGGCTTTGAATACCGTCTCTTGGGGATCTTTAAGACCGACCGCCACCTCCTGGTGTGCGATGATCCCGAAGGTGCGTTTTATTTGCTCGGCAGTGACTCGACGGGGCGGGATGTTTTTTCGCGCCTGGTGTTTGGTTCGCGGGTCTCGCTTTTTATCGGTCTTTTGGGTATCACGATAACGATGGTCTTGGGCTTTCTGGTCGGGGGCCTGAGTGGGTACTTCGGCGGGCGCAGCGATTTTGTGGCGATGCGGATTGTTGAGTTTATGATGGCGGTGCCAGGGCTCTATTTATTGCTGGCGCTTCGGGCAGCCCTCGCACCGCATTTTGCATCGGATCAAATGTTCTTTGTGATCGTGATCATTCTGGCTTTTATCGGCTGGGCGGGAACGGCGCGTGTTTTGCGGGGGATGGCGCTTTCCATCCGGCAACAGGCTTTTGTGATGGCGGCGGAAAGCATGGGGCAGGGGCCCTTGACGATTCTGCGGAAACACGTCCTACCAAACCTGCTGAGTTATCTGTTGGTGGCGGCGACCCTCTCGATCCCCGGTTACGTTCTGGGAGAAGCGGCGCTCTCGTTTTTGGGACTCGGTATTCAGGAACCCTCGGCTTCGTGGGGTTTGATGCTCTCGGAGGCGCAGAACGTGAAAGTGTTCTACCTCAACTTTTGGTGGTTGCTGACTCCGGGTCTTGCGATCTTTTTAACGGTCATTGCCTATAACGTCTTTGGGGACGTCCTGCGGGATGTGGTGGACCCGCGCTCGCAGACCAAACGCGGAGGATAGTAGTTGGTTTAACGCGGAGGAGCAGAG
>JBELLU010000082.1:0-4514 GCA_042096455.1 Opitutia bacterium
CGAGGGGATAATGATATTATTTTCATTTATCGTGACACCGCTTACTTCGATTTATTAAAATTAAATACAATTTGAAATGCCCAAATATAATATTCCCGAAGTACTGATGCCGTATGATTGCGGGGGCTTGTGCGTCTGGGGCGGGATTTTGATGGTGGTTATGTGGTGAACCAACAGGATGTCGAGAAGGCTAAAGGTTTACTGAGCTTTGGTGTTTCATATGACTGGTCGTTTGAAAAAGATTTCACTGCAATCAACGATGTTCCTCTTGTGGCGTATGATGGTTCTGTGACTCTGGATCAAATCTGGAAACACTATTGGAAAAATATCCTTCGAGTGGATCGGTTCGATTTAATGCGAGAGGCCTGGTATGGGATATTTTTCCTACGTGCATTCTTTGACGGCAAGAAGCGTCATTTTGAAAGCCGTTTTGTGGGTTCGGAAACCAAAGATGGATACATCGGTTTTGATGCGGTTGTAAGAAAGGCCCCGTTCGACGAATTCTTTCTCAAGATGGATGTGGAGGGTTCAGAATACGAAATGCTTGATTTGTTGCTGGATTTTGCCCCGCGCACGATTGGCCTTGCTATCGAGTTTCATGAGGTGGGTGAAAATCTGGAAAAAATCATCGAATTTGTCTCCCGCTATCCACTAACGCTGGTGCACACGCATATAAACAACTGTGCGCCCCCGATAGAAAAAAACCTTCCGCAGTTGGTTGAACTGAGTTTTTCCCGAACGCAAACAAGGGGGCAAAAAGTAAATCAACTGCCCCACAAGCTGGACATGTCAAATTCGCCGAAGCTAGCGTTACCTGAAATTTGTTGTGTTTAGGCGGTTTTATGTCTTTCCGCGATTTCTGTAGAGTTGTGCTCGGTAGGTTTTGTGCCGTTAACGGAAAGTCGTTTGAGGGTTAGGGGCAACGGCGATGGTTTTGGGGTCGAGCAAAATATTTCAGTTGGGCTGAGCGGCCGGCATGATAGATAGGCTGCATGCGCAAGGGCATATGGCGCATGAAGGATCACGCGCAGGGAATGCGATTTGAGGGCACTCTGGTTTTATCCTTTGACATGGGTGTTGTCGGCAGGCAGCTTTCGGCAAGCAAGTAAGTAAGAATCGCTTATTGCCAAATCACCAATTACCGGGAAAACGATATGAAAGTAGTCATTTTATGCGGCGGGCGCGGAACTCGACTGCGGGAAGAGACGGAATACCGACCCAAGCCCATGGTACCGATTGGGGGTTACCCCATTCTTTGGCATATAATGAAGACGTATTCCCATTACGGTTACAGGGACTTTATTTTGTGCCTGGGTTACAAGGGAGAAATGATCCGGGAGTATTTCCGGAACTATCGTTGGAACACCGGGGATGTGACCTTGCAACTCGGCAATCAGTCAAACGAGGTTTTTCACGATGTGCATGATGAGGAGGATTGGCAGGTCACTTTGGCGGAAACCGGGGCGGACGCGCTAACGGCGACCCGCATTCGGAGTATCAAAAAATACATTCCCAAGGGGGAGCCTTTCCTGCTTACATACGGTGACGGATTGGGAACAATAAATATCGGCGAAAGCGTGCGAGCGCATGAGGAATCCGGGCGGCTTTGCACCACGACGGCAGTGCATCCGGCCGGTCGCTTCGGGGCGATGATTTTGAACGAAGATGGCTTGGTTTCTCAATTCGAAGAAAAGCCCTTGCGTGAAACAGCGTATGTAAATGGTGGCTACATGGTTTGCAACCACGGGGTCTTTGACTATCTCAGTGAGGTGGATGAAATGTTTGAAGAGGGTCCCATTTCCAAATTGGTCACGGCAGGTGAATTGAACGCCTTCAGGCATGAAGGTTGGTGGTGCCCGATGGACACCTTTCGGGAATCCCAATACTTAAACAAGCTTTGGTCGGACAACCAAGCGCCCTGGAAAGTCTGGTAGGTCAAGGGATGGATCCGGAATTGCACCAGACCTTCAAAGGGAAAAATGTTTTCCTCACCGGGCACACTGGATTCAAGGGAGCGTGGCTGGCCTTTTGGTTGGTGCGGATGGGCGCGCGGGTCTCGGGTTACAGTCTGGAAGCGGAGCGTCGCCCCGGTTTGCTGGAAGAGTTTGGTTTGCTGGACTCGCTTCACGCCCACAGTATTGCGGATATTCGTGACCGGGAGACCCTGCGGCGCGAGTTGATTGCCTCAAACCCGGATTTTGTTTTTCACCTCGCTGCGCAACCTTTGGTACGCCGTTCTTATCGGGATCCATTGGAGACCTACACGACCAATGTCATGGGCACAATTTCGGTGCTGGAGGCGATGCGGGGATTGGAAAAGCCCAGCGTGGGCGTCTTCATTACCACGGACAAATGTTATGAGAACGAGGAAAGCGGGCGCAATTATGTGGAGTCGGATGCGCTGGGGGGGCATGATCCCTACAGTTCGAGCAAGGCGTGTTCGGAGCTAGCGGTGGCGTCTTGGCGCCGTTCCTTTTTTGAGGGTCGATTACCGGTGGCAATTGCCACGGCCCGTGCCGGTAATGTCATAGGGGGAGGCGACTGGGCGGAGGATCGGATCGTGCCCGATGTAATGCGTTCTTTAAGTAAGGGGCAGCCGGTTTCGGTGCGCAACCCGCGCGCGGTGCGTCCCTGGCAGCACGTGCTGGAACCACTGCATGGCTATTTGCGTCTAGCGCAAGTTTTGGCTAAGACCGCCGCTGAAAACGTGGCGGGATTCAATGAATTATGCGGTGCCTATAATTTTGGCCCGACCGATGAGGCCAATCAAAATGTTGAAGCACTGGTGCTGGAAATACTCAAGAACTGGCCGGGATCATGGGAGGATCTCTCGGATGCCAGCGCGGTGCACGAGGCGGTGCTTTTGCATTTGGATATCAATAAATCACAAACCGTGCTGGGATGGAGACCGGTGTGGGATTTCTCCGAGTCGATTGCGAGGACTGTAGAATGGTATCGGAATGCGGTTGAAAGTCGCAGTTCAATTCCCGATTTTACCACTAATCAGATATTGGCTTTTGAGTCTGCAATCAAAGCGGGTACTTAAAAAATCATGCCTGCACCCAAAGGAACCGCCCTATGAGCCCAAAAGAAATTAAAGAAGAGATTTTGCGTTTGAGTCGTGAATATAGCCGCCAGATGCATCTGCAGAATTTGCCGGGCGCGGATCGGGAGGATGACTTTGTTGCGGGTGAGACGCCGGTTCCTTACGCTGCCCGAACATTTACGGAGGATGAAGTGAGTGCTGCGGTGTCCTCGGTTTTGGATTTCTGGTTAACGCTGGGTGAAGAGGGTGAGGCGATGGAGAATGAACTGGCGCAGTATATTGGAGCGCGCCGCTCGTTGCTGGTTAATTCCGGTTCCTCTGCCAACCTTTTGGCGTTTACGGCGCTGACCAGCCACAAACTTCCGGAAGAAAAACGGATCTTCCCCGGCGACGAAGTCATCACCTGTGCTGCTGGGTTCCCTACGACCGTGGCACCGATCATTCAAAATGGCGCGGTGCCGGTTTTTCTCGACAACGATCCCCAGACCTCGAACGCGGATCTCGGTCTTTTGGAAGAAGCCTACACTCCCGGCAAGACCAAGGCCGTGATGCTGGCTCATGCCTTGGGTAATCCTTTTGACCTCACGCGGATTCAGGATTTTTGCCGCGAGCATGACTTGTGGTTGATCGAGGATAATTGCGATGCGCTCGGCTCGGTCTATTCGATGTCAGACAGTTCGGGCCTCATTCACCAACCGCGGGATAAGCAAGCAGGGCCGTATGCCGCGCTGACCGGCACCTTCGGGCATCTATCCACTCAATCCTTTTACCCGCCGCACCACCTCACGATGGGGGAGGGCGGCGCGGTCAATATTGTCCGTGATATGCGCCTAAAGGTAATCGTGGAATCGTTGCGCGACTGGGGTCGGGATTGCTGGTGTCCTTCCGGCAAGGACAACACCTGCAATAAGCGTTATGGCTGGCAACTCGGTGAGTTGCCGGAGGGGTACGACCATAAATACACCTACAGCCACTTGGGATATAACCTCAAACCCCTTGACCCGCAGGCTGCGATTGGGCGGGTGCAGATCCGACGTCTGGAGGCCTTCACGCGGGCGCGCATTGATAATTGGAACCGTTTGCGCCGGGGTCTTGCCGGACGGGGCGATTTTTTCGATTTTTCCCTGCCGACGCATGCCACCGCGTGGACGCCCGACGGCTTTGAATGGGACGGCTCCGGGAATCAGACCGTGCCGTCATGGTTTGGTTTTCAACTCCTTGTTAAGCAAGAGGCACCCTTTACGCATACGGACTTGGCACGCTATCTGGATGAGAAGAAAATCGGAACCCGAATGTTCTTTGGTGGAAACCTCGTACGGCAACCGGCATTTGTGGAACTGCGGAAGCAAAACCCGCAGGCCTTCCGGGTGGTAGGAGATCTCACCGGTGCGGATCGCATCATGAATTCCGGATTGTTCCTGGGGGTCTATCCCGGGCTTACCGGAAAGCAAATCGATTATGTGATTGA
>JBELLU010000083.1:0-4500 GCA_042096455.1 Opitutia bacterium
GCCTCAAAGGATGCCGCAGAATACGCGACCAATGAGGAATCGCGGGCGGAATCCAAATGGGACACGCAGGGGCTGGAGGCATCCTATCTTGCGGCGGGTCAGGCAGGACAGGCGAAGCAATGGGCGGAAGCGGTGGAGGAACTGCAATCGGAACGCGAAGACCTCATGCGCCCGAATGATCGCGTCTCGCTGGGCGCTTTGTTCCGCTGCGGTTTCGATACCGGGGAGGAATATTTCTTTTTTGCGGGGGTGGCAGGGGGTCATGTCGTGACGGTCGATACGCGCGAGGTGACCGTCATCACGCCGCATTCGGAGTTGGCGCACCGGCTCCTGGGTTTGCGTGCCGGTGATACCTTTGAACTGCGCAATGGCCGCGCGGGCCGCATCCTCTCGGTCGAGTAAAAAGCGGGTTAATTCCAGAGGTAGCTCTGTTTAAGGCCGAGCACTTTGCCGTTGGGGTCCAGAATCGTGAACTTCCATGCTGCGGGAACCCGCTCGCTTTGGTAGGGCCAGTCCGAGCCGGTAAGCCCGAAGAGGAGCTGACGGCTGCTGCCGCGTTTAGCGGGCAGACCCAGCTCAAAGCGCTGCATTTCGGTTTGGTTTGGAGTGTAAACTTCCGCAATGATGCGGGTTCCACGGGGGAGATGCTTCGCTTTTTTGTCGAGGCGCAGGGTGAAGTAAAAGCCCCGGCGGTCCTCGGCTTGGGTGCGCACTACGGTTCGTTTTCCATGTTCCTCCACTCCGGTAAGAAATTCATTGATGCGTTTAAAGGCGCTCGCCTCCATGAATTCCGGCTGAATTTCAAGGATTTTCACCGATTCAATCCTGGGGGGCGGCGTGCTGGAACAGGCGGCAAATCCGAGGCAAATGAGGAGGAGGCATACGGCGCGAAGCATGGGCTTTAGCATTTTAAGGAGGGCGGACTTGTCAACGCTTGGTGCGCGCGGAGTGTAATTGTTCTAGTAGGCGCGGGAGGGCGCTACCCGTAAGGTTTCGAAGCGGCCGGGGTCAATTTCCTGAATGAAGCGGCTCGGGTTCATGCGCATGACGTTCTGGCCGCGCTGGTTGAGCATCGGATAACTGAGGTAGAGTTCCTCCATCGCGCGTGTCACCGCGACGTAAAAGAGGCGGCGCTCCTCCTCGAGGTCGCCGCTATCGATGGTGCGTTGCAGGGGAAAGAGCCCGTCCGCGAGTCCAATGACAAAGACCACCGGGAATTCCAAACCCTTGGCCTGATGAATGGTGGTGAGGCGCAGGCAGTTTTTCTGGTCTTCCGCGGAGCGTTCGTTGCTTTCGGAGGCAAGGAGGACCAGTTGCGCGAGGAGTTCCTCCATAGTATCATAGCGGTTCGCAAATGCGATGAGGCTTTGGAGGTCGTCTTCGCGGTCGTTCCAGTTGGGGTAGATCTCGCGGATGTAGCTGCCATACCAACCCTGTAGCGCTTGCTCCACCACTTCGCCCGGTGCTTTTTCGGTGAGGGCGGTGTTGATTTCGAGAATGGTGGCGGCGAGGGAGGGCCATTCCTCACGGGCATTGGCGGGTACTTTTTGGAGGACTTTCTCGTCGGTCAGGGCCTCGCAGAAATCACGGCTTTCCTTTTCGGCGAGTTGACGGGTGAAGGCGTGGATGCGCTCGGCGCTCTTGGGACCGACCTTGGGCAGGAGGGTCGTGAAGCGGGCAAAGGCGGAGACGTCGGCGGGATTGGAGGCGAAGCGGAGTTGTGCGGTGAAATCCTTGATGTGTGCCTGTTCAAAGAAACGCACCCCGCTGGTGATTTGGTAGTCGATGTTGCGGCGCGAAAGCTCCATCTGCAAATCCATCGCATGAAAATGCGCACGGTAAAGAACCGCCACTTCCGAGAGGTCGCGGCCCTCGTCGATCAAGCCCTCAATCCGTTGAATGATGAAGTTCGCCTGACCGCGGGTGTCCATCATCGGAACAAAGTAGGGGAGTTGGCCGTTTTCTCGAACGGGGCGCAATTCCTTGTGGTAGCCGCGCCCGGTGGGTTGGTGGGCGAGGATCGCGTTTGCGAATTCAAGGATCTGCGGGGTGCTCCGGTAATTGGTCTCGATCTTGTGAAGGGTGGCGCCGGGGTGACGGTCCTCGAAGCGCATGATGTTGTCGAAGTCCGCGCCGCGCCAGGTATAGATACATTGGGCGTCGTCACCCACCGCCATGATTTGATGGTGCACGCCGAACTGCTCGATGATGTCGGATTGGAGTCGGTTGGTGTCCTGAAATTCATCCACGAGGATGTGCTTGAAGCGTTCCTGATAAATGGCGGCGATGTCGGGATGTTCCTTGAGGAGTTGAAGGAGGTGCTCGAGGAGGTCGTCGTAATCGACCACTTGTTGTTTGAGTTTTTCGGCTTGGTAGGCCTTGTGGAAATCAACCGCCTTGTCGGCGATCCCATCGAGGAGGGGGAAGTATTCGCTTGCTTGCTCGCTGATGGGCGAGCGGGTGTTGCGCGCGAAACTGATCATATTGGCGAGGACCTTGGGCTTGGGGTTGTGCTTGCCCTTGATGAACTTCGAATCGACCGAGTTGATGCAGTTTTTGAGGAGTGATTCCGCCTCGCCCTCATCGAGGATGGTGTAGTGGCGTTTGAGGCCGATCTTCTCGCCGTGAACCCGGAGAATGCGCTGGGCAATACTGTGGAAGGTCCCTCCCCAGAGCTGACGCCGGGAAATCCCGGTCAGATCCTCGACCCGTTCGAGCATTTCGCGGGCGGCTTTATTGGTAAAGGTGAGGAGGAGGATTTCGTGCGGCTGAATGCCGTTGTGGAGGAGGTAGGCGACCCGGTAGGTGAGGGTGCGGGTTTTGCCCGATCCCGCGCCCGCCAGCACGAGGGCGGGGCCGGGTTCCGCCGTGACCGCCGCGTATTGCTCCGTATTCAATTCGCCCTTGAAATCAATGGGCGGAAAGCTGGGCATGAGGTGGTCAATCGGCTCGGACATCCCCCTATATAAGGGAAGCCTACCCGCCCGGTGCAAAACAAAAGCACGATTCTTGCCGATTCCTGATCTCTGCAAAGCAGGGTTGCGGTTTTCCCTAAGCTGGTTTGCTTAGTTAGTCCGTGCAAATCATCCCATCCGATAACGTCAGAAAATACCGCAAGGACGACCTGCGGGTTTTTCTCGCGGCATGTCGCGATGCGGCGATTGAAAAAGAACACTTCCAATTGGCGAGTATTTCAATGGAGGTGGAATATATTGAACCGCTCGCGGTGTTGGAATCGATCCTGGAAACCGGGGAGCAGCATTTCTATCTGGAATCACCGTCGCGTGGACAGGCATTGGCGGGCGCGGAGGCATTGGTCGAGGGGCATTTCTCCGGGGCAGAGCGCTTTCAGGCGGTCAAGGATTTCGCGGAGAACATTCTGGATCATACCATCGCGGTGGGGGATCTTTCCGCGCCCTTTGCAGGCCCGCATTTTTTTACGGCATTCAGCTTCGAGCAAACCGCGACCGAGGGAGCGGATTTCCCGGCGGCGAGTGTCTTCGTGCCGCGTTGGCAGGTCTCCCGCATGGGGGAACGCTTTGGCGCGGTCGCGAATGTACGGATTGAGCCCGATTGCGATTTGGATCCGCTTGTGGATCGCGTCTGGGCCGCCTATGAAAAGTTTTCCGTTTTTAATTACGAGGCGAATCCCGCCGAGACGGCAGCACCGGAAGCGGAACTCGCGGTGGTCGAGGAACGTGAACTCGGGGAGCGACCCTTCGGAGCGATGGTGGAGGCGGCGCTCAACGACATCGCCCAACAACGCTATGATAAAATCGTCCTGTCACGCGTGCGGGAACTGACCGCCAACTCGGACTGGCAACCCTTCGCGGCGCTTAATCGTCTCCGCGCCCGTTTCAATGATTGCCATACCTTCTCCTACGGCAACAACGCGGGCTGCAGTTTTATCGGCGCCAGCCCGGAACGTCTCCTCAAGATCAATGAGCAACGTTTACAGACCGAAGCCATCGCCGGTTCGGCACCCCGTGGGACGACCGCCGCAGATGACGCCCGCCTGGCACGTGCCTTACTAAAAAGCGAAAAGGACCTGTGGGAACATTCCTGCGTCCGCGATTCCATTATCCGGCGTCTCTTTGTGCGCGGCATCAACGGACAGGCGACCGGTGGACCCAACCTCTTGCCCCTCGCCAATGTCCAACACCTCCGCACCCCCATCGAAGCGGAAGTCAAACGCGGGGTTCACCTCCTCGATATCGCCGAGGAATTACACCCGACCCCCGCCGTCGGCGGCACCCCCCGCGAGGCCGCCCTCGACGCGCTCCCCGGACTCGAATCCTCCGAACGCGGACTCTACGCCGGCGCCCTCGGTTGGTTCAATCACCTCAACGACGGCGAACTCGTCGTTGGAATCCGCTCCGCCTTGATCAAAGGAAAATCCGCCAAACTCTACTCCGGCGCCGGCGTCGTCGCAGGCTCCACCGCCGAAGGAGAAATCCGCGAGACCGACATGAAACTCCGCGCCCTCTACGAAGCCCTCGT
>JBELLU010000084.1:0-4460 GCA_042096455.1 Opitutia bacterium
CAGTTATGACGACAATATTGTAACTTTTGCAGCGTCACTTACTTATTAAATTTGAACCAAGCCGAAATTTATTGGTCACAAAATGCCTCCTAGGAGGCATTTTTTAGTATTATGAATTTAAGCAGATTTTTATTCCTTTATTTATCGTTGGGCATTGCTCAAGTTCTCACTGCCCAAGACTCCGGTAGCACTCAAGGTAGTTCCAGCAATGGTAACACTTACAGTTCGGCTTCATCTTACGGGGTCGCTGTCAGCGAAAATTATATCTTAAAAACCTCTGATGTTGTCGAACTTCAGGTATACCAAGAGCCAGATTTGCGAAAAGCAGTGCGGATTGAGGGTGATGGCACCGTTGCTTTGGCTTTAATCGGCAAAGTAAAACTTGCTGGTATGACTATTGCGGAAGCGCAGTCACTTGTTACCGATCTCTACAATCGCGATTATTTGGTTGATCCTCAAGTATCGCTGCAAATCGTTGAATTTGCGCCTAAGTTTGTCCATGTGTTGGGTATGGTTGGGAATCCTGGCAAGGTGTCGATGCCACCTGATTCTGATTTAACTTTGATTGATGCCATCTCTCAGTCCAGAGGAGTTACCCGCTTGGGTAATGCGCGTAAAGTTAGAATCAAGCGCAATGATGGCACCAAGCCCTTTGATGTGGATTATGACGAAATTCGCAGGGGCGAAGCTAAAGATATTATTTTAAGAGAAGGGGACACAATAACAGTTCCCGAGCGCATAATTTAAGAAGCATTTACAATGAAAAATAATTACGTTAAAGGTGGACCCGACCCCAACTCAGGCGGCTACGGAGGTTATGGTTACGGATATGGCGGCGGCAATTACGGATATGGTGGCGGCGGCAATTATGGTTACGGCGGTTACGGATCAGAAGGTTACGGAACTTCCGGACCACAGCGCACGGCCAAAGACTATATTCTCATGTTTCGTGAGCGTATCTGGTATCTCATAGTTGCATTCTTTATAATTTTCTCGGGATCCATCCTTTACACCTTTAATAAAACCAAAGTTTACACTGCAGTGGCAACGATGCAGGTTCTTCGTGATGACCCTGCCGCGATTGATGAGGGAGCCGAAATGGAGCCCAACCAAATTCGCAGTGCAGAGGATTTGAATACACAGATCAGTGTTTTAAACAGTGGTTCAATTATCAAAGGGGTGCAGCAGCGTTTGCAGGAAGATGAGCTGAAGCGCTTCATGGCACCCTATCAGGATAGCTTCAATCTCACCGGGGCACTGACTCCCGGAGAAGTGCTTGGAAGAAATAGAAAAGTGATACCTCAACGAATGAGTTTGATGGTAAACATTGCCTATTCGCATCCGGATCCTATCATTGCTTCGCGGGTTGCCAATTTGTTCGCGGAGGAATTTATTAACCATAATCTCACCAAAAGCATCGATGCTGCGATGAAAGCGGTTGAGGATTTGCGAGTGCGCGCCGATCAACAGCGCGAGCGGGTTGAAGAACTCGAACTTAAATTAGCGGAGTATCGCGAAAAGCATAATGCAGTATCGCTGGATCAACAGGAGAATATTGCAAATGAGCAGCTTAAAACTTTAAACGCGATAAAATCACAAAATAAGAATAATTTTGATATGGCTGAAACTAAGTGGAACTTAGTTGAGACCTATCGCCGTGAGAAACGCGATTTGTGGGAATTATCATTTATCGCGGAGCAACCGCGGGTGGCGTCATTGCTTCAATCGATATCCGATGCAAAAATTCAAATTTCTGCCCTTAATAAGCGTTACCGGGAAAAGCACCCGACTATGATTTCGCTGGTTCAGACCTATCAGGAATCCGAAGCAGAGCTCCTATTGGCGGTGCAAAATGCAGTTGATAAAATCTATGCAATATATGCCGAATCCAAAGAGAATTTTGAAGTCGCCAGCAAACGACTGGCAGAAAAGGAGTCGGAGCTCATTGCCTTGAGTAAAATAGGTGTTGAATACAATACCTTGTATCGTGAATTTGAAGTTCAGCAGGGTTACTTGCAGGTCATTGTGAGCCGCATGACCATGCAAAAAACATTGGTTAATTTGAAGAATCCCAATGCACGCATCATCGATGAAGCCTTGCCTCCGATGAAACACTCTTCTCCCAACATCGCGATCAATCTCGCTGCCGGTGCCTTCGGTGGTATTGGAATTGGCGTGGCATTGGTTCTCATTGTCGCATTCCTTGATGACCGGATAAAAAGTGCCTTTGATATTGAAGGTTCGGTTGGTCTTCCGTTGCTGGGTGTCATTACAAAAATTAAAAAGCTCGATACCGCTTCAAAGGCGCAGGCAGTTGCCTCCAATGCTGACCGGCATGTCACTGAGACCTTCCGTTCGATCTATTCCTCGCTTCGACTCAATGAGGAAAGTAAAAATGCCAAGGTGATCCTCACCACCAGTACTGTACCCAGCGAAGGTAAATCATTTATCAGTTCCAATATGGCGCTTACTTTTGCCAATCATGGTGACAAAACGCTGCTTTTGGATGGTGACTTGCGTTTGCCCAATGTCGCACGTTCAATGCAGTTGGAAAATGAGAAAGGGCATTTGGGGCATATACAGTCTGGTGAAAGCCTTGATGACCTTATTATTAAGGAAGTTTATCCAAATTTGGATGTATTGTCAACCGGTGGTAAGTCTAAGAACCCAACTCAGATTCTCAATAGCACAGAATTCCAAGACATGATCGCGGGATTGAGGAACCGTTATGATCGCATCATCATTGACTCCCCGCCGCTTGCTGCGGTTAGCGATGCACTCATCATTCTTCCATTGGTTGATGGCGTTATCTACGTCATCAAATTCAATTCGGTTAAGCGCAAGACTGCGGTTCTCAATGTTCGCCGTCTATGGGAAACCAATGTTCCTGTTTTTGGTGCCGTTCTGAATTACGTCTCTGCCACGATGTCGAGCTACTATTACTCGCAGTACTCAGATAAGAGCTATAAGAATTACTATATGAGTGCCGAAGATGAATTCAGTGATGATTTTGAGTCCATGGTGGATGACAACCAGGAAGCAGAATCAGATTTGGAGATGTCTGAAGTAGCTACGAATGATTCGCCTGATGATGAGGGCGATCCAAAGCAAGCTACGTAATGTTGGCAAAAAAAATCTACAAGAACAGCCCGGATGGAAATCCGGGCTTTTTTTGAGCTATTTCGCGGCGGCACGCTTCAAGCGGTCATTAAACGCAAGGCCGATTCCTTTTTCTTCTGCGAGTTCAAAAACAAGACTGCTGTATGATTGCGCATCGAGGGTTTGCATTAATGCGAAAAGATTGCGTGCCGCAGTTTCCATACAACCGTCTTCCGTGAGCCAAAAGCAATCAGGATGTTCCGGCATCGGGTTCGGTTTTTCCAGAAAGATATGCGCGAAACGCCTACCGGCTAGCTTGGCGTTATTATAAGTGCATCCTTTCTCTACGAGATAAACTTGGGCATGCGGGCTGTAGTGCTTGCTGAGCATACCGGGAGCGGTTTGCGCTTGTTCCTCGCCCCGTCCTTTTAGTTGCACTCGCAGTGGGCGCTGCAGTTGTTTCTCAAGGGCAGCAGGATCCAGGGGGCCGTAGCGAAAGAGCGCCGGGGCATCAGGATTTCGAACGTCGATTATGGTGGACTCTACGCCGTGTAAACAGCGGCCCCCGTCGAGGATCGCGAACAATTTCCCGCCAAGGGTTCGCTCCACATGAGCTGCTTCTGTGGGGCTGACGTAGCCAAAAGGATTCGCGCTGGGTGCCGCCAGTGGCACGCCGCAAAGTTCAAGCAGCTGAAGCAACTCTTTTTGTGCGGGAACGCGGATCGCAACACTCTCTATACCGGCGGTCACTATGTCAGGAATAACGGCTTTCTTTTGCGCAATGAGGGTTAGCGGGCCGGGCCAAAACTCCTCGGCCAAGCTTTGGATTAACGGATTACTCTCTATGTAATTCAGAGCGGAAGGGTAATCCGGACAATGAACAATCAGGGGATCAATCAACGGTCGTCCTTTGACTTCAAAAATCTTTCGCACCGCCGATTCACTGAGTGCATTTCCAGCCAAGCCATAGACGGTTTCAGTCGGCACTGCGACAAGCTCATCTTTTTTAATCAGATCAGCGCAGTGCTTGAGGCTTTCAAGACTCGGATTGAGGATCATCTTATAATCGAAGCTAAAAGTGTTTGGGGTATAAAAAACCCTTTCCGGCGGAGCCAGGAAAGGATCTGAAAGTCAGGAAGTGCCCGGCAGGTACTACTTCATCGTAATCATATTGCGCGCACGCTTGATGGTGTTGGTGATCCGGCGTTGGTGCTTCGCTGAAAGTCCCGTAATTTTGCGCGGTAAAATCTTACCTGTTTCGGTCACAAAACGAGAGAGCTGCTCCACATCGTTAAAGGTGTAGTCCATCGGATTGAGGGAGCGATTGGGTTTTTTATTTTCGGTACTCATAGTGTTGAAGC
>JBELLU010000085.1:0-4308 GCA_042096455.1 Opitutia bacterium
CGCCCGCCGGGGCGTTGCAATTCATAAAGACACAGCATCCCCGAACCGGTCGCCACCACCAAACCGTTGGCATCCGCCGCTACAACCGTGCCGGGTGCCGCCTCGCTGCCGCGCGGGATCGCTTCCGCCCGCCCGACCTTGATCGTCATTGCTCCATACTCAAAGGAGCCCCCCGGCCAGGGAGTAAAGGCGCGCAGACGGCAATCCAAACGCGCCGCACTCAAATCGAAATCCAGGATTCCGTCGCTCTTTTGAATCTTGCGGCAATAAGTCGCCGCGCTCGCGTCCTGTGCTTCAAAGGATATACTGCCGTTTAATAAAGCGGCAAGGTTGCGCTCGAGCAGGGGCACCACCGCTTCCCCGATGCGGGCGCGCAAGCTGACGGCTGTATCCGTTTCCTCGATACAAACGCGTTCCACATCCGCGACCCCGCCGGCATCCATTTCCTTGCCCACCGCCATGAGACAGACCCCGGTCTCGGCGTCACCCTCCGCAAGGGCCGTCTCAACCGGCGAAGCGCCACGGTATGCGGGGAGCAGGGAGCCGTGAAAATTAACCATCCCGCCGGGGCTCGCCTCGCGCACTTGCCGCGGTAAAAAATGCCCGTATGCCATCACGAGGGAGGCTTGAATCCCCTCCGCCTGAATCCAATCCGCCAAGTCGGAATCGGGTTGCGTGGGTTGCAGCAATTCCACCCCCTTTTCCCGCGCCCATGCCGCGGCGGGGTTGGCTTGTAGTTGCTTACCCCGCCCGCGCGGGCGATCGGGTTGCGAAACCACCGCCCGCAAAACCGCGCCCTGTCCCGCGATCCCGTGCAGGTAGTTCAGAACCGGCAGGCAAATCGCGTCCGATCCAAAAAAGATAAGTTTAGCATCCGGCATCGTCAGGGAATTCAGTTTGGCTGAGGGCTTCGCGGGCCGCTCCGGAGGGGGCGCTTTCTTGGAGTAACCATGCTAGGCTTATTTCCTTTAAGGCGGGTTCTTTGAATAAATGCAAGAGCAGGCAAGCCGAGGCAAGGGCATCGTATAGGGCGGAGTGATACCGACGGCGATTTTCCGGGCAATATGTCGCCGCCAAGGATTCAAGGCTTTGGCTCAAATCGAAGACCTCAATCAAGTCGCCGAGGTTGTGCCGTTCGAGATCGGGATAGAGCCGACGGTATAGTTGCAGGGTATCGAGCCAGGGGCCCCAGTCCGCGATACCGGCATCCGAATCGGGTCGCGCGAAGTCGGGCGAACGGCGCGGGCACGCCCAGACGTCCGTTAAAAGGGCGGCCTCGTAGCCGGCGTTGTGGGCACAGAGCGGCCCGCTGGCACGCAGGCCCGCAAAGAAATCCCAGTCCTCGCTAAAAGGTTTGGCTCCCGCCAGCAGTTCCTTCCCGATGCCGTGTTGTTGAATTTCGCGGGCATGCAGGGTTCCCGTCGGGGAGCACAGACGGGTGCGGGTTTCCAGAATGCGGTCTCCTCGCAAAGTGACCACGCCATACTCCACGATGCCGCTCCGGCGGCTCCCCTCGAAGTCAATGACGTGAATCGGAATTCCCAACATGCCACCCAGCTTGACCATCCTTTTCCGCAGGTCGAACCCCGAGTGCGTTTTTTCAAACTTCTGCGATTGCTTCCGCAAGGGAGAAAGCACAAGTTCCTTCAAGAACGAAAGAATTGTCATGTCTGAACTCAGCTCTGAACAAAACGAAACCTTTAAAGCCTTTGCGGTGGAACTCTGCCACGAAGCCGCCAAAGAGATCCTCCCACACTACGGGCCCGAGGTCGAAATCGAGCGCAAGTCCGATGCCACCCCGGTAACGCTCGCGGACCGCAATGCCGAAAAACGCATCCGCGAAATCATCGAGGCGCGCTATCCCGACCACGGGATCATCGGAGAGGAATATGGCCGCGTGCGCGAGGACGCCGAATTTGTCTGGGTCCTGGATCCGGTGGACGGCACGAAATCCTTTATTTCAGGGGTGCCGCTTTTTGCGACGCTCATCGCGCTCCTGTATAAGGGTCGCCCCGTAATCGGAGCGATCAATCAACCGGTCACGGAACAACTCATTCTGGGGGATGGCAAAGTCACCACCCTGAACGGCAAACCGGTACAGGGACGGGAAACCGCGAGCCTTGCGGAGGCGACTCTTTGCACTACCGATCCGATCCGCCCGACGCTCTGGCAGAACGAAGCGCGTTGGGACGAGCTCCCGCCCAAGACCGCGCTCTACCGCTCCTGGGGCGATGCGGGGGGCTACATCCTCTTGTGCACGGGCTTCATCGATATCATGTGCGATCCCCTCATGGAGATCTGGGATTGCGCCGCGATTCTGCCCTGCCTCGAGGGCGCGGGCTTTAAGGCAACCGGTTGGAAAGGTGGCGATGCCTTTGACGAACGTTGTATCATTGCCGCGAAACCCGCCCTTCACGCGCAGGTCATGGCAAGCCTTTATCCCGGCGATTAAACGTTGCCAAGCGGAGGGTCTGGATAAAGAATTATGGGGTTCTAACAACAAAGCGAAGCTCGCTTTAACTTAGCTTCTGTCATTGCTTCAATTGTGGCCGCGATTATCGAGTTTTTTAAGAGTTCCCTACAAGCAGCGCGACGCTACAACGCGCTTCAATTTTTCCCGCTTCGCAGCACCATAGCGGGCTATCAAAGCAGCGACTTTTCCGGTGATCTTCGCGCCGGAATCAACGTTGCCCTCCTCGCCTTTCCTCAGGGCATGGCCTACGCCCTCATCGCGGGACTCCCCATACAATACGGCATCTACGGTTCCGCGGTGGCGTGCCTTATTTCACCGATCTTTTCAAAGAGCCGATTCATTACGCTGGGCCCGACTAACGCGACTGCGGTCATGCTGTTCTCCGCTTTTGCCAGCATGGGCATCACCGGAGCTGAAAAAATTACCTACGTCCCGCTGCTCATTCTCCTGACCGGTTGCTTCATTGCGGTGGGTGCCTACTTCAAGGTCGCCAACCTCGTGCAATATATTTCCCGTTCCGTTATCACCGGTTATATCACCGCCGCCGCGCTCTTGATTATCACCAATCAAATCCCCAAGGCGCTCGGCCTTAACATGGAGGCAAAGGGCGCAACCTTTTTTGAATCGATCAGCCTCATGGCCGCTTCGGTCGACTCCGTCCATTGGTTGACCATCGCGGTCAGTTGCATCACCGCTATCATTTACCTGCTCCTGAACTGGCGGCTTCGATTCCTGCCCAATGTCGCGATTTGCCTCGTGGTCGTCAGTGCCCTCAATGCCCTCTTGATCGGCCCCGAGTCCGCGACCGGAATCCAGCACCTCAACGCTATTGATGCCAACACCTGGCAACTCGGGTTGCCCACCATCAACGGCGAATCCCTCAGCATGCTGGTCAGCCCCGCCCTCGCAATCGCCCTCCTCTGCGTCCTGGAAGGCCTCTCCATCGGGAAATCCCTCGCCGCCAAGACCGGCGCACGCCTCAATGCCAATCAGGCAATGTTTTCCATCGGGATGTCCAACATCGCCTGTGCCTTTGCCTCCGGGATGCCCGCCTCGGGTTCCCTCACCCGTTCCACCCTGAGCGAAGCCAGCAAGGGCCGCACCCCCATCGCCAGTCTCATCAGCGGCGTCATCGTTCTGGTCGGAGCTTTTCTCATCGGCCCCTTCACCGGTTATATCCCGCAGTGCGTGCTAGCGGTCCTCGTCATTACAATCGGCATTGCACTCATCAACACAAAGAGCATCCGCATCGTCACGCACGCAACCCGTTCCGATGCGATCGTCTTTGGGGTGACCTTCCTCAGCGGCCTCCTCCTCCCCCTCGACACCGCCATCTATTCCGGCGTCGCGATTTCCATCATGCTCTTCCTCAAAAAAGCCGCCCGCCCGGAAATGGTCGAGTATACCTTCAACGACAGCGGCCAACTCGCCGAGATGGCGAAGCCCGAAGAACGCAATACCCCCGAAGTCTCCATCGTGCACGTCGAGGGCGAACTTTTCTTTGGCGCCGCCGACCTCTTCCGCGACCAAATGCGCCGTATCTGCGAAGACCCCAACCTCAAGATTGTCATCCTTAAAATGCGCAACGCCCATCACATGGACGCCTCCGGTGTGATGGCACTGGAGGAACTGGTCCACTACATGAACGAGAAGGGTCGCTACCTCATTCTCAGCGAAGCGAAGGCCGACCTCATTCGCGTCCTGAAAAACGCCCGTCTCTATGATTACATCGAGCCCCGCAACATCTTTGAGGACGAACCGCACAACCCCACCCTTTCAACCGCCAAGGCCCTCAAGCGCGCCAAAGAACAACTCGGGCACGAAGAAGCCAACGT
>JBELLU010000086.1:0-4067 GCA_042096455.1 Opitutia bacterium
GAAACTCAAACCGGAGGTTCATTTAAAGCCGCTTCCTTCCCGCCTTCACCGCCTGACAATTAACCCAAACGATCGCCTTTAGGCCAACCGGAGTGCCGGCTCGATCGCGAGGGATTGCTCTTTTGATTCCGCAACGACCCCTGCCGGATCAGCGTAGGCGGCAAATGCAATCATGGCTGCATTGTCGCCGGTATGTTCGGGGCGTGCGATCCAACACCGCAGGCGGTTCTTTTTGCCGAGGGTTTCCATCGCCTCACGCAAGGATCGGTTATTGGAAACGCCTCCGGATAGTCCCAAGCTGCGGTAGTTGCCCGCTTGTAAGAGGTGTCGGGTCTTCCCGGCGAGTTGCGCGATAACCGCACTTTGATAGGAGGCACAAATATTTCCCTTTGCGGCATCCAGTTGCGCATCCGACATTTTCTCAATGCGGTAGCGCAGGCTGGTTTTTAGACCGGAAAAACTGAAGCGCTGCTCATTCCTCGGCGCGATCGCTTTCGGGAAATCATAGGCGGTCGCATCGCCGCCGATCGCGAGTTTCTCGACTTCCGGTCCGCCCGGATAGGGAATGCCCAGCAGTTTGGCTCCCTTGTCCAAGGCCTCGCCCGCAGCATCATCCACGGTCTCTGCCAGAACCCTCAGTTCGCGTGCTGGGTCGATCTCAAACAGGATCGTATTACCGCCGGAAACGATTAAACCCAAATGCGGGAGGCAGGCTTGGAAGGCGTCATTGAAAGACTCCGGATCCTTGGCGTGCAGATCGATAAAGGGAGAAAACGCGTGCCCCCGCAGGTGGTTGACGCCCACCACCGGAATCCCCCATGCCACGCTCAGGCTTTTGGCGAAGGCCAAGCCCAGCGCGAGGCAGCCCGCCAGACCCGGCCCCTGCGTGACCGCGATTCCCGTGATGGCTTCCCGGTGTTCCAGAATCCCGGAGCCCTCAAGCAACGGAATAAAATTATCGAGGTGCTCACGACTCGCCAAATCCGGCACAACCCCGCCGTAGTTTTGATGCAGTTTAATCTGGGAATGCACCCATTCTCCGCGCAAACCCCGCCCCGGATCGAAGAGCGCGAGCGCCGATTCATCGCAGGAACTTTCAACAGCTAGGAACATGGTATGAGATAAATTAAGTGATACGCCGCGGCTTCGGGCTTGTTGTAACGGCAACGCTGTGCTTGTTGTTACTAAGTTCAATGAAGCAAGAATTACAAAACATCAATGCGATCTTGGCGGATGCCTGCAAGTCAGGACCCATCAGTTATTGCGACTTCATTGAGATTGCGCTCTATCACCCCGAATGCGGTTACTATAAAGCTGCCAAAAATCGGGTTGGGCGCAGTGCGGACAGTGATTTTTATACTGCAGAAAGTTTGGGATCGGTATTTGCCGAATTGGTGGTGGCGGCATCCGAGGAATTACTGGGCTTTGATGCCGCAGGTGCGAGCTTTGTGGAAATTGCCGCTGAACCTGAAACGTCGCTCTTGTCGCAACTGAGCACCCACCCTTTCAAGGATTCGGCAGTGCTCCGCTTGGGCGACCCCATCCAAATCAAGGGACCGGTCGTGATTTTCGCCAATGAGTGGCTCGACGCCCTGCCCTTTTACCGATTGCTTTTTAAAGACGGAAAATGGCAGGAACGCGGCGTGAGCGTGAGCGACGGCGCTTTGCAAGAGGTGCTCCTCCCGGAATTCACGGAACCCCTCGCGGCGGAATCCCACCGTTTGCCCCGCTCCGCTCCCGAGGGGTATCAATTTGATTGGCCCCTTGCAGCGGAACACGCCCTCTCCGCACTTCTCAAGCAAGACTGGCACGGAATCCTACTGCTCTTTGATTACGGAAAACCCTGGGAGGAATTACTGCAAAACTGCCCTGCCGGTACCGCCCGTACCTATCATAAACACAAGCCCGGCACCGATCTCCTGCAAAATCCGGGGCATGCTGACATCACCTGTGACATCTGCTGGACCCCGCTACAGCAGACCTGTGAGGCCGCCGGACTCGACACTATCCGCCTCGAAAGCCAGGAAGCTTTTTTTGTACAACGCGCCACAAAAGCCGCAGAGGCGATTGTTTGTGAAAGCGCCGGGCAATTCAGTACCCGCCGACAAACCCTCATGGAATTGATACACCCCGCTCATATGGGTCGAAAATTTCAGGTTTTGTCGGCTCACCGATCAGGCTGAATTCCCCGAAAAAGACTTGCCAAGCACCTCGCACCTGTTTTTCTCAAGCGTTTCCAATTTCAACGAAGGTTTATCATGTCACGTATTTGCGCAATCACAGGCAAGCGCCCCGTAAAAGGCGGTCGCATCATCCGTAAAGGTCTCACCAAAAAGAGCGGCGGTATCGGTACCAGCTTGGTTAAAAATACCAAGCGTCGTTTCCGTCCAAACGTGCAGCGCATTCGCGTCAAGCTCCCGAGCGGTCAAGTGAAACGCATGTGGGTCTCTGTGAAGGCCATCAAGGCGGGCTTGGTGACCAAGGCCTAAGCCCCAACCCCGCCAACAAATTTTAGCCCCGGTAATCCTGCCGGGGCTTTTTCGTGCCCACACATGAGTACGCTTCCAAAGCCTTGACCCTATGCATACCCCACTTCTCACATTCTTTGCTCCTCTGATCCTCTGCGTTTAAAACAACTATCCAAGATAGCTCCTCTGATCCTCTGCGTTTAAAACAACTATCCAAGATAGCTCCTCTGATCCTCTGTGTTTAAAAACGCCCGCCCCTCCGCGTTTCATTCAGCCTTCGCGGCAGGCGTCACAGACACAGACTGCCTCGCCTCCCTCCATGCGGTAGCGAAACTCCCGTTCCGGAGCACTGCGATCTGTGACGCCGCAGCGGGCACAGGTATGTTGAGCCGCCTCGGCGCGTTCCTGAACCGCGTGTGCATGCGCGACCCTCCGCTGCTTTGCCCGCAGCGATTCCAGCATCGCGACCCGGAAAAACAAAATGAAATTCAAAACCGGGCCCAGTTCCGCGAGCGCCGCACCGGGTGATCCCGTAAAGAGAATCGTGAAGGCCGTAAAAACACCCGTCAGCATTGCCAGCCATTTCACTTTAACCGGTACGACAAAAAACAGGTAAAACTCCATATTTGGATGCAGGAGCGCAAACGCCCAAAAAATGCTCAAATACAAAAAGTCCGGAAAGATGACAATCGGCGCAGCCGGTGAAATCAACTGCCCCACCAGCGAACAGATCACCGTAAAAACGATGCCGGCCAAGAGATAGAGATTAAAACGAAACGCACCCCATGCCGCCTCCAGAACCTGACTCATCATCCAGAGAATATACCAGAAGATCGCCAGAAAGAGACCGCTCAGAGCGCCCCCTGCGATTTTAGGCGGCGATACAATAAACGTGATCAATCGCCAAAACTCACCCTCTTCCAAAACCCTCGAGGGAATCAAGGGCATCGCCCCGAACGCCAGCGTCCCGGTAAGGATCAAGCCATAGACTGCCAATTGCGCGACAATTAGGCCCAGCATTACATTCGGCACCGCCCAGTGCCCATAGCGCTTTTCAAGTTTATCGAGGAATGACATCCCTTTTAAAGAGGCCCTTTCCTGCACAACTGTCAATACGCCACCAAAAAACCCGCTGATTCCTCAGCGGGTTAAATGGCAGGCCGATAGGGATTCGAACCCCAAATGACTGGACCAAAACCAGTAGTGTTACCATTACACCATCGGCCTATGAAACCAAAAGAAAATGGATAAAATCCCGCCTCCGTCAAGCATGGATGCCATCCGTGTCGATACTTCCTAAATTCGCCGCAATGACAATGTTAGTTTTATCAAGAAATAGGAAGTAGAGTTTATATTTACAGAACTTTGTCCGCAGGCAGCAGCTTGATAAAATGTGACCTTTTTATTAAAATTAAAAATTTCCGAAGTAAGCATTCGGGAAAAACACATTGATCGAGTTACCCAAACTGGGCCAGAGCTTTCGTTAGTCTGGATGGGTTATGACCTTCTCCCATTCACTGGACCAGAGGCAGAGTTAGGTTTGGATAGCCATATCGCACCCGAACGGATGCAATGTCGCGGATGCGAACACGAAGAGCC
>JBELLU010000087.1:0-3970 GCA_042096455.1 Opitutia bacterium
TCGCTGTCGGGGACGTTGAGCTCGAGGGCGTGACCGGTGCTGTGGTTGGTGCCGTAGCACAAAGCAAGTGCATGAAACCATGCACTTGTCAGTTGGCCAGCGCGAGGCGCTCGCAGGTGGCAAACCGGCTTTTCTGCTGATTTATAATTTAGTAATGGGACAACCCTCATTCATTTAACTTGAGGCGATAGTACTCTTGAGTGGCATCCGCCACCGCTTCTGGAGCGGCGGTGATGGTGTCGGAGAGATCGGTCCATGTCTGGCCATCCTGGGTCTCCTGTAATTTAAAACTCAATTCGGTGGTAGTATTGCCGCTCTGGTCGGTGCTAATGGTGGTCGCTTGGGGAAGGAGCCGAATCCCTTTAACGGTGCTGGGATCAATCCCATTATCACGGGCGTCCTCGGCAACTCGCTTTTCCATAAGAGCGGCATGGCGTTCCGCTAGCGCGACTTCCAAGGCATCCGTTTTTTCCTTTAATTGCAGTAACTGGGTATACTCGGCAGATTGGGCGATCGTGTTTTGAAGGCCGGCGAATGCAAAGAATACGCAGAGTGCGAAAACTTGAGTGCTGATTGTTTTTAAATACATCTTGTTTCTTGTTGGTTGTTTAATTTTATATATACGGCGTATTAGGCATTTCTAAGAATGCTATTACATAATTGTTTAAAGCAGCCGCCAGAAAGGGGCGACGGCTCTTTTTTATCTTTATATTTACATATAGTACATTATATTTATTAATATTCTATTAAATTTTCAATATTTAAATCTAATTTTTTCGAATTACGCTGCGAAGGCTACTCTATGGGCAGCCTTCGCTCGTATTACATAACATCGAGATCCACTAGGATTTCACGCGGACTGGAGCCGTTCTCTGGCCCAACGACGCCGCGTTCCTCCAATTCGTCCATGAGACGGGCGGCGCGGTTGTAGCCGATGCGGAGGCGGCGTTGGAGCATGGAAGTGGAGGCGCGCTTGGTGGAACGTAGGACATCAATCGCTTGCGCGAGGAGTTGGGCTTCCTCGTCGTCCTCGTCGCCGCCGGCGAGTCCACCGGAACCGCCGCCCTCTTCGACGCTGGAATTGATCTGCTGCTGGACTTCCTGCGCGAAATTGGGGGGCTCGTTGTTGTCCTTGAGGTAGTCCACGATGCCGTTGATTTCGTCGTCCGAGACAAAGGCGCCCTGCGCCCGCACGAGGGTGGCGGTGCCGGGGGGGATGAAGAGCATGTCGCCCCGTCCGATAAGGGCTTCCGCGCCGCCGCCGTCGAGGATGGTGCGGCTGTCGACTTTGGAGGCGACCTTGAAGGAGATGCGGCTGGGGAGGTTGGCCTTGATGACGCCGGTGATGACATTGACGGAGGGGCGCTGGGTGGCGAGGATGAGGTGGATGCCGGCGGCACGGGCGAGCTGTGCGAGGCGGGCGATCCCGGTCTCAATATCGGCAGGCGCCACCATCATGAGGTCGGCGAGCTCGTCGATGATGCAAACGATATAGGGCAGTTTTTTGCGCGGGATTTCAAAGGCGTCGTCATCGCGGGGGACTTCGATTTGGCTGACGGCGGCGCGTTCCTCGGCGGTCATTTCGGCATCCATCGCGGCGGCCTTTTCTTTTTCTTCCTTCGTCTTGGCGAGTTTGGCATTGAAACCCGCGATATTGCGGACGTTCTCGGTGGCGAAGATTTGATAGCGGCGTTCCATTTCCGCGATGAGCCATTTGAGGGCGCCGGGCACTTTTTTGGGCTCGGTGACGACCGGGATGAGCATGTGCGGGAGGGCGTTGTAGACCTGCATCTCGACGACCTTGGGATCGACCATGATAAAGCGGAGGTCCTCGGGGCTGGAGTGATACAGAAGGGAGGCGATGATGGCATTGATGCAAACGGTCTTACCCGAACCGGTGGAACCTGCGATGAGGACGTGCGGCATTTTGGTGAGGTCGGTGACCATTGGTTTACCGGTGACGTCTTTGCCGAGGACGATGGGGATTTCGGCGCGGGCTTCTGCCCATGCCTTGGATTCGACGATGTCTCGCATGCAAACCGCCTGTGCGATGCGGTTGGGCACCTCGATTCCGACGGTGCCTTTTCCGGGAACCGGTGCGAGGATCCGGACGGATTCCGCCCTGAGCCCGAGTGCGATGTTTTTGTCGAGGTTCACGATTTTCTCGACGCGCACGCCGGGCGCGGGGGTGACTTCGTAACGGGTAATGACGGGGCCGGTGTGGATCTCGCCCGGGATGACTTTAACTCCAAATTCCTCGAGGGTGCGGACGAGGGCGTTCATGGT
The DNA here is from genome assembly GCA_042096455.1 of Opitutia bacterium. GTDB lineage: Bacteria > Verrucomicrobiota > Verrucomicrobiia > Opitutales > Coraliomargaritaceae > UBA7445. Next base: position 2,287 of record JBELLU010000087.1, read on the forward strand.
CTCGGCGTGATCTTCCTCGCTGGTGAGGTTGCCGGCGGTCGATTCTGAGAGGAGTTGGATCGGTGGGAATTTATGGTCGCCGCGTTGCTCGGGAATACTGGCAACGGCCTTTTCGGTTTTTTCGCCCTTCACAATCTTGATGGATTTCGGGTCAAATTTGGGCTTGGGCGTTTCGGACGCCGGGGTGGCGGCGGGCTCGGGCTTCGCCACCGGTGCGGGGGTTTGTTTACGGGCGGGCTTTTTAGTGCCCGGCAGCGGCGCAACGGGTTGATTAAGGAGGGAGGGGCGTGGGCCGCGTAAATCCACCTCGTCGGTTGGAAAGTCGTCGGGCGCGGGGGCGGCGGGAACTGCTTGTTGCTTGGCGGCGGCGCGGGCGGCCTTGGCCTCTGCCTTGAGGCGGGCTTTCTCGGCGCGGGCTTGGCGGCGCTCGGCGGCACTGGTTTTACGGCTTGCGAAAAAGGCGAGGAGGCCCTGCCACACCGCGAGGAAGCGTCCCCGGATCGCATCGAGCCATCGGCCGGAATGGTCGGTGATCGCGAGGGTGGTGCCAATAATGAACCCCATCAATAGCAGCATGGTACTGCCGAAAGTACCCATGTAGGGGTTAAGCAAGCGGACCGCGATGCATTGGCCGGACAAACCGCCCAGACCAACGGGCAGTTGTTGGCGGAGGAGGCTTTCCTCGGGTTGAAGGGTTCCCGTTTGGGCGAGCATTTCCAGGAGACCCGCCGCGCTCAAAAACGCGAGCAGGCTCATCCCCAAGACGAACCCGCGCTTGCGCGGCGGCTGACCGGTAAAGCTGCGGAGGCTGCCCCACAACAGAAAGAAGGGCAGAAGCCAAATCGCCAGACCCAGGGCGTAGAATAAATAATACGCCACCGTCGCGCCGATTATCCCCACGAGATTCTCTTCTGGCCGGGCGTTGGTCTCCCAGTGCGCGGTTTGCGATAAATCAAAACTGACAATCGCCGCAAAACTTAAAATGCCGAGTGTTAGAAACGTGACCCCCAGGATCGGCTGAATGCGCGGCCCGCCCGGCGCGGTGGCTTTGTTTCGCTTGCGAGTGGATTTTTTCAGGATCTTTTTGGCCATTGATGCAAAAAGAGGGTAAGCGCCCCTGTCGGGAAAACAAGATTTGATTCAAGCTCGCCATCGCGCCTGAAATCCACATCTCGGGAAGGATGGAACTCATAAACTTCAAACCGCTTTATATGGAACGGGTCTGGGGTGGCCGCGATTTGGCTGACCGCTTGGGGCGCACCTTGCCGGAGGGCAAGGTCATTGGGGAAAGCTGGGAGATTGTGGATCGCGAGGACGCGCAGTCAGTGGTGGCGGGGGGCGATTTTGCGGGGATGACCCTCCGCGAGCTCTTGCGCGAAAACGCCGCTTCAATCCTGGGGCCGGACGCGGATCCCGCCCGCCCCTTCCCGATTCTCGTAAAATGGCTCGATTGCCAGGAACGCCTCAGCCTGCAGGTGCACCCGCCCGCCACCATTGCCCCGCAATTGGGCGGCGAGCCCAAGACCGAAAATTGGTATGTCGCGCACGCTAACCCAGAAGCTTCCCTCATCGTGGGCCTCAAGAATGGCGTCAGCCGGGAACAATTTGAAGCCGCCCTTCGCAACAACACCGCCGAGGAATGTGTCCACCGCTTCCCGGTGAAGTCCGGTGATTCCATTCTGGT
>JBELLU010000088.1:0-3944 GCA_042096455.1 Opitutia bacterium
ACGTGCTTGACGACATTCCAGCCAAAGACCATCGCGCGCATTTCCTCCTCGGTGGGTTGGCGCTTCGTGACGACCTTCCAATCGCCGGGGCGGTCGGGCATGGTGTCGCGATCCTGAAGGAGCAGGCCGCCGACCACCGAGCGGACTTCCTGGAGGGAATCGGCGGGAAGGCTCCCCTTCGCGGTCATGAGGCGCAGGTTCTTTTTCTTGTCAAAAATCTCGCGCGCGGCGGGAGTGAAATCGGGTGCGATGATGACTTCGCAGAAAATCCCGGCGATGATGGTCGCGAGGTCAGCGTCGATCGATTGATTGGCGACGATGATCCCGCCAAAGGGCGCTTGTTGATCGGTCGCAAAAGCCTGCTCCCAGGCGGTCACGAGGTTATCGGCGGATGCGACGCCGCAGGGATTGGTGTGCTTGAGAATCGCGATGGTGGGCTTTTGGAATTCCCCGATGAGGTAAGTCGCGGCGGTGATATCGATGATGTTATTGAAGCTGAGCGCCTTGCCCTGCAACTGGTCAAAGCAATCAAAGAAACTGCCGTAGAGCGCGGCTTGCTGGTGGGGATTTTCACCGTAGCGAAGGGCAGCGGCTTGCGGGAGGTCGGTCTTGAAACGATTCGGCACGCCCGCAATGGCGGCGAGATCGGGCTCATTACTGGCAACCTGCCCCTGTAGATAGGCGGCAATCGCGCCGTCGTAGGCGGCGGTGCGTTCAAAGACCTTGAGTGCCAACTCGCGACGCAAGTCTGCCAGCGCGGCTTCGTCTGCCATCGCGGCGAGGACGCGGTCGTAATCGGCGGCGTCGACCACCACCGTGACGGCGGCGTGATTCTTGGCGGCACTGCGCAGCATGGATGGACCACCGATGTCGATGTTTTCAATGGCGAGTTCGAAACTGACGTCGGGTTTCGCAACGGTCGCTTCAAAGGGATAGAGGTTGACGACCACGAGATCGATGAGGTCGATACCATGCGCTTCGGCGGCCTCGAGATGATCAGCCTTGTCGCGCCGCGCGAGGAGTCCGCCGTGGATCTTCGGGTGCAGGGTCTTGACGCGGCCCTCCATCATTTCCGGGAAACCGGTGTGGTCGCTGACCTCGGTCACGGGGATGCCTTCGCTCTCGAGGAGCTTGGCGGTTCCACCCGTGGAAAGGAGGCGATAACCATGCGTTTCAACAAGGGCGCGTGCGAAGGGCACGAGTCCGGTTTTATCACTTACGGAGAGTAAGGCGGTCTTATTCATAAATGGAATTGTTTGCGAGGTGTGACGGCATCGCTTGAGAAGAGCGGCTGGCTCCGGCTAATAGGCGCGTCCGTCTTTGTTTTCGTAATAGTTGATGAAGGCGCGGTTCAAGGTGGCGTAGCCCCCGGGAGTTGGATACTCCCCGGTGAAATACCAATCACCGTTGTGCTCGGGAATCGCGGCGCGCATTTTCTCAACGGTCAGAAATTCGATTTCGAGCTCCCCGGTCCAAACGACATTTTTGGGGTAGACGAGTTCCGCGATTTTGGCGGCGATTTGCTGATCGGTGTAACGGTCGTAGATCCGGCGCACGCAATTGATCATTTGATGGACGGGTAGTTTGGATTGCGCGACGCACTCCTGATAGACCTCCTGCAAGAGCTCGCTGTGCCCGTCGTCTTCCAGAAGCGCGACCGCCGCCTTGAAGGCGATAAATTTCCCGAGCTCGGACATATCAATCCCGTAGCAATCCGGGTAGCGGATTTGTGGTGCGGTGGATGCCACCACGATTTTGCGCGGCTTGGTGCGGCTTAGAATATTGAGGATCGATTCCTTGAGGGTGGTTCCGCGGACGATGGAATCGTCGATACAGACGAGGCAGTCCCCTTCTTTAACGACGCCATAAGTGATGTCGTAAACGTGCGAAACGAGTTGGGCGCGGCCTTTCTCCTGCGAGATGAAAGTGCGGAGCTTGATGTCCTTGTGAGCGATTTTTTCGCCCCGGGGCCAGTTGCCCATAATCAAATCATCAATCAGTTTTTCGGTGAGGGTTCCATCGCGCTGGGCATCCATGAGGATCTTTTTGACCTCCTCGCGGCGGTGAAGGCGGAGTCCCTCCAGCAAGCCGTGGTAGGCGGTCTCCGCCGTGTTTGGGACGAAGCTGAAGACGCTGCGGGCGAAATCGTTGTTGATCGCCTTGACGACTTGGTCCCTAAGCGCCGCACCGAGGGCTTTGCGCTCGCGGTAGATGTCGGCGTCATTGCCGCGCGAGAAATAGATGCGTTCAAAGGAACAGGGGCTGAGCTTTTGCTTTTCGGTGAAGGGTTCGCAGTAAATCCGCCCGTCGTTCTTGATAACGGTGGCGGTGCCGGGTTCCAATTCGCAGACCCGCTCAATAGGTTGATTGAAAATCGTCATGAGCGCGACGCGTTCGGAAGCAAAAGCGATGACTTCCTCGTTTTGAAAATAGAAACAGGGGCGAATCCCACGGGGGTCACGCATCACGAAGGAATCCCCGTTGCCGATGAGCCCCGCGATGGTGTAACCGCCGTCCCAGTCGGCGGCGGCCTTGCGCAGGATGCGAACCGGGTCGAGGTCGGCACTGATCACTTCGGGAATCTGCCCGCCCTGCATGGTGTCGCGCATGCGGTGATAGATCGCGTCGTGCGCCTCGTCGAGATGGAATCCGATTGCTTCGAGGACCGCCTGCGTATCGGTACCGAAGATCGGATGCTGCCCGCGTTCAATGAGGGAATTATTGATTTCCTTCTCATTGGTGATGGTGAAATTGCCCGCCAGCATGAGGTTCTTGGTCGGCCAATTCGATTGGCGTACAAAGGGGTGGCAGTTTGCGGAGGTGTAAACCCCGGAGGTGCCGTAGCGCAAATGCCCAAGCAGGATCTCGCCCCCAAAGTCGAAGTTTTGCTTCACGGTCGCGGGGAACTCCGGGTGCAGAGTGCCTGCCGCCATCAAGCGGTTGTATTCCTCCAGTTGCCCGTTGAAGATGCGAGCGAGGGGGTTGCTTTTAATGCTGCGGTCGCGGAACATGTAGGGGCTGCCGGGTTCAACGCCCAGTTTCACGCAACCGATCCCGGCACCATCCTGCCCGCGGTTGTGCTGTTTCTCCATCAGGAGGAAGAGTTGATTGAAGCCGTATAGCGGTGTGCCGTATTTCTCCTGATAATAGGACAGGGGCTTAAGGAGGCGGATCATCGCAATGCCGCATTCATGCTTCAAAGGGTCACTCATGAGTAGTTATGTAAAAAGGAAAAAGGCATTTCTAACGAATGGCGATGCAAAGTTGCAATTTTGTAATAAACATGGCTCTAAGATGTAAGCCCTCAAGTCAAGCCACGCCACCCAGAAGCTAAAAATTTCCACTCATGGAACTCATCGACCTCAACCGCCATGGCGGCATCGGAGCCAATTGCCATTTCATCCGCCTCGGTGATTTCAACATTCTGGTCGATTCGGGACTCCACCCCAAAATGATGGGCAAGGACGCCCTCCCCGACCACGCCGCCATCGCCGACCGGAGCATCGACCTCATCATCCTGACCCATTGCCACCTCGACCACCTCGGCTCCATGCCGCTCATTGCAGCGCGCAATCCCCACGCCCCCATCATTACGAGCCTACCCAACACCTTCCTCGCCCCCCGTATGCTGCGCAATTCCGTCAACGTCATGAAACGCCAGCGCGAGGAACACGGCATCCCGGAACTCCCCCTCTTCCTCCACCGCGAAATCGCCATCTTTTCCCGCCAACTCTACGGGCAACGCTTTGAACGCGGCGAAATCCACACCAAGGGCAAGGATCAGATCGAAGTCATCCTCCACCCCGCCGGGCACGTGATCGGTGCCGCTGCGGTGGAATTAATCTACAAGCACCGCCGCATCGTCTTCAGTGGCGATATCCTCTTTGAGGCGCAACGCACCCTCCCCGGCGCCCACCTCCCCACCGGAAAAATCGACACCCTCA
>JBELLU010000089.1:0-3782 GCA_042096455.1 Opitutia bacterium
GGCACAGATGCCCTGCTGATGCTGCTCGTAGATATAATTGCGGAAGGGCTCGGAGTTGCGCCGACAGCAGGTGCACTTCAGTCGCCGTGTCCGGATCACCGGTTCACTCTCGTGACCGAAACAGCTCAGGTGCCGTGCCCTGCGCTCATACCGCCCCTTACTGCGGGGCCCCGGGGCCTCGCAGTAAGGGCACGCCTTCGGCTCCAGCTCTGCTTCAAGCTCGACATGCACACGTAGCTCGTTCTTATCTTGTATCCGAAGGAGCTTGTAACCCTCTAGGCCTATTCGAGGGTTATTTATCATCGGGAACATGATGGCTTCATTGCCTCATGCCCCCAACCTTTGATGAAGAGCGGGATTCTCGGGCGGGACGAGTATCCGCGAGCCCTTTATTTTACATTTTTATTTTTTAAACTATTTTCTTTCGTTATTTTATATTTAGACTATAATACCTACCCTTTTATCAATTTATGAACAGAGTTTTAATATTCAGCTTATAATAAAATTATGGAAACAAAACGATACTTAAGCCTTATCCTTATCATTGCACATTTGAACCAAATTTTGGCGGTTGGGGTGTATGGCGCAATTGGCATAACACCTGATGGCTCAACCACAACAGTTGTAACACAAACGGAGCAAGGCGTCGATCTCATCAATATCGCCAAAGCAAACCAACGTGGTATTTCGGTCAATAACTACGATGACTTTAATGTCAGCCAACGAGGGGTTATCTTTAATAACAATGCTCAAAGAAGCCCAGTTTCCTCCAGTCGCGGTGAAGCGATCCGTCAAAATACAATGCTGGAAAACCGCGCCGCCCGAGCGATTCTCAATCAAGTAACAAGCGTTCGAAAAAGTGAAATTCTTGGCGATATGGAAGTCGCGGGCAGTCGGGCAGATGTCATTATAGCCAACCCCAATGGCATTCGAGTCCAAGGAGGACGCTTTGTAAATGTTGATCAAGGTATTTTGACAACCGGACAAGCCCGCTTTGGAGATGATGGAAGCATATTGGGATACGATGTGAACCAGGGGCAGATTCACATCTTAGACAAAGGTCTCAATGCCGCTGAAACTGAAAAACTGCAACTTATTGCCGATCACCTCAAAATTGAGGGTCCGGTCTACGGTAAGAAAATTGAAGCCTTCGCGGCACAAGGAGCAGTCCTCTATGACGCAAACGGAAAATTACAGGCTGCCGAATCTTCAGACCCTGCTCAGCATGAGGGAATTGGCATTGATGTTTCTGCCTTGGGCGGAATGTATGCCGGGAAAATTTATCTTGTTTCCAACAAATATGGCATGGGAGTGAATAACAAGGGAACTATAAGCGCAGAAGAGGAAGGGCTCCTTGCCAAAACGACAGGCGACTTCAATAACGATGGATCACTCAGCTCGGAAGGCTCTTTAGAGATTGAAACAGCCAGTAATCTAGTAAGCACCGGCGATATTGTTTCAAACGATGCGATGCGACTCCAGGCAGAGGGCGCACTTGAGTTGCATGGAAAAACCCATAGTTTTGCCAACCTCGATCTAAGCACCGGAGGTAAGGCAAGCCTCACAAACGAAGTCTTTGCCAAAGAAGACATTCATCTCCGCGCGGGAGAAATTAAACTAACCGACTCCTTCTCTTTAAGTAGTGAAACCGGCAATTTAAATATAGATGCCGAGACAGACGCATCGATCGCCGGGTCAATATCAACCGCGGGTGATATCAAACTAAATGCCGTTAATAGTTTAGACATCAAAGGCGTCTTGATTGCAGGTAATAACCTGGTTGCAGACGCTGGAAGTCTATCTACCAATGCAAACAGTGCCCTCCGTGCTCAACAAAACTTGGAGCTCTCGGCAGATGAAACTTTTGACCATGCCGGCTACCTCAAAGCAGAGGCCTCCCTCAAGATAAAGGCCGACACCCTTTATAATCGCACCAGCGGTCAGATCCGGGCAACCGATCAACTAGATTTTAACCTCGGTTACTTCGAAGCTGCGAGCGGTTCGTTCGCCTCCAGCACCAATGGAGCTATTGTTTTCTCGGCTTCTCGTGGCGCACAAATCAGCGGTTCACTTATTGCCTCTGGGAACAATCAAAACATCACTTTCTTCAACTCGGGACAAAATCTTACAGTAACATCAGAGGGCACACTTTTTGCAGATGGTTCACTGGATCTCACCACGACAAACCTCAGCAACTATGGTTTGATTTATACAAAAAATGGTGACTTCAAAATCGATGTTTCCGAGACGCTCATAAACTCAGGGCACCTTCAGTCGGGGGCGGCCTTTAATATTCTGGCAGAGACTCTCTACAACCGTGAGGCGGGTCAGGTTATCGCAGACGATCAATTGAATCTTAATACCGGACGCTTTGAAACTGAGAGCGGTTCGCTAACTACCAGTACATCTTCAGATATCCAATTAAGCACCACCCGTGGGGCGCAAATTGATGGCGCGATGGTTTCTTCTGCCGAAGGTAAAAGTATCTCTATCCAAAGCGAAGGTCAGACCGTAACGTTCGGTGAGAAAGCAAACCTCTTTGCTGACCAAAATCTTCAGCTTCAAGCTGAGACTACAAATAACAGCGGCTCTATCTATGCTAAAAACGGCGACCTCACCCTGCGACTAAGCGAGACCCTGAATAACCGAGGTTACCTTGGCGCTGGTAGTTCTTTAAACCTGTACGCTAATACGCTCCTCAACCGCGCTGGCGGACAAATCGTAGCAACCGGCCTACTCAATCTCAACACCCAACGCTTCGAAGCTGAAAGCGATTCGCTCGCTACCAGCACCCGAGGGGATATTACCCTCACTACCAACCGTGGTGCTCAAATCGATGGTTCCCTCATCGCGACCGGCGAAGATAAAAGTCTCTCCCTCCAAAGTGCCGGTCAAACCGTAACTATTGGAGCCGACGGTACCCTCCTAGCTAATGGCTCCCTGAATCTTACTGCCGCCAACCTTATCAGTATTGGCAAAATCTACTCAAAGAACGATGCCCTCACACTCGATATTGCCGAGACTCTTGATAACAGCGGTTACCTCGGTGCCGCCACAACCCTGAATATTGATACCGACACCCTCTACAACCGCACCGACGGTCAAATCGTAGCAAGCGGCCTACTCAATCTCAACACCCAACGCTTCGAAGCTGAAAGCGACTCCCTCGCTACCAGCACCGGCGGGGATCTTACCCTCACCACCACCCGTGGCGCTCAGATCGATGGTTCCTTACTCGCTACCGGTGAAGGTAAAAGCCTGTCCCTCCAAAGCGCAGGTCAAGCCGTGACGCTAGGCGAAGACGGCACCCTCTTTGCGGAAGGAGACCTTAACCTCATCGCCCAATCCATCACTAATAGCGGCACCATTTACGCCAACAACCAACTCGACCTTACCGCCCACAACCTCAGCACCAGCGGCCTCATCTATACCACTACGGGTGCCCTCACACTCGATATTGCCGAGACGCTCGAGAACAGCGGTTACCTCGGTGCCGCCACAACCCTGAATATTGATACTAACAGGCTCTACAACCGCACCGGCGGTCAAATCGTAGCAACCGGCCTACTCAATCTCAACACCCAACGCTTTGAAGCTGAAAGCGATTCGCTCGCTACCAGCACCAGCGGGGATATTATTCTCACTACCACCCGTGGCGCTCAGATCGATGGTTCCCTACTCGCTACCGGTGAAGGTAAAAGCCTGTCCCTCCAAAGCGCAGGTCAAGCCGTGACGCTAGGCGAAGACGGCACCCTCTTTGCGGAAGGAGACCTAAATCTCAC
>JBELLU010000090.1:0-3629 GCA_042096455.1 Opitutia bacterium
TAGCCGTGCCCTAACCTCTGGCTTGCCGTTGTGCGGGGAGGATTTCCATGACTTCGGCGGGGGGGCGTTGCTGGCGGTAGAGGTCGGCCATGATTTTCATGGCGGGGTCGATGTGACGGAAGAATTGTTTGTAGGCGGGGCAGAGGTAATTGAGTCCCCATTCGCCGTCGGGGGTGTAGGTGAAGCGGTGCTTGGGGCATTCGCCGTTGCAGGCGAATCGGACGGAGCAATCGCGGCAATATTTTGGGAGGCGGTCGCGTTTTGCCTCGCCGAAGGCTTTTGCCATGGGGCTATCAGCGAGCGAACCGAGGCTGGTGTTCATGAGGTTGCCGAGTTTGTATTTGGGGTAAACGTAGTGATCGCAGGTGTAGAGATCGCCATCGTGTTCCATCGCGAGGGCTCTACCGCAGGTCTCTGAAAAGTAGCAAAGTCCGCCGCTGTCGCCGAGCCATTTGCCAAGTGCCACGTCGAAGAGTTGCACGTAAACTTTGCCGACGTCGCGTTTGATCCAGGTATCGAAGATTTTGCAAAGGAAGTCACCGTAAGCGGCGGCGGGGACGGCGTGCGCTGACATGCGGGGCGCCTCGCGGTTTGCGGGCGGGGTTTCGAGGTCGGGGGGTGCCGCGAAATCGAGTCCGAGTTTTGCGGCGGTGGTATCGACCTCGCGCTCTACGATGGGGATGAATTGGATATATTTGGAGCCGATGCTTTTGAGGAATTTATAGATGCGTTTGGGGTGTTGAACCGTGACGCTGTTGACGCAGGTGAGGGTGTTGAATTCAACCTTGTGCTTGCGCAGGATGTTGAGTCCGCGAATGACGTCCTTGTAGGAATCACGTCCTTTTTTATCGACGCGATTGGCGTTATGAACGTCTTCCGGGCCATCGATGGACAGCCCGACGAGGAAGTTGTTTTCGGCGAGAAAGGCGCCCCATTCATCGTTCAAGAGGGTACCGTTGGTTTGAAAGGCGTTGGCAATGGTTTTGCCTTGTGCGTATTGTTTTTGAAAAGCGACGACCTTGCGGAAGTAGTTGACTCCCAGTAGGGTAGGCTCGCCGCCCTGAAAGGCAAAAGTGACATCGGGACCGGGTTGTGCAGCAATATAGTCGCGCACAAAGACCTCCAGTCGTTCGTCCGACATCTTCCATTTTTCATTCTCCGGGTAAAGCTGTTCCTTCTCGAGGTAGAAACAATATTTGCAGTCTAGATTGCAGATCGGGCCAATCGCCTTCGCCATGACATGAAATGCCTTGGTGGCTGGCTTGGACGTTTCAGGCAACATTGTAGGGCTGGCTTAATCCTTGATTTGTTCGAAGCCCCATTCGAGCCAGGGGAGGAGTGCCTCAATATCGGCGGTCTCAACGGTGGCGCCGCCCCAGATGCGTATACCGACGGGGGCATCGCGATAACTGCCAAAGTCATAGCCAACCCCTTCAGCCTCAAGCAGCTTGACCCATTGTTTCGCCTTGGCGGCCTGTGCCTCGGCGGGCAGGGCTTCATACCAATCGGCGGTGATCTTCAGGCAGATGGAAGTATTGGAACGGGTGGCGGGATCATCGGCGAGGAAGTCGATCCAGTCTGTTTTTTCAACCCATTCAGCGATCGCCTGCAGGTTGTTGGCAGAACGTTCCAGCAGCGCCGGCAGACCACCGATGGAGGCAGCCCAATTGAGGCCATCGAGGGCATCTTCAATACACAGCATTGAGATGGTATTAATGGTGGCGCCTTCAAAGATGCCCTTGATGATTTTGCCACCCTTGGTGAGTCGGAAAATTTTAGGCAGGGGCCAGGCGGGGGTGTAGGATTCCAGTCGGGCTACAGCGCGGGGACTGAGAACGATCATACCGTGCGCACCTTCGCCGCCCATCACTTTTTGCCAGGACCAGGTAACGACATCCAGTTTGGAATAGTCGAGGTCCATTGCAAAGACTGCGGAGGTGGCGTCGCAAATCGTGAGGCCTTCACGGTCATCCGGAATCCAGTCGAGATGGGGCACGCGCACGCCGGAGGTGGTGCCGTTGTAAGTGAAGACGACGTCGTTCGAGAAATTGATTTTGGTGAAATCCGGGAGTTGCCCGTAATCCGCCTCATGCAGGGTCGCCGGTTCCAGTTTTAATTGCTTGAGGGCATCGGTCACCCAGCCGGAGCCGAAGGATTCCCAGGCGCAGAGTTCAACACCGCGTTCTCCGAGGAGGGTCCACATTGCCATCTCGACCGCGCCGGTGTCGGAAGCAGGAACAATTCCGCAGAGATAACCCTCTGGTATTCCGAGGATGGCTTTCGACTGCTCGATGACCGCTTGAATTCGCGCCTTGGCATTTGCGGCGCGGTGCGAGCGGCCTACGAGGGCGTCATTGAGGGCGTCCAGTGTCCAACCCGGGCGCTTGGCACAGGGGCCGGAAGAAAAGAAGGGACGGTTCGGTTTAATTTCTGGTTTCATTGATCCGATAAAAGAGGCAAAAAAGTTCCGCCTTGGCAAATATAAGCGGTGCTTACTTTTTCTTGGCAGCCTTCTTTTTTGCAGCGCGCGGGGCAAACTCAAAACCGATTTCGCCGTTTTCAAAGTCGAGGGTAAGGTGTGCCTTGAAGGGGCGCTTGGTGCGGCGTGAAACAAACCCCTCCAGGAGAGCGGTCTTTCCCTTGGTAAAGAGGTCCACGATTTCTTCCGGTTGAAGTTCCTTTTGCAGGATGGTCTTGCCGAGGCGGAAGCCCTCGGGGGCATCCTTGGTCTTGAGGGCAGGGAGGTGGTAGGCCTTTTCGGTGGCGTGCAATTCTGCGACAGTGCCGTCCGGCAAGGTGAGCGATTTCAGGCGGGTTTTTTCATCGAGGGGTTCGTCGAGTTCCAGTTCGTCCTCAAAGACAAACTCGGTTTTCCACTTGCCGATCTTGCCGGTTTTACTGACGGATTGCGCAAGTTTGAGTCCTGCAGTGAAGGGACGATTGAAGCGCGAGAGGAAACCCTCCATTTCGGGAAGTGCCTTTTCGGTGAAAAGGGTGATCGCCTCGTCTTCACTCAACTGGCGACCGGCGATATACTTGGAGATTTTAAAGCTACAATCGACATCGCGGCATTCATAGGTGGCGTCGGTTTGCTTGAGGCGCGGCGCTCCACACTCGGGGCAAGGGCATTCGAGGTCGGGGAAAACGCGGTTTACCGCAGCTTGCATGTGGGTGCGTGCCTTATCGACGACCTGTATCGTGAAGTCGTTGATCTCCTGCATGAATTGGGAGCGTTCAATCTCACCCTGTTGCATTTTGTTGAGTTTCGCCTCCCAGTCCCCGGTCATGGAGGGCGAGGTCAACGCCTCGAGTTTCATTTCATCGCAGAGTTCAATGAGGCGCAGCCCTTTCCCGGTCACGTTGAGTTCGCGGCCTTCGCGCGCAATGTATTTTTGGCGGAGGAGACCTTCAATGGTGGCGGCGCGGGTCGCAGGGGTACCGAGGCCGCGTTCCAGCATCGCTTCGCGCAACGCCTCGTCTTCAATCAGTTTGCCGGCACCTTCCATAGCGGAGAGGAGGGTTGACTCGGTATAACGCGCCGGCGGTTGGGTTTCCTTGGCGAGGGCATCCACCGCGTCGGCATGAGCGGTCTCACCGGTCTGCACCGCCACGAGTTCGTCCTTGTCGTT
>JBELLU010000091.1:0-3622 GCA_042096455.1 Opitutia bacterium
GCCGAACCTCGGTTGCTCGACTTCACGAGGACCTCGTTCAATTGCAGGCTGTCCTGTTTGATGTGATCATCGCGGGGCAAGCCGACCTTCCGGCCGCGATAATTGAAATGGGTCAGGTTGGTGGCAAAGTTCTGCCCGCGGCGTACGAGCCCTTCGTTCAGCGCCGCCGCAATGGGAACCACTTTAAAGGTCGAACCCGGCTCAAAGGAATCGGTGAGGGCGCGGTTGCGCTGGTTCGCGACCGGGTATTTTTTCGTGTTGAAATATTCATTGAGGTCGTAGCTCGGGTAATTGGCGAGCGCCAGTAGTGCCCCGGTGGTGGGCTCGCTCACAATTATGCTGACACTCTCAGGATCGTACTCCCCCGCAAGGCGATCCACTTCACGCTCCACGATGTGCTGAATCATTTGATCGAGGCAAAGTTGGAGATTGAGCCCGTCGTGCGGGAGGACTTCACGGTCGCGGTATTGCGCCAATTCCCGGCGGCGACCGTCGCGTTCGGATTCCACCCAGCCATCCTGCCCGCGCAAATAATAATTGAAGGCTTGCTCCACGCCATTGGCGGCGACCTCCGCTTTGTTGACATAACCAAGGACATGGGCAGCGAGTTTCCCGCCGGGATAGGTGCGGGCATAGCGGTGATTGCCATACACGCCCTTGATACCGAGGGCATCGACTGCGGCAGCGGTCTCCTGATTCAAGCCTTTGTAGAGCGGAATCCAACGCACCAGATAGGGCGTGCCGTCGGAACGGAGGCGGGTCGTTGTTTTAAAAGCAGTTTCAATTTCCGCGAGCGGTTTGTTCAGCAGGCGCGCCAACTCCGGAAGTTTCGAGACGTCACCGGGCCGCAGCGATTGCGGATCCACCCCGAGGTCAATCGTCATTTGAGTGGAAGCAAGCAGGTTGCCGCGCTGGTCGACAATATTGCCCCGGCGGGCCTCGACCACCTTGACCATCTTACGGCTGCTTTCAGCCTTACTGGCAAGATCCTGATGGTTCCAGATATGGAGATAAAAAAGACGTCCGAGCAGGACGCAGAAAGCCAGCGCAATCAGGGATTGGATTAAAACCGCACGTTTGGTGCATACGAAAGCCTGGCTCATTGTTTATTCGGCACGCGGCTTGAAGCGCCGGGTCATTTTGCGAAGGGTTGATTCGGAGGGCTGCAGTGGCGGGCCTGGCGGATTTGCAGCAGGTACAGTTTCACGCAGGCGTCGGTTTTGCTTGAGGGCGTTCACAACCGGTTCGATTTCGGGGCAGCCGGCGGGAGTTCGGTAATGAGCGCTGGTGACATACAGGGTGGACATGGCTTTAGGGGTTATTGGGGGTGTTGGATTCAAACATCAAAGCGAGGCCCGGAGCGGCGGAGCTAACGGCCGCGGCATAAACACGACCCTCCACGCCATTGCGTTCCGCAACCCAGACAACTTGCAAATCCTTGGCGGGGCGCAGGGAACCGGATACTTTTCCCTGCAAAACAACCGGCTGGTGCAGGCGCGAAATCTTCTCGTCGAGGTAGCGCAACTTATCCACCTGCTCGGCAAGCCTTGCCTCCAGTTTGGCGGCTTGACCGGCGGTGCGGGAAATCTCCTGCTGCATCCAAACCAGCACGAATGCCGAACATACCGTCAATAGCCCCACGCCCAATAAAATCGCGATGCAGTTGCGGCGCAGACGCGGATCCGCCGGATAGGACTGTGGGTTCGGTTTCATTAAAGCTTTTGGAGGGCGCGCAGACGGGCGCTGCGGCTGCGGGGGTTATTTTTGATTTCCTCGGCATCCGGTGCGATGGCGCGGGTTGAGATCATGCGGGCCCGCTCCTCGCGTTCATCCAGGGTGCGGCTGTCGTTGGCATGCTCGGGACGCCCCGCCATGCGGCGGCAGAAACGTTTAACGATGCGGTCTTCGAGCGAATGAAAACTTATCGCAACCAGCACACCACCGGCGCGCAGACGATCAAAGGCTGCCGGCAGTGCGCGTTCAATCGCACCCAACTCATCGTTAACCGCGATACGAATGCCCTGAAAACTGCGGGTTGCAGGATGCACCTTGCTGCGCCCGCGCGGAGCGGGGCCCACCGCCGCGCCGATCAATGCCGCCAGCGATTGGGTGCGTTCCAAATTTCCGGTGCCCCGTGCCTCGATGATGGCCGCCACGACCCGACGCCAGCGCTTCTCTTCACCGTAGGTACGAATCGCCTCCACCAAGGCTTCCTCGGTGGCGTTTTCCAAAAACTGCGCCGCGCTTTGACCCGATTCCGGATTCATCCGCATGTCCACCGGCGCATCGGACCGAAAGGAAAAACCGCGCTCGGGGTCGTCCAGTTGAAAGGAGGACAATCCAAAATCAAAGAGAACCCCGTCGAAAGGCGCCCCCTCCAATTCCGCAAGATCGCCAAAATTCATGGCATGAAAAACAAATCGCTCGCCGTATTGGGATTTTAAGGCCTCCGCCCGCAAGGCTGCCTCGGGATCGCGGTCCAAGGCCACCACCCTTACACCATCCGCCGCCTTGAGCAGTGCTTCACTGTGTCCGCCCCCGCCAAAGGTCCCGTCCAGAAACCGAGCGCCCGCCGCCGGCGCGAGCAGAGCAACACTCGCGTCCAGAAGGACGGAGCAATGCCCCGGAGCGGCGGCTTGGTGGGTTTCATCGAGCGAACAAAGCATGGAGGAAGGTGAGCAATTTGTTGGGTGGAAGATTTTCGCGTTCGTTGGCATGCGCCCGGCGCGCCTCAATCGCGCGGACCGCATCAATTTGGGTGTATGGACTGCGGGGAAGACTGGCGTAGGACCAGGGGACTCGTCGTTCGCTGCCGGGGCGTGTAATGAATCCGGAACTGCGGAAGTTCTCACGGGCGATTTCTTCGAGGCTGTTGTCCATGGGGTCGCTGGGTTTATAGGTTGAAGCGTTTAAAGACGGATGCCTGCGCCTCGGGATCGCCGGGGGCGCGGTTTTGCAAGCCGGTATACCGGGCTTCGCTGTAAATACTGAAGGTGGAAAGCTTCCCGAGCAGGACCGCGCCCTTCTCGATGCCACCAAAATCAATCAGTTTTTGATTCAGGTTGATGCGCCCCTGCTTATCGCAACTAAAACTGTGGGCGCGCGCCATCAACTCCTCCACCGCTTGCTGCCCCTCGCGATCCCCCAGACTTATTTGGGCTATGGATTCTTCCAACTGAGCGATCTTCTTGGGCGGATAAACCGTGATGTAACCATCGGGACTGGGCAGCGCCAAAAAGAGGTTCGCATCCGGATCGCTGTGATCCGGACGCCAGGATGAAGGGATCGTTAGACGCCCCTTTTCATCCAGATTGTGGCGATATTCCCCCACAAACATGCCTGCTTTTGTTAAACCCATTTTATCCCATTATTACCATTTTCACCTACTTCGCCCCATTTTGCCCCACCCGTCAAGCGTTTTTTGTCACATAAAAATGTGAATAGTCTGAGAAAAACTATTCGATGTGGCTAAATTTCAATACCTTATAGAAAAGTAAAAAAATGTAGAGCGGTTCACAAAGCTAACGTGAAGGCACGCGCACAAAACTACGAATCACAGCGATCACACGAATAAAGCATTACCCGCGAAGGAACGCGAAGGGGAGCAGGAAGGTTGTGAAAG
>JBELLU010000092.1:0-3560 GCA_042096455.1 Opitutia bacterium
GATCCATTCCTCGAAGGCGGTGGAGAGATCCGGACTAGTGCTGTGCTCGTGCCCGATTTCCCATGTTCCGACCCCGCGAATGGTGGCTTTGTCGGTCAGGACGGAGGCATCGCTTTTGAGGAGGGCGTCCATTTTGCGCTTCAAGGCGGGCGGGGTGGTGAACCATTCGGAGTTAATTTTGACTTCGAGGGCGTGCTCGTCGATAGCGGCATCATAAGTCGCCTTGTTGGCATTATAGGTGGTTCGGATGGCGGACCAGGAGGTGCCTGCAGAGCCGTAGAAGGGGAGGCCGCAAATAATTTTTGAAGCGGGAAAACCCTTATCGATGACGTATTGAATCCCCCCGCGGACCGACTTTTCAAAAAGGGAATCGCCGTTGGTGGTCCATTGGGGTCCGCTATTGGGAGCACTGATGGGGCCGTTTGCGCCGGTGGGGGTCGCACCCTTCCAGTCGTAGCCGAAGTAGAAGAAGAAATCGGAGTGATCTTTTAGGGCAGTAAAATCGTAGGAGCCCATATGCCAACCGGGACCGGTACCGAACATAACAATGTAGTCCTCGTCCTCCGCTTTGACGGCGGCGTAGAGGTCGGCCATGAGTTGATTCATGAGGGGGCGATCGTTTCGATTTGTATTTGAATCGATCTTCGGGAATTCCCAGTCGATATCGATGCCGTCGTAGTTGTAGCTTTTGAGGTAATTGATGCAGTTAGCGACAAAGGTGGCGCGTTTGGTGGCATCGCGGGCGATTTCATAGAACGATTCCGCCATTTCGGGGGGATCGGCGCCGCCGATTGAGAGGATTACGGATTTGCCGTTTTGGTGGGCATATTTGAGGAGGGCGCTTTGGTAGGCTTTGAAATTAGCGAGATTTTCGTCCAGGTTGCCATCGGCGAGGGGTTCAAGAAAGGAGTGCACCACAGCGTCGTAGCCTTCCCAGTGGAGGGCTGCCATTTCGGCGTCGATTTGTGCGGGGGTTAGGGGTTGGTCTTGCCCGGTAGCGGAGCGGAGGGCGTTGACATAGCCCATCACGATGGGTCGGTCACTCTCGAGGGTGGAAAGCCCGTAGTCGGGGGCGGCCTGTGTTGGAGTTATTAAATGGAGCAATCCTGAAAGGATGAGAGTGATGCGGATATTTATTTTCATAATAAAAGTATAAAAGCCTAATATAGTTAGATGCATAAATGCAAAATTAAATTAAAAAAAATAACGGCAATCTTTTCCGTTGGCGCTGCGTTCAGCCGGAACGGGCTTAGATGGAGAGCGACTGGCTGACCTGAAAAACGCTGGTCACGATGCCGATCGCAATGAGGGTAACGAGGAGGAAGGCCGCCACGAGGGCTCCGGTGGAGACGAGGGTGGTGAGGCGTTCGAGGCGTTGGGTCAGCTCCTGACGGAATCCTTTGGTGACTTCCGTCATACTCTGGGCGAGGTTTCCGGTGTTTTCGCCCACTGCGAGGACATCGAGGGCGAGGTCGGGCATGAGGGCGTTGCGGCGGAAGGCCTGCGCAATGGAGAGGCCTTCATTGACTTGCTTACGGGCGATGTGAAAGCGTGCGCGGAGGGCGCGGTTGTTGACGGTACGCTCGGTGAGTTGCAGGGTTTCAGTGGTATTGATGCCGCTTTGAAGAAGGGTGCTGACGAGGTTGCCGAGTTGGAAGAGATCCCCGTGGAGGGCGATTTTTCCGAGGAGCGGGACGCGGAGGAGCCAGGCATCGGTGCGGGCGCGGCCGGTTTCAGTTTGGCGCCACTGGCGGAGGGCGAGGGCGGTTACCGCAAGCCCGATCAGGACAAAGGGGCCGAATTGCACGAGGAGGTCGGCGCCGCCGATGAGGAGTTTCGCGCTCCAGGTCATTTCAGAGCCGAGGCGTTCGAGCATGCCTTGAATTTGCGGCAGGAGGACGGTCAGGAAAAGGATGACAACGCCCACCGCGACCGTGCAAATGAAGGCGGGGTAAAGCATACTCGCGAGCATCTTGCGGCGGATCGCCTGCTTTTCTTCGAGGTAATCGATGACCTTGGTGAGGATCGGCACGAGGTTACCGGTGGCTTCACCCGCCTCGATGACGTAGGTGCTGGAACTGTTGAAATAGTTGGGTTGGCGGGCGAGAGCGCTCGCGAGGGTACTGCCTTCGCTGAGGTCGCGCCAGAGTTTTTGGGCGAGTGTTTTGAGTTCCGGTTGGCTGAGGCGTTGGCTGAGAATCTTGACGGAATCACCGGCGGGTAGCCCGGAACTGTGGAGCTCGAGTAAGCGTTGCAGGAAGGTGAGCCCGGTTTTTTCTTTTTTGGAGCTGCCGCCGGAACGGGGGCTTCCACCGCTGGAGCTTTTGTTTTTTTGGGGGCTCAGGGCGGCAAGCTTTTCCCGGACTTGCTCCCATACTTTGCCGGCTTTTGAATTTTGCTCTTGAACCACCTGCAAACTCAGGGGATGGAGGCCTTTGACGGTCAGACGCTGCGCCGCCTGCCTGCGGTCCGGCGCTTCAAGCTGACCGTCTTCCGATGCACCGGTCCGGGTGCGTGCTCTGTATTGAAAGGTTGGCATGAGTCCAAATCGATGCTGCAAGTAGTGTTGTATTTAAAAGAGGAGTCGATTTAAATAATAAGATTTTAGAATTGGAGATAATCTGTTTTTACTGTAACAGTATTATTTTAATATATGAAGCATACAAAAGCTCACTTTCTTGTGCGTGCGTGCGCATGCTGGATCCTTTTTTCCCTCAGTCCGCTCACGGCGGAGGTAAAAAACGAATGTTTGCAGGTACCGGACGATATAACCGCGAGCCAGCGCGAGGCAGCGATGCCGGAATTGGGTAACTCCAATCTCGAAAAATTGCTGACCCGCTACTATCAGCTGGGCCTGGGCGGCAGCGATACTTGGAGCGGGATTTACAGTATGCGCCTCAAGGGTACCTTGGCTTTTGGTGACAAAGTATTCAAAATGCGCTGCTACCAGCGCAAGCCCGACCGCTTGAAAATGATCCTTGATAGTTCTCACGGGCAAATCGTGCTCGGCTATGACGGTAAGGAGGCCTGGCAGCACATGCCAGAGACCAACTCTCCCGCAGCTTTAATGTCAGCTGATGAGGCCCGCCGTTTCATTCATTCCTCGGTCTTCGGTAATTACCTTTTGTATCCCTACCGGAGTGGCAAAACGATCGAATACCTCGGCACGACGCGTGAAATGGATACCGTTTGCCATCGCATCCGCGTCGTCTTGCAAAACAGCTATTCCGTCGATTATTACATTGATGTGCGGAGTTATCTGGACGTCAAGATCGTGAATCGCGATTTGAAGTTTAATACCTCCACGACCTTGCTTTCCAGTGACTTTAGAACCATCAACGGTTTTCCGGTCGCGCACAAGGTCGTCAGCAAAACCGATGACGGGCTTGAGACGACCCTTACCCTCGAACAAGTTGACTTTAATATCGGCCTGACCGACTGGATGTTCAATCGGCCCGAATAAGCGCGGGGCTGGTGCGTTACAGGGATGTTACGCCGCAATCTTTGTGGGTGGAACCCTTCAGGGGCGCTGCGAGTTTCGTTTTTTTATGGTTTATTTA
>JBELLU010000093.1:0-3537 GCA_042096455.1 Opitutia bacterium
AAAGGCCCGCCACCCGGCGGGCCTTTTTTTGTGCCTGTCAAAAATAGACCTTGGCCCGCTACCTTCCCACCTTCCCACCTTCCCACTTTCGTACTTTCCTACCAACAACCCTCATCTCCGTTCTTGTTTTTGAGCTCCGGCGGCTTTATGCTGGTCGACATCATGATCGAACTGGTTAAAAAATCAATGTTGGCGGGCTTGGGGCTCGCTGTCGTGACGAAAGACAAAGTGCTGGAGTCATTGCATGAATTAGTGGAGAAGGGGAACCTCTCCAAAGAGGAAGCCGCCGCGATGTCGGAAAAGATTGTGGCAGCGGGCGAGGCCGAAACCGAGAAGGCGAAGGTCGAGGCAAGTCAGCTCTTCAATCAGCTCCTGCAGCGCGCCAATGTCGTGACCAAGGATCAATACGACGCCCTCGCGGCGCGGGTCACGGAACTGGAGGGGCGGCTGCATAAGGAGTTTCCAAACGCTGATTGAGCGGCGTTTGGAGTGGGAAGGTGTGAAAGTACAAAAGTGGGAAGGTGTGAAAGCTATGAGGGTAAAATATCATGAGTGATTTTGCGGAGCGGTTTGAGGATTTGCGCATTTGGCAGGAGGCGCGTGGTTTGGTGAATGCGATTTATGAGGCTATGGGCGAGTGTCGGGACTATGCCTTTAAGGATCAAATTACACGGGCGACAGTCTCAACAATGAATAATATTGCTGAAGGTTTTGAGCGCCGCTCTTCGAGGGACTTTGGTCATTTTCTGGACATTGCAAAAGGTTCAGCCGGTGAGGTTCGAAGTATGCTTTATCTCGCGGAAGACCTGAAGCTAATCGGTTCAGCCCTTTCCAAGAATTTAAGAGAAAAAGCGCGCGTACTTTCTGCGGGGATTGCTGCCTTTCGCCGTAAATTATAAAACCTTCCCACTTTCAAACCTTTCCACTTTCCCACCTCAGCTCAGCTGAAACAATGAAACCCTTTAACTACCTCGCCAATGCGGTGCGCGCTCCGGAAATCGTCGCAATTCTGGTGCGCTGGGGGTTTGAGGACCTGCTCCTGCAACTGGAAACGCCGCCGCTTTTGTTGCGCAATCTCGTCCGTTCAAAAGTGGCGCATTTGACGCCCTATGAGCGCCTGCGCAATGCCCTCGAGGAATTGGGTCCGATCTTTGTGAAGTTTGGTCAGGTGCTCTGTACGCGCCCGGACCGTCTGCCGGAACCGCTGGTGCGGGAATTGAAACGGCTGCGTGATCAGGTGGAACCGCAGGCCTTTGAAAAGATCGAGCCGGTATTGTTGCGGGAATTAACGGGGGAACTCGATGCGGTCTTTGCCGAATTCGACCCGGTGCCGGTGGCGGCGGGTTCGCTGGGGCAGGTTTACAAGGCGCGGCGCCGTACGGACGGCGCATGGGTTGCAGTGAAGGTTCAGCGGGCGGAAATCCAGAGTAATATTCGCGCGGATATGGACATCATCGCCTGGTTTGCGCGGCAGTTGCACGCGCGGGTCACGGATTTGCAGCCCTACAATCTGCCTGCCTTGGTCGCCGATGCGGAGCGCCGCATTCAGGCGGAATTGGATTACCGGAATGAGGCGGACAATGCCGAGGTGTTCCGCGCCTTGAATGCCGGGGAGGCGGGGGTCTTCGCTCCGGCGGCGGATCGTGCCTTGAGTACGCGCCGCCTCTTGGTCACGGAATGGGTGGAGGGCAGTGCTCCGCATTCAGCGGATCTGGACGCGGCGGCGGCGCGTGAGGTCGCGCTCCTCGGCGGGCGCAGTATGTTTCGTCAGATCGTGGCAACCGGATTTTTCCACGCCGATCCGCATGCCGGGAATCTTTTGATCACGCCCGAGGGGCGCGTTTGTTTCTTGGACTGGGGACAGGCGGGTCAAATTACGGTTGAGATGCGCTATGTATTGGCGGATTTATTTGCCGCGATTGCGGCGGGGGATGCTTGGGCGGTAACGCAGGTGGCAGAGCGGATGTCGGAGGGAGGCCGCCCTATTGAGCAAGGGCGACTGGAAGCGGAGGTGACGTATTTGCTGAATCGGCAGGGCAATGCCGGTGCCTTGAAAGCGGAGATCGGGGCTTTGGCGCTCAAGCTGTTGTATATTTTTGGGCGCAACGGGGTGGTGGTTCCACCGGATTACGCCTTGTTGGCGAAGGCGATACTTTGCGTGGAGGAAACCGCACGCAGTCTCGATCCGGATTTTGAGATCGAACCGGTGGCGCGACCCTTCCTGGAGGAATTGGCGCAATCGCGCTGGAGCATTAACGGTTTAAAGCGTCAGGCGCTCTATCCGGCGCTCTCGGCAATGCGTCATTTGCGGCAGGTCCCCGAGCAGTTGCAGCGCATCCTGCAGCGCGTGGAGGCGGAGGATATTCAGATAAACATGCACCACGCCGGGACTGAAAATCTGGAGGAGACTTTTAACGCCTCGATGAATCGCCTGACGGCGGGTATTATTGTCGGATCGTTGGTGATCGGTTCCTCGCTGGTGATTACGACCGGGGTTAAGCCCCTATTGATGGGCTATCCCGTTCTAGGCTTGCTTGGTTTTCTTGCTTCATTCTTACTGGGGTTATACATCCTTATATCAACGTTTAAGAATCACCGCTGAAATCTATTCGGCTAACGACCTATACATGACAGTTAAGCAATCCGGCAACCCTGCTCCGCCGGCGGACAATTTGGCCTTGCGGAGTCTCGTACACGACCTGAACAATTTAATTACCGTTATACAAGGTAATCTTACCTTGGCGCGCGAAGCATTGGCTGAGGGGGAATCGTCACAAAGAAATCTGGTTGCGGCAGAGAAGGCGATGGGGCAGTTGCGCCCGCTCATCGGTCAATTGGCGTCCCTGCATCAGCCGCTTGGCGCAGAGCAGTTAACGGCGGCGGAGCCCTTGGCGCGGGAATGTCTGGCGATCTGTCTTGGGAGTAGTCCGGTGACCGGGCAGTTGAAGGTGGAGGCAGACCTCCCGGCGGTGGCGATGGAGCGGAGTTCATTGGCGCGCATTATCAATAATCTCTTGATTAACGCCCGGGAGGCCATGCCGCAGGGGGGGCGCGTGGTCTTGCGTCTGTCCCGCTTGGGAGATTCAGAGCTTTTTCCGGAGGAATTACCCCGCGGTGATTATGTCGTATTTGAACTGACGGACAATGGGCCCGGCATTGCGCCCGAGTTGCTGAACCGTATTTTTGAGCCGAATTACAGTGAAAAAGTATGGGGTCAGGGCTTGGGTTTGGCTTCCAGTCGTGCCTTGGCAGCGGCGAGCGGGGGCACCCTGACGGCACGTTCCACGCTGGGTCAGGGGGCTACTTTCCGTTTGATTTTGCCCAGCGCAGGCAATCCTGAATAAAGCCGAAGTGGGGTTTACCCGCCCTCCAGCGGTTTATTTTTCTTTAAATGGAACCTTTTCATCGACATCTTTACGTATGTTAAAAGTATTATACCTATTACCTACTTATCATGATGAAAACTACATATAACTCCCGCAAAGGATTCACGCTGATCGAAATGATTGGTGTTTTGGCTATTATTGGTATTCTCGC
>JBELLU010000094.1:0-3476 GCA_042096455.1 Opitutia bacterium
CCGGAGATGTAGGCTTCGGTTTTCGGGTTGGCCGGGTTCATGAAAATGGAGTCTGTGTGGTCGTACTCGACGATTTTGCCGAGGTAGAAAAACGCGGTGTAGTCGGAGATGCGGGCGGCCTGCTGCATGTTGTGGGTGACGAGGATGATGGTGTAGTCCTGCTTGAGCTTGTTGACGAGTTCCTCGACGCGCGCGGTGGCGATGGGATCGAGGGCGGAGCAGGGCTCGTCCATGAGGAGGATGGAGGGCTTGACCGCGAGGGCCCGGGCGATGCAGAGGCGTTGCTGCTGGCCGCCGGAGAGGCTCAGGGCATTCTGGTCGAGGCGGTCCTTGACCTCGTTCCAGAGGGCGGCATCGCGGAGGGACTGCTCGACGACCTGGTCGAGTGCCTGCTTGTTGCGGATGCCCTGGAGGCGGAGGCCGTAGGCGACGTTGTCGTAAACGGACTTGGGGAAGGGGTTGGATTTTTGGAAGACCATGCCGACGTGGCGGCGCAGGGCGATGACGTCGATCTCCGGGCGGTTGATGTCGATGCCCCCGATGCGGATCTGGCCGCCGAGGATGCGGGCGCTGTCGATCGGGTCGTTGAGCCGGTTGAAGGAGCGCAGGAGGGTGGTCTTGCCGCAGCCGGAGGGGCCGATGAGGGCGGTGACGTTGCGTTCCTTGATGTCTATGGTGACCGAGTCGAGAACGAGTTGCTCGCCGTAGGCGAAGCTGAAGCGCTGCACTTCGATGCTGTTCTTCCGGGCAGCGAAGCCCGGGGAGGTCGGCGCGGCGTGGTTGCTTCGTGTTGTCGGGTGGATCGCCATGAGAGGAGGCTGGTGATGTGTAGTGAGGAAGAAGAGGATGGATCAATCTGCGTCTTGGCGAACTTTAATTCGCAGGAGGATGCTGGCGAGGGCGAAAGACCCGACGAGGAGGAGGAAGACGAGGGCGGTACCGTACTGCATGTCCCGGGTGTAGTCGTTCTGCGGGAGCTTCTGGCTGACGACATAGAGGTGGTAGGGGAGTGCCATGACGCCCTGGAAGAAGAAATCGCTCCAGTGGCTAAGGTCTTCCCAGGGATACTTGTCGCGGAGGGCAAAGGCTGCAGTGAAGAGGATGGGCGCGGTTTCGCCGGCCACGCGCGCGGTGCCCATGATGGAGGACGCGAGGATGCCGGGGAGGGCGCAGGGGAGGACGTTGGTGCGGATGGTGGTCCACTTGGAGGCACCGAGGGCGAGCGCGCCTTCTCGGTAGCTTTGGGGGACGGCGCGGAGGGCGGACTCGCTGGATACGATGATGACGGGGAGGATCATGAAGGCGAGGGTCCACCAGCCGGAGAGGATGGAGATGCCCCAGCCGAAGAAGTGGACGAAAAGGCCGAATCCGAAGAGGCCGAAGACGATGGAGGGCACGCCGGCGAGCTTGAGGATGGAGAGCCGGACGAGGAAGAGGGTGCGGCTCTTGCGGCTGTATTCGCTGAGGAAGACGGCGCAGAGGATACCGAGGAAGAGAGCGATGGCGCTGGCACCGGCGACGAGAACGGCGGTGCCGGCGATGGCGGGGCCGATGCCGCCGGCGCAGTAGGCGTAGGTCTCGTAGTAGAAGTCTTGGGTGGAGGGCTTGTTCCCGGTCGCGCGGAATTCAGCATCGCTGAAGGTGAGGGAGGCGGCGCGTAGTTCGCGTTCCGCCTGGCGGATCTCTTTGTCCAGTTGCCGGAGGGCGCGGCGGGTTTCCACGCCGGGGCGCTGGCGGATGGATGCCTCCCGCAGGCGGAGTCTTTCGGCGGAGAGGGCCTCCAGTTGGTTGGCTTGGTCCTTCGGCTCGAAGACGTGGAGGGTTTGGGGTTTTCCGGTGAGGAAACTGATGTTGAGAAAGGGGGCTTCCGGAGAAAGGAGCGCGCGGCTGCCTTTGAGGACGATGTGGCCAAGGAGAAGCGCGGCGGTCAGGACGATGCCGTAAGCGGGCAGGCGGAAGCAGCAGCGCACGAGGGTCTCCCGGAATTTGCGCCGGGTGGTCTTCTTGGCCAGGGGGTGCGGTGTGGTGTCCATCGAAGGCATGCGTGAGCGGCTGGATCAGTTGTTCCCGGGCGGCATCCGCCGGTCCAGCCGCAGGGCAATAAAGTTGACCAGGAGGGAGAGGAGGAGGAGGACGATCCCGACCATGAAGAGGGCCCGGTAGTGGAGGCTGCCGCGGACGACTTCTCCCATCTCCTGGGCGATGATGCCGGTCATGGTGTGGGCTGGCTGGAAGAGGACGGCGAGGCCTTCGGTGAAGTCGGGTATCTTGATACGGTTGCCGGCGCAGAGGAGGACGATCATGGTTTCCCCGACGACGCGGCCGAAGGCGAGCATGACGGCGGAGAGGATGCCGAAGAAGGCTCCGGGCAGGATGACGCGGAAGATTGTCTGGCTGCCGGTGGCGCCGGCGGCGAGGGAGGCCTCCTTGATCTCTCGCGGGATGTTCCCGATGGCCTGGCAGGTCAGGGTGAAGATGGTGGGAACGGCCATGAAGGCGAGCAGGCAGGCGGCGGTGAGGGCGTTGAGTTGTGTTTGTGGCGGAAGGAAGGGTATCCAGCGGAGCCATGCGGAGCCGGCGGCCTGCTGAAGGAGTTGCCCGAGGACGAGGACTCCGAAGAAGCCGAGGACAACTGTGGGGATGGCGGAGACGAGTTCAATGGAGGGCTTGATCCAGAGGCGTTCGCGCGGCGAGGCCAGTTGTTCGCTATAGATGGCGGCACCGACGCCGACGGGGACAGCTAGGCAAAGGGCCATGGCGGCGACGAGGAGGGAACCGGAGAGGAGGGGGAGTATGCCGAACCAGTCCTGGCGACTGCTGGCGGTGATCCATTGCTTGCCAGCGAGGAAGTTGCCGAGGGCGGCAAGGACGGAGTAGGCATCGTCGGGGTTCCACTGGCGGAGTTTCTCGAGGTGGGCGCGGCGTCCGGTGAGGAAGGGTTCGTTGGCTTGCTGGAATTCTTGCCAGAGGGTTTGCAGTGACTCGTTTCCGGGGGGGTCGAAGAGGCGGGTGGCCGCGAGGATGGAGCGGATGCGGGCGTCCATTTCGGCGAGCCGTTCGGCGTGTTCTTCAAGGTCGGCGGCGAGGGTGGGATCGGGCCGGGGGGAGGCATCGGGCCGAAGGCTGTTCTGGATGGTGGCGCATTCTTTTTCGAGGAGGCGGATGTAGTCTTTCCGGAAGTCCGGTGGGAGGGGGGCGCCGGAGTGGATGCGGTCGGCTCGTTTCATGAGCTGCTCGGAGAGAAGGGGGCTGATCTCGGGTTGGGCGGCCTCGGCGCGGAGCAGGAGCACGTAGGCGGAGCGGTCTTCGGTGGTTGTCGGGCCGGCGGGACCGGCGAGGTCGCGGATGCGCCCGCTGGTGTTTTGCAGGGTCTGGCGGAGGTTTTCTTCGGTGATCCAGCGGTCGCGCGTGGCGGTGGCAAGGGCGGCTTTGGCGAGGATTGTTTGGTGCAGGGCTTGACCGGCTTGGCGGTAGCC
>JBELLU010000095.1:0-3425 GCA_042096455.1 Opitutia bacterium
AAGTGGCCTTGGCCTGATTGCTCACTGTGGAAGCGACACTCTTGTCGCTTTTCAAGCAAAGGCAAAGCGGCAGGATTGCCGCTTCCACGGTATACCGTTTCTCCGTGGTGAATATTTCATCTTAATAAGAGTAAGAGTAGGATTAAAAATATGATCAAGACTGATCCCAGCTAACAACTAACAACGATCATGCCAGCGTAACATCTTCCTTTTATTTCCGGCGGGTTCTGCTAATTTCAAGAAATGACCATAGAAGAACGTTTGGAGGAATATTTGGATCGCAAACCGGAAGTGGCGGCGGACGCCTACGTGGCGAAGGGTGCGGTGGTGATTGGAGCGGTGACGCTGGGGCCGGGCAGCAGTGTGTGGCACGGGGCGGTCCTGCGGGGCGACATCCAGACGATTGAGATCGGGGAAGGCTCGAATGTGCAGGACGGGACGATCGTGCATTTGGCGGATGAACTTGGGGTGAAGGTCGGTCGCCACGTGACGATTGGTCACGCTGCAATGATTCATGCCTGTGAAATCGGGGACGAGTGTTTGATCGGGATGCAGGCGACGGTGCTGGACGGCGCGGTGATCGGGGAACAATCGATCGTGGGCGCGGGGGCGCTGGTAACGAAGGCGACAATTGTCCCACCGGGTTCGCTGGTGCTCGGAGCACCCGCCAAAGTGGTGCGTGAACTCAGCGCAGAGGAACGCGCCGGTATCCGTGAATGGGCCGACAAATACGTGGCGGTCGCAAAAGGTCACAAGGCGCGCTTCGGTTCCGAATTGTAAGCGGCGTTTGCTTTCTTTCGATTCGCGGTTTTTCTTCGTTGCCAGTTGAGACTAAATCTCATTGAATACTTCCCCATTAGTTATGCGACTGGATCGAATAAAAAAAGACGGCCTCTTCCGTGTCACGAAACTCGACAGCGGGAATCCCTGCATCGCGCGTCTCATGACGATGGGATTGTTGCCGGATCAGGAATTGCGCCTCACACATCAGGCCCCGCTGGGGGATCCCATCGCGATTGAATTCAACGGTTGTCAGATGAGTCTGCGGATTGAGGACGCGTCGCGGATTGAAGTGGAAGCGATACGATGAATGCGGACCGGCAGTTGAGCGTTGCGCTGATCGGGAATCCGAACACCGGCAAGACCTCCCTTTTCAATATGCTGACCGGCCTGCACCAACACGTCGGGAATTACGCGGGGGTCACGGTGGAGAAAAAGACCGGGACCTGGACCCTTCCGAGCGGGGAACGGGTCGACCTCATCGACCTGCCCGGCACCTATAATTTAAACGCGGTCTCGCTCGATGAACGCGTGGCGGTGGACGTTCTGGCGGGGCATTCCGCGGATGCCGCCCCACCCGACCTCGTGATCGTGGTGGTGGATGTTGAAAATTTAAGACGCAATCTCTACCTTGCCACGCAGGCGTCGGAATTGGGCGTGCCGATGGTGATTGCGTTGAATTGCTGGGACGTAGCGGAGCGCAAGGGCTTGCAAATCGACAGCAAACTATTGGAGCAACGCCTTGGGGTACCGGTGGTGCCGACCGTGGCGCGCACCCGTCGCGGCACGGGAGCCCTCGCGGATGCGGTGACCCGCGCCCTCGAGACGCGTCCGATGCTGGTGCGCCCCCGCTGGCCCGAAGCGGTCACGGAATCGCTGGACTATTTGCGCAGTGAATTGATCGAGCACCGGGGGGAAGCACTGCGCGAAGGGGAACTGCAACGACTCCTCTTCGACAAACGCAGCGCGGTGGCGGAACGCCTCAAGACCCCCGCCGCGGAACGCGAACCGATCCTGCGCCGCGCCCGCGAGCAACTCCACACGGGAGGCTATCAACCCGATGCCGCGGAATCCCTCCTGCGCTACCGTTTCCTCAATCCCCTTCTCAACGACATTCTCGAACGGCAGGCCGCCATGAAAAAACGCAGCGCCTCCGAGAGCATTGATCAACTCCTCCTGCACCGTGTGTGGGGCCTGCTCGTCTTTGTGGGGATGATGTATGTGGTCTTTCAATCGGTGTACACCTGGGCGGGGCCGCTGATGGATTTAATCGAGGGCGGGGTTGGGAAGCTCGGCGATTTCGCGGGCGGGTTTTTGACCGCGACGCCTATGTTGCAAAGTCTGGTGGTGGACGGCGTGATTGGCGGGGTCGGCGCCTTTTTGGTCTTCCTGCCGCAGATCCTGGTGCTCTTCTTCTTCATCGCGCTTTTGGAAGAGACCGGCTACATGGCACGCGCCGCTTTTTTGATGGATAAACTTTTTTCGTGGAGCGGTTTGAACGGAAAAAGCTTCGTGCCGCTCCTCTCCAGTTTTGCCTGTGCGATTCCGGGGATTCTCGCGACCCGCACGATCAGCGACCCCAAAGCGCGTTGCATCACGATTCTCATCGCGCCCCTCATGAGCTGTTCGGCGCGTCTCCCGGTTTACCTCCTCATGATCGGGGCTTTTATTGAACCGCAATACGGCGCGGCGGTCGCGGGCCTCACCCTCTTCGCGATGCATTTCATCGGGGTATTGCTGGCCGGGCCGCTCGCCTGGCTCCTGCACCGCAGCCTCCCGCGTTCCGTGACGAGCCAACCCTTCGTGATGGAGCTGCCCCATTACCGCGTGCCGCAACTCAGCCGCATCTGGCATCGTCTCTACGAGAGCGGGTCGGAATTCATCATTCGTGCCGGCACCGTGATTTGCGCCATGACGATCGTCATCTGGGCGCTCCTCTATTTTCCCCGCCCGCCCGAACTCGCCGAGGCGGTCGAAGCGACCGCAGAGGAAAGCAGCCCCGCTCTTTCCCCTGCGCAACTCGAGCACCGCGTGAATGCCGCCTACCTCGAACAAAGCTACATGGGGCGTTTTGGACGCACCGTGCAACCGATCTTCGCGCCGGCGGGCTATGACTGGAAGATCACGGTCGGGGTACTCGCCAGTTTCCCCGCCCGCGAAATTATTATTTCCACCCTCGGGATCACCTACGCCCTCGGCGGGGAAATCGATGAAGGCTCGGACGATCTGCGTAGCACTCTCACCAAAGCGAAATGGGAATCGGGACCGCGCACCGGAGAGGCAGTCTTCAATTTACCGGTAGCGCTTTCCATCATGGTATTTTTCGCCCTCTGTATGCAATGCGGCGCGACGGTCGCGGTGATTGCGAAGGAATTGCACTGGGGTTGGGCCGCGGGAAGTTTCTTTGGGCTGACCGCCCTCGCCTGGGTGGCGGCGGTCCTCACCTATCAAATCGGGATGTGGCTCGCCTGACGCCCGTATGCAATTTTTGGATACAGTCTTGGTTGTACTCGTCCTCCTCGGGGCGCTCGCTTTTTTGTATCGCGTCTTTCGGCGCAAAAAGAAAACCGGTGGCTGTGGTTGCGGCACCGAGCAATGCCCGACCCGCAAGCCCTAGACGCCCGCGAGGGATTTAAAAATATCCT
>JBELLU010000096.1:0-3383 GCA_042096455.1 Opitutia bacterium
GCAAAGTCCAACATTTCCCGCACGCTTTGAGGTTCCTCTGTGATGGAAAAATTAAAAATTTCTGGGCCATCCATAAATAAATTCTCCAAGCTCCTGACATTGCCCTCTTCGTCCCGCTTCTCTGTTTGCGTCTCCGGTCCTCGCGGCGTCCGCATTCCACCCGCCGGCACCATTAATTTTTCATAACCACTACCATCGGTGTGCAGACTAAACCAAGCCTCCGAATCGGCACATGCCTGCACCAAAGTCGCACTCCCGCCGTCACCAAAAACAGGGGCAACCGAACGATCGCGGGGATTGACCTGGCGACTCAGCGTATCTCCCGCCAACAAAAGCACGCGCTGGCAGGCACCCGTGCTTACCATTGTATGCGCCAGCCATAGCCCATAGACGTAACCGGAACAACCGAGATTAACATCCAGCGCCGCACAATTTTTTGAAAGCCCCAAACGGCCGTGCAGAACCGCTGCATTACAAGGCTGCGAATAATCCGCCGTCTGCGTCACAAATAGCATTCCATCCACCGTATCGGGATCGATCGATGCCGTCTTCAATAAGTGCTCCGCCGCAGATGCGCACAAATCAAGCGCCGTGATCCCCTCATCCACTACACGGCGCCGATCCAAGCCAATTGTCTTTTTCAAACGCGCAATCTGCTTGGCATTCCCACCAAAAAGTTCGATTTCATCATCAATACATTTCTCAGTTGGAGGCACGCATGTGACCACCCCTTCCAAGCGTGCACCCTTTAATTTACTTTTTGCCATGACTCACACAGATTGTCGACCTGAGTATTAAAGTGGAAGCCCATTCTTGCCCATTCCAGCAAAACACCATCCACCCCATTCCTACTTGCTACAAACCGCAATTCCGTTGTAAAAGCAAATATAGATCGATTCTCCAAGCTTTAGTCATATTTCCACAAATCCCAACTATGTCACTCGAAAGGAAAGAAATTGCCGCCCTTGTCCTCAAAACCCTGCACGAGCTCGGCGAAGATCTCGAAAAGCCGGATCTGGCGACCGGAGATGAAACGACCCGTCTTTTTGGCGCGCGCAGCAGCCTCGACAGTATGGGCCTTGTCAATTTCATCGCTGATATCGAAGAACGTCTATCAGATGAGCACCAGATTGACATAACCCTCGCCAATCAAAGCGCGATGAGCCGCACCCATTCTCCCTTCCGCAGAGTTGCCTCATGCATCGACTATATTCTGGAACTTATCACTGAGGCCGAAAAAAATGAGTAAGCTCGCATTAATAACGGGAACGCGCAAAGGCATCGGGCGGGCCCTCGCGGAACACCTCCTTGAAAAAGGCTGGCGGGTTGCTGGCTGTAGTCGTCAAAAAACAGACATCCAGTCCGCAAATTACCACCACTACACCCTTGATGTTGCGGACGAGGCCGCAGTTGTGGCCATGATCCGTTCAATAAAGCGCGAAATCGGTCCAATTTATGCGCTGATAAATAA
Source organism: Opitutia bacterium (assembly GCA_042096455.1). Classification (GTDB taxonomy): domain Bacteria; phylum Verrucomicrobiota; class Verrucomicrobiia; order Opitutales; family Coraliomargaritaceae; genus UBA7445. The sequence continues at coordinate 1,472 of JBELLU010000096.1, forward strand.
CGCCGGCATCGCTTCAATGAACCACTTCCTCCTCACGCCCGCCGAAACCTGCCGCTCGGTTTTTGAAACAAATATAACCGGTAGTTTCATTTGTATGCGTGAATGCGCCAAACAAATGAGCCGCCAGAAAAAGGGCCGTATCGTGAACCTAAGCAGCATCGCAGCACCCCTCAACCTCGAGGGTGAAGCCGTATATGCCGCCAGTAAAGCGGCACTTGAGTCCCTGACTCGGACCGCGGCAAAAGAACTCGGCCCATTGGGCATTACGGTTAACGCAATTGGGCCGACTCCGATTGATACCGATCTCACCCGAACCGTTCCTAGGGAGGCCATTGATTCCCTGATTCAAAAACAGGCCATTCAACGGATCGGCACGACACAAGACGTTATAAAATGCGTCGATTTCTTTTTGGATGAAGAGAGCGATTTCATCACCGCTCAAACCCTTTACCTTGGCGGCGTTGCCTAAGCATCAACATGACCCAATGGCTCAGCAAACGAATTGAGTCCTTCGAGGATCGCGCTTGTTTCGTTCACAACGATCATACCTTCAGCTATGCTGATTTAGCCCGCGAAATCGAAAGAACCCAAAATCTATTCGAGCTTCACGGCATTGGCGCAGGCGATTCCGTACTGCTCGAAGCGGATTATTCGCTGGAATCAGTTGCGGCCCTGCTTGCCCTCTTCAACCATAAGGCCATTGCCGCGCCCGCCACCGAGCTCTCCCCGGCAGAACTTGCATCCCGAATCAAGGAGGCAAACCTCAAATGGCACCTATCACTCAAGAGCGGAACTCCTGAAATCACTCCCACCGGCGAAAAAGCAGCGCCCCACTCAATCGTTACCGCGCTTCAGGAAACTGAGCACCCGGGCCTCATCCTTTTCAGCAGTGGAAGCACCGGTAAACCCAAAGCCATGGTGCACGACGCGGATCGCCTCCTTCAGGCTTTTGAAAAAAAACGTGCCCGTAAGCTCAGTATTTTGATCTTCCTGCTGTTTGACCACATAGGCGGACTCAATACTCTTTTCAATGGGCTAGCCAGTGGTGCGAAAATTGTCATCCCGAAATCCCGCGAACCGCGAAGTGTTGCGGCTGCCATTGACCGATATTCGGTAAAATTGCTCCCAGCATCGCCAACATTCCTGAATTTGCTCCTTCTGAGCGGTGCCTGCCAGGAACATGACCTGAAAAGCCTTCGTTTCGTAACCTACGGAACAGAACCAATGCCGGAAAGCCTCTTGAAGCGGCTCAAGGAAACGCTCCCCAACACCAACTTCATTCAAACCTTTGGCACAAGCGAAACCGGTATTTCTCAAACCGTGAGCCGCGCCTCCGACAGTACCCAGATAAAGATCGATGATCCTGACACCGAATACAAAATCGTGGATGGAGAGCTCTGGTTGCGCTCACGCAATCAAATTCTCGGCTATCTGAACCATGAGATGTCACGCTTTACCAAAGACGGTTGGTTTAAAACAGGCGACAGCGTCGAGGAATCCAAGGATGGTTACCTAACTATCCTCGGCCGACGTGAAGATATCATCAATGTTGGTGGTGAAAAAGTTACACCCTCTGAGGTTGAGAGTATTCTCATGGAAATCCCTGATGTTGCCGATTGCCTGGTGTACGGTGAACCGAATGCCATTACCGGGCAAAATGTTGCCGCTCAGATAATTCCGCGGGTAAAAACCGACCTGCCTGCTCTAAAAAGAAAAATTAAAAACCATTGTCGAAAATACCTCACTCCCTATAAGGTTCCAGCTAGAATCCTCTTTCCGGAGGCGGCGCTCTTCGGTACTCGTTTCAAAAAAAGCAGAAAACCGATCCAAGGGCACCAGTAACCCTTAAACAGGCTCCAAAAAGCTCGCTTTACAAAGGGTCTCATAAATGCTTCTTCTTCTTTTTATAAAG
>JBELLU010000097.1:0-3362 GCA_042096455.1 Opitutia bacterium
GTAATGGGTGAGGGGCGCAATTTCGAGGGCGATTTGTGCGGCGTCGTGGCGGGCCGCGATGCAGGCGCGGGCTGCTTCGAGATGGGCGGGGTCGCGGCTGTAGATTCCGGTGCGGTATTTTTTGCCGGTATCGGGGCCCTGCCGGTCGTGGCTGTAGGGGTCGATGATTTCAAAGAGGTATTCGATGCAGTTCGCGACCGTGATTTGATTGGGGTCGAAGGTGACGCGCACGCACTCGGCATAGCCGTCGTAGGGGCCGTCGAGGGTTTGAGTGGTGCCATTGGCGCGGCCCGCCTCGGTGGCGAGCACCCCGGGGAGATGACGCACAAACTCCTGTACGCCCCAAAGACAGCCGCCCGCTAAAAAGATTTCCTGTGGTGCCTGATGCAATTTTTCGAATACCTGTATTGTTAATTAAAAAATAAAATGACTTAATAATTGAAATTCGTAAATGAATTACTACAGATCGATTAATGATTCACAAAATTATCCTTAAGTTAAGCTTCCTTTTCACCTGTGCCCTCGGGGCGGGTTTGAGTAATGCCGAGCCGGAGAGCGCAAATGAGGATTCCGAGATTTACATGCTTCCGACCCTTACGGTGCGGGGGCAGGAGACTGCGAATGTGCTGCCTGCATCGACCTTTGAATCGGTCGTTTCAAATCTCGATTTTGATCCGCGCATTGATTTCCAGTCGCGCAACATGGCGGAGGCGCAGGGGGACGTCAGTATTCGCGGGGGGATTTTTGAGGGCACCGGAATTCAGGTTGGGGCGGCGACCCTGCTGGATCCGCAGACGGGGCATTACAGCACGGAGTTGCCGATCGCGCCGGAGATGTTGGGTGAGCCCCGGGTCCTCACGGGGGCGGATAACGCCCTTTATGGATTCAATAGCACCGCGGGTACGCTATCGTATCAATGGAGTGAAATGACTCCCGGTGGAAGCATCACCATCGGTGGCGGTGAGAATCAACTCAACTTTCAACGTTTACACAGTGCCTGGGTTGAGCCCCTCCACGCTGATGGCAAATGGAAATGGGGTTATGAGGCGGAATATTCCCGTTCTGAAAGTGATGGCACGGCGGAGTATAGTGATCACGACTTCAGTCGTGTCTCTGCAAGGGTGCAGTTGGTGGGCCCTCACTCCCAGACGGATTTATTTGCGGGTTACCAATCGAAGTTCTTTGGTCAATTCGGGATGTATACCGGGGAGCAATACCTAAGCTCCAACCCTTACGAAACTGAATACATCAAAACACGTTTATTTATTCTAAACCACGAGCAGGACTACGCCGAAGGCAGTAAGTGGCAAGCCACTGCCTACTATCGCAAGAATGGCGACCATTACATCTTCAATCGCTTTGCGCCGAACAATACCTTTGTGCATGAGACTGAGGTTGGTGCTTTGGGGCTGTCGGGACTCCATGCCCTCGATGCTCAGTTTGCTCTGAATTACAGCCTTCAGCTTACGCACGATACAATTGAATCCAATACCTTGGAAGTCGGTAAGTTTACGAGTCGCAGCTACTACAAACTGAGCTTGGTGCCGCAATATCGCCACGCTTTGAATGGGCAGCGGGCGCTTCTTTTCCAAGCGGGACTCTCCATAGACGACACGAACCGGGATGCCTCGAAGGGGTCACCTATTGCGGAAATTAGCCTCCTCACCGACCGGGGTATAGGCAAATCCGAGCGGCTCCACCTGTCCTATGCAGAGACTACTCAAGTTGTGGGCTATGGGGCAATTGGAGGCAGTGAAACCAGCGGACTGTTTCGAAGTAAACATGATTTGCTCCGCGAAACTTCTCAAAATTTGGAACTCGGCTATTCCCTGAATCGACCCAAATGGAGCTTTGATGGCGCTATTTTCTATCGATGGGATGAGGATTTAGTGGATTGGACGTATGCGGGGGTAGGGGCACGCTCCGCTGAAAACATGGACCTCGAAACCTTCGGCATCGAGCTGATTGGTTCGAGGCGCTGGGATGCGATTGAAGCGATTGCGAGCTATACCTATCTCGACAAGGACGAAAGCTACGGCAACGCAAGCGTCGATGCGAGCTTCTACGCCCTCAACTACGCGAAACATCGCATCACCCTCGGGGCGATCTGGACGCCGAATGAGATCCTTGAGTTGCGGATCGACAACGAATGGCGCAATCAAGAAGCCAATGCCCTTCGCAGCAGTGATAATGAAGCGCTCTTTACGCATATCGGCCTCAGTGTTTTCCCGCCCGATTTCGATAATTTGGAGCTCTTCGCGGCCCTCGACAACGCCTGGGATGACGACTATCAGGATGTGCCCGGCACCCCCGGTAGAGGGAGTCAGCTTTCCTGTGGCGCGATTTATCGTTGGTAATTCATACTGCGTGTAAGAACAGACCATGCACTACCTCGCCATCGTTTCTCTCATTTGGGCTTTTTCCTTTGGCCTGATTGGGAGTGCTTTGACGGGAGTGGATTCCTTCCTCGTCGCGACCCTGCGGCTGGGTTGCGCGACGCTGGTATTCCTGCCCTTTTTACGACTGCAATCCATCGACCAGAGGAACGGGCTCCGGCTTTTTCTCTATGGCGCGATTCAATTCGGGCTCATGTATGTCTGCTACATGAAGGCCTATCAATATTTGCCGTCGCACCTTGTGGCGCTTTTCTCGATCCTCACTCCCGTCTATGTCGTCCTGATTCACGACCTCCGCAGCCGGCAGTTTTCCACGCGCTATCTCCTCGCGGCGCTCCTCTCGGTTGCAGGGGCAGCCGCGATCAAAATACAGGGCGTCCCCACCGGTTCGATCTGGATTGGATTCGCCCTCATGCAAGTGGCGGGGCTCTCCTTCGCCTTTGGGCAAGTCGCCTACCGCGATTGGAAGCGCGAGCATTCCGCCGTCCACGACCACGCCGTTTTCGCGCTCCTCGCCCTCGGTGGCACCTGCTGTGCCGGACTCTGCAGTTTGTTCTTCGCCAACCCCGAAGCCCTCGCCATCGACCCCTCCCAATGGCAGGCGATTCTATACCTCGGCTGCATCGCCTCCGGGCTCGGCTTCTTCCTCTGGAACAAAGGCGCCAGCCGCAGTAACCCCGGCACCCTTGCCGCCTTCAATAACGCCTTAATTCCACTCGCGATGCTCTTTTCCCTCTTCATCTTCGGCGAGATCGAAGCGGTCTCCGCTCAGGCCCTGCTCCGCCTCGCACTCGGCGGATCCCTCATTGCGGGCGCGGTCATCGTGGCGACGCGGAAGAAAATTAGCTAGGGACTCCTGCGGTTGGTAGTTTGGAATTCTAATACAGGAAAGAGCAGCTTTAGCCCGTGAAAGAACGCTGCGGTATGGCAATCATTTGACAGGCGGAATGAAAGTTATCAAAAATT
>JBELLU010000098.1:0-3355 GCA_042096455.1 Opitutia bacterium
CTTTAATTTTCGTCGTCGTTGAGGCCGAGTTTTTGGCGAACCTCGGGGAAGGCGTTTAATTCGGCGAGGAATTCATCGACGGAGAAATCGGCGACGACGAATTCGCCGTATTCAAAGGTGGGTGCTTTGGTCTGACCGCTGACTGCTACCATGGCATTCATGTAGTCGTGGGTTTTGGAGACGTTGCGGATTTCAAGCTCAACGCCCTGACTGTTGAAATAGCTGATTGCCTCGGTGCACCAGGGGCAACCGTTTTTAACGTAGAGGATCGGTTTTGCATCTTGAGTCATGGGTAGAACGATAAGGGCGGCGCGCGGATTTGGCAATTTTAAAAGCGGGGGCTTGGCTTGCGCCTTTGGAAAGCTATGCCTTATTAGAAAGTTAACTTTATGGCGAAAAAAACGGCATCGCCTGCGGCAACGATAAAAATATCGGGGGCGCGGGAACACAATTTACGCAATCTCAGTCTGGAGATTCCGCGGCATCATTTTGTGGTGGTAACGGGGGTGAGCGGTTCGGGTAAATCCTCGTTGGCGTTTGATACTTTGTATGCGGAGGGTCACCGCAAATATATCGATAGTCTCTCGACGAAGGCGCGTCAGGTGTTGGAGCAGATGCCGCGTCCGGATGTGGATTTTATCGAGGGTTTGTCGCCGGTGATTGCGGTGGAGCAACGGACGGGTGGTTCGAGTAATCCGCGTAGCACGGTGGCGACGGTGACGGAGATTGCGGATTTTGCGCGGGTGCTGTGGGCGGTGTGCGGGACGGCGTATTGTCCGAAGGACGGGGGTGTGATTGAACGGCGCTCGATGGATGATTGTTTGACGCGGGTTTATGCGGAAGCGGAGGGGAGTCGTTTGTTGATTCTGGCGCCGTGGTTGACGGCGAAGCCGGCGGTTTTGCGGGAGGAGTTGCCGCGATTGCAGCAGCGCGGGTTTCAACGGGTGCGTTTGAACGGGGAGGTGCGGCGTCTGGATGAGCGCGATTTGATTGATTCGAAGGCGAAGGCGATCGAGGTGGAAATCGTGGTGGATCGTTTGAAGTTGGACAAGGGTCAGCGGAGTCGTCTGGCGGACTCGCTGGAGTTGGCGTTCAGTGAAGGTGAGGACCGGGCGCTGGTATTGGTGGAGGACGAGCAGGCGAAGGGGGGTTGGCGTGAAGTGGCGTTGAGCAATCGGCTCGCCTGTGTGGATTGCGGGACGATTTACGATGCGGTAAGCCCGCGTCATTTTTCATGGAATCACGCGGAGGGCGCGTGTGGGAGTTGCGGGGGATTGGGTGAGACTTTGCAGTTTCAACCGGAGTTGTTGGTACCGGATGCGAGCAAGAGCGTGAAGGGCGGGGCGTTGAAGCCCTGGCGTTTGGGGTCGAAGCAAATGATCATCAACCGGAATGCGATTTTAAAACAGTTGGCGGAGCAGTTGCCCTTTGACCCGACGGTCGCGTGGGGGGAACTGGATGGAAAGGTGCGGGAGCAGATTTTGCAGGGGACGGGGGAGCGTTTGTTCAGTTTTAAATTGAAGGGTGGGAATACGAAGCCCGAGCTGATGCGTTTTGAGGGGGTGTTGAAGGATTTGGAACGGACGCGACAGGAGACGAGCAGTGATGGTTTGCGGGCGCGCTTGATGGCGTTTCAAACGAGCAGTGTTTGTGAGGAATGCGGGGGGCGGCGTTTGAAGCCGGAGAGCTTGAGCGTTTTGATCGAGGGGATCTCGGTGACGGATTTTCTAGGGATGCCCTTGAGTGAAGCGGAGGCATTTGTGGGGAAGCTCGCAAAGAAGAAGGCGTACCGGACAGTGGGGGATGCTTTGCGGGGGCTGGCGACGCGTTTGAAATTTTTGAACGAGGTGGGCTTGAGTTATTTGAGTTTAAACCGGGCTTATTCGACTTTGAGCGGGGGCGAGGCGCAACGGGTGCGGCTGGCTACGCAATTGGGGATGTCGCTGGTCGGGGTGATTTATGTCTTGGATGAACCGAGCATCGGGCTGCACCCGCTGGACAACCGGCGCTTGATCAAGACGCTGGAGGGTTTGCGGGATCGGGGCAACACGGTGGTGGTGGTGGAGCACGACGGCGACACGATGCGGGCGGCGGATCATTTGATAGAACTGGGCCCCGGAGCGGGGGCGGAGGGCGGCCAGTTGATTTACGAGGGCAAGCCGGCGGGATCGTACACCTCGAAGACGAGTCGAAGCGGAGGTTTTCTTTCTGGGGCGGTAGCATTAGAGAAAGAGGCGGCGACCCTGCGGCCGCGGGATGCCTGGCTTGCGGTGGAAGGAGCGGCGGCGCACAATTTGAAAGGGGTGGACGCGCGTTTCCCGGTGGGTTTGTTGACGGTGGTGTGCGGGATTTCCGGATCGGGTAAGAGTAGTTTGGTGAATGCGGTTTTGGCGAAGGCGGCGGCGTTTCAATTGAATCGGGCGCGGGTAATCCCGGGGCCGCACAAGCGGTTGCGGGGCTTGGAGCATTTCAGCAGTGTGGTGCAAGTGGATCAGGCACCGATTGGGCGGAGTCCGCGCTCGAATCCGGCGACCTACACGAAGCTCTTTGATCAGTTGCGGGATTTATACGCGAAGTGTTCGCTTGCGAAGGTGCGGGGTTACAAGTCAAGCCGTTTCAGTTTTAACATCAGCGGGGGCCGTTGCGAACGTTGCAAGGGGGACGGGATGATAAAATTGGATATGCAATTTATGGCGGATGTGTATCGCGAATGTCCGAGTTGCCAGGGGCGGCGCTACAATCGCGAGACTCTGGAGGTGCGTTTCAAGGGTTACAGCATCGCGGATGTACTGGCGATGAGTGTGGATGAAGCCTTGCCGGTCTTTGGAAAGGTACCGCGTATTTATGAGAAATTAAAGACGCTCTCGGACGTGGGGCTGGGGTATGTGAAACTCGGGCAACCCGCGACGACGCTTTCCGGGGGGGAGGCGCAACGGATCAAGCTCGCGCTGGAACTGAGCAAACGGCAACAGGGCGAGACTCTCTATATTTTGGATGAACCGACCACGGGTTTACACTGGTTGGATGTGCAGCGTTTGATGGATCTGCTCTTCAAGCTGCGCAATGCCGGGAACACTATCATCATCATCGAGCACGACCTCGACGTGATTCGGATGGCGGACTGGATCGTGGAGCTGGGGCCGACCGGCGGCGCGGAGGGCGGCGAGGTCGTTTACGAAGGTGAGGGGCCGAGCTTTATGTTGGGCAAGGAAACCGCGACGCAGGCCTGTTTTAAGTAGGGGGCGGCTTGCGGTGCTCTTCTGCAACTCGGAGGTATGAATTTTAACGCGGAGGAGCGGAGGGATGGAACGAGGCACTACGAATCACGCGGATCGCACTGATATTTTTGTTTTGA
>JBELLU010000099.1:0-3344 GCA_042096455.1 Opitutia bacterium
CGGGGCGTTGCGTGGTATTGCCACCGCCGTGAATACGCCTCTCAATACCGGAGTGGACGGTTTTTCAGAAGTCACCCTACTCCTCGACCTCGGTTACATCATCCTCGCGGCGACCGCCTTTGCGTTCCTCGGGAAAAAAATCGGGATGCCGTCACTGGTGGGCTACCTCCTCGCGGGGCTATTGCTCGGCCCCGCCCTCGGGCTGGTTGCGATTGATCATTCCCTCGAACTCATCGCGGAACTCGGCATCGCCCTCCTCCTCTTCCTCGTCGGCCTCGAACTGAGCTTCGGGAAAATCAAGGACCTCGGGAAAGCCGCCCTTCTCTTGAGTGGTTTTCAGGTATGCTTCACCGCCCTCGGCGGATTTGCGGTGGCGCGCCTCCTGGGTTTTGAATGGCTCCCCGCGGTCTTCCTCGCCGCGACCGTTACCTTCAGCAGCACCGTGGTCGTCATTAAATTGCTCGACCAAAAGGGGCACATGCACCGCCGCTACGCCCGCCTCGCGGTCGGCCTCTTCCTCGGGCAGGACATTGTCGTGATCCTCGCCCTCACCGTCCTGAGCGGCCTTGGGAGCGGTGCCAGTTTTGAACTGAGCCCCGTCCTTAAAAGCCTCGGGGTCGCCTTCGGCGGGATGGCACTACTCCTCCTGGTGGTGCTTGCGGCGGCGCGTTACTTCCTGCCCCGCCCCTTCGCATGGGCCGCCAACTCGCCCGATACCATCTTCATCTGGGCGCTCTGCTGGTGCTTCCTCATCGTCCTCCTCGCCCACCAATTCCATCTCTCCCTCGAAATCGGAGCCTTCCTCGCGGGCGTCGCGGTGGCGCAATTGCCGATGCACGAAGATCTGCATCGCCGCCTCCACCCCCTCATGACTTTCTTCATCGCGGTCTTCCTTGTGACCCTTGGCATCCGCATGGAAGTGCAGGACTTCGGAACCGTCTGGGTCGCGGCGCTCGCCCTCAGCGTTTTCGTGCTCCTCATCAAACCGCTCCTCGTTTTCACGATCCTCACCCGGATGCGCTTTGATGCCCACACTGCCTTCCATACCGCCATCGCCACCGGGCAGGTCAGTGAATTCTCCTTTATACTCCTCGCCCTTGGTGCCAGCTCCGGGCTCATCGGCGGATCCCTCGTCACCCTCGGCGGGATGGTGGGGCTCGTCACCATTGCGGTCTCTTCCTACCTCATTCTTAACGCGGACGCACTTTACCGGGTGTGCGAAAAGAGCGGCGTCCTCCGCTTCCTCGGCGGCAAACAAAAGACCCGCACCGAGGCGGAGGATTCCCGCGGCGGGCATTGCATTGTGGTCGGCATGAACGCCATGGGGCGCGCCATCGCAACCGCCCTCGCGGCCCGCGGGCAAGCGGTCCTCGCGGTCGATACCGACCCCCGCAAACTGGAAGGCCTCGGCGCGGTGGAAACCTTTATCGGCAGTGTTGAATACGAATCGGTGGTGGAGGAAATCGGCCTGCGCCGCGCCCGCCTCGTGGTTTCCGCCCTCCAAATTGAGGACGTGAATCACCTTCTCGCCTATCGTTGCAAAACCTTTGGGGTGCGCTGCGCCATTCATGCCTTCGACCTTTCCATGGTGGACGACTTGCTCGACCTCGAAACCGCCTACCTCTTGATGCCTTCTGCGGATGGTACCGTTGCGCAAAAAGACATCCTGCTCAAGGAGGGGCTCGTATAGTCATGAGCGGTTACGCCATCCTCCTCCTTGTGGCAGCGCTCGCCTTTGGCCTCGCGAAGCTTGTGCGCCTGCCCGTCATCCCGCTCCTCATGCTCGGCGGGGTCGGCCTCCAGTTCCTCGCCGATGCCCTTCAAATCGAGATCGATCCCGCCCTCGTGCGCGAAACCATCGAGCTCGGACTCGCGGTCCTCGTCTTTACCGCGGGCGCCGACCTCAGCCCGCGCCGCGTCAAAGGTCGTGCCCGACCGGTTCTCATCCTCGCTTTCACCCAGTTCCTCCTGCTGGGTCTCGCCGGGAGCCTCACCGCGCGGTGGCTCGGCTATGATTGGATGACCGCTTTCTACATTGGCTCGGCACTCTCCGCCAGTTCCACCCTCGTGGTGGTGCGCCACCTCCAACAACGCCGCCAATTCTTTGAACCCTTCGGACGCCTCGTGGTGGGCGTCCTCCTCATGCAGGACGTCTTTATCATTCTCGTGATCGTAGGCCTGCAAGCGGTGGCAGGCGGCCCCCTCCTTTGCGCCACCGCCCTCCTCAAAGCCCTCGCCCTCGGTGCCACCGCCCTCCTCCTCCACCGCCGCCTTATCCCCTGGGTCTGCCGTCGCTTCAGCGCCGATGAAGAAACCCTCATGCTTGGCGCCCTCGCCACCCTCTTCACCTTTTCCGCAATCGCCCACCTCCTCGACCTCCCCTACCTCGTCGGGGCATTCCTCGCGGGCTTTGTCCTCTCCGCCTTCCCCATGAACGGACTCGTCCGGGGTATGCTCCATTCCCTCACCGGTTTCTTCCTCGCCCTCTTTTTTATCAGCATCGGTTTTGTCCTGACCCTCCCCACCGCCTCCATGGCGGTTCACGGCCTCGTCCTTATCCTGGTCCTCATCCTCGTCACAGTCCTCCTCGTCACCTTCCTCGCCGAGCGGCTTGGCTACTCCACCCGCGCGGCCCTTGAAGCCGGCATCCTCCTTTCCCAGACCAGTGAATTTTCCCTCCTCCTCGCCTTCTTCGGCATGAGCGCCGGACACCTAAGCCCCGAACTCTTCTCCATGCTCGCCCTCATCACGGTCGGCACCATGACCCTTACCCCCCTGGTGTCGCGCGATTCCATCGCCTGGCGACTCATGAAGCTCCACCCCAAACCCCGCTACGCCCGCAGCGATGCTTTTAAAACCTTCAAGGATCACGCCGTCCTCCTCGGTTACGGACGCGCGGGCCGCCAGACTGTGCAATTCCTCATCGAGCACGGGCTCGAAGTCGTGGTGGTCGATGACGACGCCTCGGTGGTACGCCAACTCCGGGAACGCGGAAACCATGCCCTGCAGGGCGACGGCTCAGACGCCCGCATCCTCCAACAGGTCAATGCCCGCGAAGCCAGCGTCGTGCTTTGCTCCATGCGCCGCAGCCGCGACGCCCGCGTCGCCCTCGACACCCTCCGCGGCGGATCCGCCAAAGCCATCATCCGTACCTTTGAACCCAATGAAGCCGAAAAAGTCCGTGCCCGCGGCGGCATCCCCGTCGATACCGCCCAAGCCGCCACCGACAACTTCCTCACCTGGCTCGAATCCAACGCCCTCCTTGATTGAGCCGCGCCCCTCCCCTTTGAACCACGAACCCGGCAAAGCCGGGAACCGCTAATCCTCACTTATAAACACTAATA
>JBELLU010000100.1:0-1765 GCA_042096455.1 Opitutia bacterium
AGTTGCGAAACTGGTATTTCGATATCCAGGTATTCAAAGAAATGCTGTATCTGGCTGTAGGCATCCAGATCCACCGTGAAGGGATACGAATTGAACTGCCCTTCTATTAAACCAACCGGGCCGTTGACATCACGCAGGCCGATCCGGAGGGTCGCGGACTGTACCTGCTTGAGTGCGTCACCAGGCACGGCAATTTCCAACTGGGTATCGTAGGAAAGCAGAACAGCAGTCTGGTCGGCGTAGTAGCTGCGCTGGGAAATGATGGACTCGGTAGCGATGGCCGCTTCGGTTTGAATTTCAATAATCGCGGTTTCCGCATTGCGGAGGGTCAGGGTTTTTCCGGGCGCAAGGGTTCCGCGCCGCAATTGGAACTGGCCGTCGGAATAGGTTGGGTGGCGGTACTGAACGGAAACGACCTTGTTGCCCGCGGGCAGGAGGAGCTTGGGTTGGAGATTCAGATCCGCTCCGGATTGATTATTCACCGCGAGGAAGACCTGTTTGCCCTTTTTCCAGCCGAGCGTGTGTACCTTGGGATGCAGCGGCTCCAAATGCAGGTAATCCCCGCCAACGCCCTCCCACAAATCGAGGAAGTAGGCATTCTTCGTCAATTGATACGCCCCTTTATTGTCCTTGCGCACGAGGGCATAGCCGGAATCGGGTTCCCAATGCATGAAACTCAGCAAAAATGGAACCGTCATTTCAAAGTCCCCGGGACGTTCCATGAATTGTATCATGAAGCTGCTGAAATTACTGATGCGCAACCAGTAGTCAATTTCCCGCACGCCGCCCTGGAGGGTGCCGTATTCGGTGATGAGCAAAGGTTTCAGATTATTGGTATTACGCATTTCCGCAGCGAGCATATCGAGTACGCAATCCAAACGACCCTGCAGCCAATCCTCGTAGCCCTCCTCGCGGGCATCGAAACTGGAGTTCACTCCCACATCATAGAAATGGTGCGAGTAGAAATCGAGATGGTCGCGGGTGACCTCCATGAATTTGCGGTGGTTATACCAAACACTGAAATCAATTTTACCCATCTCCATTCGCGGCCAGGCTGACGCAGGTCCACCGACCTGAATACCGGGATCGACCCCCTTAATCGCCTGCGCCACGGCATTGTGGAATTCACCCAATAGCGTCCAACTGTCGTAACCGCTGACGCCGTGGTAGGTCCATTCGTGCGTGATGTCGGACTCGTTCTTGACCTCCCAGTAAGTGGCAGTGCGTCCGCTGTCGGCGAGTTCATCGGCAATGTAAGCAGCGGCGAGTTCAGCGGCGGCATCGAAATGCTCAAGCGCGGGCGTACCGAGGACATTCTTGTGGCCCTCGATTTGCGCCTCCATGAAACTCGGCCAGATGTTCAAACACTGGGCGAATTGCAAATCGGGATCGGCATCCTTGTAATGATTGAAGTTCCGCTCCTCAAAAATGGAAAGATCCGCGTAGCCCTTGCGTACCGCGTCCTCTTTCAACAGCGGTGGACGGAAAGTCTCATGCCGGGTTTCCAGTTCTTGCGCGAGCTTGGTCATTTGACGACCGGGCAGGAAGCCCTTTTCGGCAAAATAGGGTTCCATGCCCGAACGGTCGCCACCCGGACTGCTGTAATAACGATAGAAACGTTCCTCCGGCAAGGTCGCCACGCCGTCAATAGAAAGCCCGCGCCGGGGATCCACTTTCAGCACGGCGTCGATGGGAGCTTGTTTACTCGCAGGCAAAACAAAAGAACCGGCGTCAAAGGTAGAGGCAATGCCCTCGAGGGAAACCA
>JBELLU010000100.1:1865-3333 GCA_042096455.1 Opitutia bacterium
ATCCCGCTGATCTCCCGGCGACCCTCATATATTTTTAATACCGTTAAGACCTGTTCCCTGGAATTTGCCTGCGTGCGCGATTCCACCGGATATTGTTTCACCAGTTTCCCCCAAAAAGTTGCGTGCATTTGCTTCGCACGTTCGATGTCGCTGAGTTCCGAATCGGCGAAAGCATGGAAAACCAGACACAAGGGCGCAAAGCCCCAAAGAAGGAAAGACTTAACAGAGCGATGCATGTGGTAAGGGGGCATGTGACAAATGCTTAGCGGTAGACTTGAAAGGATACTTTATCGGCATGACTGCCTGCGGCAACGGCAGATTGCTTACCAGCCGCGAGCGGTCGCACTTCATCCCAAGTGTACAGCAGGATTTCAACCTCGCCGGTTTGCCTGGCAGTTAACACACCAAATTTATCGACGGTGGCGATTTCGGGATCGCTGCTTTCCCAGATGACATTGCGCAGGGTCGCATTTTTTGGAGCGACATCAGCGGTTAGTTGTAAGCGGTCCCCCACCCTGATCGATGAGCGTATCGGTGCGATCTTTGCTGCGCCCACAGGCACATATGTATGACTGGCGAGGATGGCTCCCAAACGGTCGTAGGCGGCTTGTTGCTCGGCATTAAGGCTGCTCCGGTCGATGCCGGAAGTGTGATAAATGCCCAAGCCCTTGTGAACCCGCTTGTCGTAATCGTTGGCTTTCTCATAGGGATCACTGCGCAAATCGAAAAAGCGCCCCCCGGGATGTCCGGCATCCGGCGCGTAGCGTTTGAAACCCGGCTCGTGCGCAAAGCGAATCAACTTCTCCGTTTGAGTCATGGCTTTATTGGCATTGTACCAGGTATAAATGTGTCCGCGGTGGACGCTTGAATCTTGCCCGCTCGCCTGTGGCCAAAAGCTGACGCCATCGAGGTCATCCGCATTGGGAATCTCCAAGCCCGCAAATTCACACAAGGTCGGATACAGATCCGTCAAATTCACTAAGCCAGCGTAACGTGAGCCCTCAGCTATCGTGCCGGGCATCGAAAGAACCAGCGGTACCTGCAATCCATTCATCGTGGTGTGACCCTTGCCGCCAATAAACTTGCTCCCATCTGCAAGGGTGTAGGAAAAACAGGTCTTTGTCCCGTTGTCGCCCATTACCACGATGAGGGTTTTTTCACGGAGCCCGAGCGCGTCGAGTTTGTCCGTCACTTCACCGATCAGCTTGTCCATGTAATCCATCATGTCAGGGAAGTATCGGCGGTCGTCGCCCTTGAAGTTGCCGTATTGATTTTCCGCGCGCACCCCCGTGTGCGTCATCACTTCAAAATTGTCATAGTGCGTATCCGGTTTGGTGTCGGGCGTGGGGGTGTGCTCGTCATGTACCAGCAACATGGGGTAATACAAAAAGAAAGGTTCATCCTGGTGGCGCTCGATGAAATCCAAAGCAAAACGGTTCGCCAAATCCGGCCCGAAATAACGGCGTCC
>JBELLU010000101.1:0-3265 GCA_042096455.1 Opitutia bacterium
GCTCTTATACGACATTCAAAACGTTTTGATAGTCATACAGAGCTCCACTTTTATTTGGGTCCATTAACAGGTTCAGCTTACCTGATTTCGGATAAGGCTACTTACAGGTCCTCCTGTCGGTCCATCCATTCAACGACGAGGAGGTGCGGCAGGGTTAGGGATGAAATCACTACGAGGTAGATCCCTATGAATGTGCTGAGGTCGACCGATGCGCGAAGGATAAGCAGGACTACCGCGAGGATAAGCATGGAAGCGAGGGTAAAGGGTAGCGCCCGGCAATAGAATCGTTTGAATTGTGCAAGGGCTGTGCCGCAATCGTCTTCGCTGCCTTCGTAGCGGATTAGGCGCAAGACATGCCGGAAACCATGCCACAGGCAGAAATAAAGGCCGATTGCAAGGACCGGCGGAACCAGCACAAAGAACGCGATGAGCCCAAGGTCTTCCGCCAAGCGCGCGTTCCGTTGTTCTCCTTGGCAGCGCAGGTAGGCAAGCTCGCTCAAAAGAAGCAGAATCATGGCAATCAAAATTACGAATGGAAGCGTCGTGCCCAATTCATATTCATAGCCAAAGGCAACAGAACAACTGTTCAGAATCGCCTCGGTCGCATCCGGAAACGCCAGAAAGGGAATTCCGATGGGGAACATTCCACGCAGGAAGCTGTGGTTAAACTTTAGAATTCGCGGGGTAGTTTGAGGTGCCTGAGGATTGAGGAGACCTTCAAAGGCGAGGTCCGCCCTCCCCCAATGATAGATCGTGATTCCGAGAAATAGAATGACTGCCACAAGTGGAGCGAGCCACCACAAGCAAAGCATCGCGACCACAAAACCGAGATAGATGAGACAAACCAACGCGAGGGCTTTAAGGCTAAGGCTGCGCTTTGCGAGTCCCAGAACTACGAGATGGTCGATCGCACCGTGCGGGAGGCCAAATAGAAGTACGCTTGCAAGCATCGGGAGGTAAAGCGGCAGACCCGCATCGAGGCCAAACACCACCATTGCCAGACCAAGGAGACCCCCCGCGAGCGCGACGCTATTTGCTAAAAGCGTTCCCATCCTGGGTTTACCGGCAGGCGGCTTGAGCGGGCTCCAATGAAGAATCGGTTTCATACGCGCCATAAGCTATGCCAAAGAACGAGGCCCTGAGCCAGGAGCAGGCTGGTTATAAAGAAAAAGAAGGTTTCCTCAAAAGGCAGGTGCCCCATTTCCCAGCCTGTGCGGGTCATCGGATTAATACTCCAAATTCCGTCCGCAATCGCAAAGGCATCTGCGATTGAAAAATAGAGCGTGGGCAAAAGGGTCGCCGCAAGAATGAGTCCAAGCTTTTGCTGCAGTGCCCGTGGATCAAAAAACCACTGGAGCACGAGCGGCGGCACAAACCAGAGCAGCGTGAACGAAAGGTAACCGAATCGTTCCTGCTTTAAAAGACTGGCAGCAAGGAGCATCACGAGGATGCCTGCGACCAGAACGATGGCGCGACTGCCGATCTGCCGCTCACGCCAGGTGCTCTCTACTTTTAGCCCTCGCAGAAAAAAGGTCGCGAATAAGGTGCTGTTAAAAAGCGGCATCAAAATAAAAAAGAGGTATTCCTCGAGTGGCACGTAGCCCATAACCCCGATCACGCGCTCCGCGCCATAGGACCATATCCCACGCGCCACGATAAAATTATCCCAGGGCGTCGTCCAAAGGAAGGCGATCAAAGCGAGTATGGCGCTACCCACCCAATGCCATTGCAAAAGCATGGACTGCGGTTTGAGGTGAGCGCGAGCTTTCAAATATAAAAGGAGGAAGCAGGTTGGTGTGACCACCCACAGCAGAAGAAAAGTCAGGTAACTCATGGGGTTTTGAGCGAGGGGGTGCTGACCCCGGCAGCCTCCAATTTTTGACGGAGTTCCATAGAATGCGCGGGCGGGCTTAGGTCGGTCCATTGCTTTGCCTGCGTGCGCGATGCAAAACAAAGGGTCCGCAAACAAAGCTTGATTTTTTCACCAGCCGAAAGGGTTCGGCGTTTTCGCCACGCCCCACCCCCAAGTCGAAGCAGGCTTTGCCCGATTTCACGATAGAGCATGGTGGCAAGCAGGACCGCCCGACGGTTGCGGGCTCCGATAAACCAGAAACCCGCCAAGGCGCTATCATAGAAGCTTTCCGCCAGAGACAAGAGGCGTTCAATGGCGGCATCCACTGTTTCGATTGAATCGGAATCGCCCGCTATGGCAGCCTTAATAACGGCGGGCTCAATCCACTCTCGCGGGAGGTAGTAACGCCCAAGCTCTGCGTCCTCGGGAACATCCCGCGCGATATTGGTCAATTGAAGGGCGATACCCAAATCGACCGCAAATGGAATGGCGCGCGGGTCGTGCACCCCAAGCACCGGACACATCAATACCCCAACTGTGCCCGCTACCCCAAAGGCGAAGGCAAGCAATTCATTTTCATCCTTCACACGGCGCGTTCCGCAGTCGTCACGGAGGGCTTGCGCGAGGAGCGTGGCTGCCTCGAGGGAGAGTCCGCGCTTGTCGGCAATGTCGAGAAAATCAAGCACCACCGGGTCGGTCGCGCTAACAGCAGGATCGAGTTCGCTAATGACGCGTTCCAGCGCGGCGGTCTCGCCCTGCGCGGAGGCATCGGCTAGATCATCGAGCACGCGGCAAAAGTAATAGAGACGCGCAACTGCGTCCTGGTCCTCACGCGAAAAGAGCTGCGCCGCCAGCGAAAAGGTGCGGCTCTTGGCGCGAAAAAGCGCGGCAGGATTTGATTCGGGAGGCATCAGGCAGGCGGGCTTACTCGGTCTAAGACTTTGGCAGAGCAAAGGACGCCCGGTACGCCCGCTCCCGGATGCGTGCCCGCCCCAACGAGATAAAGATTCTGGAGGGCCTCCGAGCGGTTATGAAAACGGAACCAGGCGGATTGGGAAAATATTGGAGAAACCGAAAATCCGCTCCCCTTTGAGCTCAGGTAATCCTGCGAAAAATCCTGTGGCGTCATGAAAAAATCGGAGCGGATGGACTGTTGTAATCCGGGCAGAATGGTGCGGTCCAGTGCTGCGACAATGCGGTCGCGTAATTGTGGCCCCTCCACTTCCCAGTCGATTTGTGCCTGCATATTTGGAACCGGAGCAAGGACATAGAAGGAATCGTGCCCTTCCGGCGCGAAGCTCGCGTCGGTGGCGGTCGGACGATGCAGGTAGAGGGAGAAATCTTCGGGCAAGGTGGAACCGTGAAAAATCTCTTGGATCAGATCCTTAAACCGTTCCCCTAACCAAATAGTGT
>JBELLU010000102.1:0-3178 GCA_042096455.1 Opitutia bacterium
GCCTATCTCTACGTGGCGCACCAGTAGTCCTCGTACCTGACCTGATACTCTGAATCTTAACAACATTCGCCTTGAGCGAAACTGACATTCAGTCAAAAAGTAACGGTCAGGCCTCCATAAAAATGGAGGCCTGGCTTGTTTCTGAGGGGGCGCTTACGCAATCTCAGGCCGATTTGGCGGCGCGCGAAGCGACGCGCCTGAGCCTGAGCTTTAGTGAGGTCGTGCAACGTCTGGGCTTGGTTACCAGCGACCAGTTGGCGCTTTACCGTTCGGTGCGGGGTCAGCTCAGCACCGCCCGTGATTTCATTGCGACGGGTTCCGGCGACCAATCGCACCTCAGTTTGCGGCGGCTTGTCCTGAGTGATGCCCTCCGCGAACGACTGCCACTGGACTTGTGTCAAAGCACCGTCTCCATTCCCATTGCGGAGCGCAACAATGCCCTCTGGGTGGCATGCGCCAACCCCTTTGATTTGCCGACCCTCAAGCGTTTGGAAGGCGCGGCGGGGCAAGCGGTGGAAGCCCTGCCGGCTTCCGAGACCGACATCCGTCTCGCGATCAACCGCAACTATCGCGCTCACCAGGATCTTTACGATGCGGTCGCCGCCATCATCAAGATGGATGAGGCGGAATTGGAAGAGCAGGGCTCGGACGATGCTCCCATGATTCGCCTCGCGGAGCAAATTCTACTCCATGCCGCAACCCGCGAGGCGAGCGACGTGCACCTGCACGCCGAAGAACGATTTTTCCGCATCCGCTTGCGGGTGGACGGGGTTTTGGAAGAGGGACTGCTTTTGCCAAGCGCGATTCGCAGTGCCCTGACGGCGCGCTTTAAAATTTTGGCAGGGATGGACACTGCGGAGGATCGCCTTCCGCAGGATGGGCGTATTCATTTCCCGATTGGTTCTGAGGAGGTGGACATCCGGGTTTCGAGCCTGCCCTGCAGTAATGGAGAAAGTATTGTGATGCGTCTTTTGGATCAGTCGCGCCTCAAGCTGGACCTACCGACTCTGGGATTTTCGGAGGCGCAGCAGACCCAACTCACCGAGGTTTTGAATCAGCCCTACGGGGTGTTTTTGATTACCGGTCCCACCGGTAGCGGTAAAACCACGACGCTCTATACACTGCTGGGCATGATCGACGCTGAGGAGCGCAGTGTTTTTACGCTTGAGGATCCGATTGAATACCGGATGCCGCTGATTCGGCAGACGCAGGTGAAAGATGATATCGGTTTGAGTTTCTCGGCGGGCTTGCGGACCCTTTTGCGTCAGGACCCGGATGTGATTCTGGTGGGTGAGACCCGCGACCAGGTGACCGCAGAACTGATGGTGCGCGCAGCTTTGACGGGTCACTTGGTTTTCTCGACCTTGCACACGAACGATGCCTTAAGTGCGGTGCCGCGTCTGACTGATCTCGGAGTGCCGCCTTATCTTTTGGCGGGCAGTTTATTAGGATTGAGTGCCCAGCGACTCGCGCGGCGCCTCTGCCCGATTTGCCGGGAAAGTTTTGAGATGAGCGCAACGGAATGGAACGCGCTGGCAGGCCAGGGGAGTCCCTTGCTCACAGAGACCGCAGTCACGCTCCATCGCCCGGTGGGTTGTGAGGCGTGTGCACAGAAGGGTTATAGTGGACGCGTCAGCATCGCAGAAATTGTGGAGGTGGATAAGGCAGTGCGCGGCTGGATTGAGCATGGAAAATCGGTGGGTACGATGCAGGAGCAATTGCGTGCATCGGGCGTTCCTTTCATGCGGGATGATGGATTGGCAAAAGCTTTAGCCGGACTGACGAGTGTGGAAGAAATCGCACGGGTGGTACAGTTGGAGAGCGAGGAGGTGCTGGACGATGCCTGAGTTTCGTTATAAAGCCGTTAGCCCGGAGGGACGGGTCACTCAAGGGGTACGCGAAGCGGAAACGCAGGGTCGCTTGCGCGAGGTTCTTGGAATGGAGAACCTTGAGTTGGTGGAGTGCGCCTTAAAGGATCGCTCCGGGGGCGGTCGCTATAAACGCCTAAAGATGCAGACCGCGGATTTGGCAAATTTGCTCTTCCAATTGGGGATGCAACTACGGGCGGGCGTATCGATCGTGGACGCTTTGCGGGCGCGCGAGGGAGAGGATGCCGGCGGGGTGCAGGGAACGGTGCGGCAACGCCTCGCGGAGGTAGTGGAACAGGGCACGCCCATGAGCGAAGGCCTCACGCAGTTCCCGCGCATTTTTCCGAGTTACGTGCAGAATGTGGTTCGGGTTGCGGAACGAAGCGGCACTTTGGCGGAAAATCTAATTTCCCTGCGGGCGTATATGGAGTGGCTTGATCAGAATTGGAAAACCTTCAAGCAGGCGATGCTTTATCCCATGTTTGTGGTGGCGGCGCTGGTGGTTTTTATCTTTATCGCGCTGCGTTTTATTTTTCCGACGGTTGTAGAGCTCCTGTATGAATTGGAGATCCCGCTCCCACTGGTCACGCGCATCATGATTGCGGCGAGTGATTTTGTAGTGGGCTACTGGATCTGGATCTTGGCGGCGGGTTTTTTGGTGCCGATCGGCTTGCGTATTTTGTTTCGGGTTTCCAGCACGGCGGCGTATTGGCGGGACCGCTTTCTTATCAGTATTCCCTATCTGGGTAGCGTGATCCGCACTCTCTCAATCGCACGTTTCCTGCGGAGCCTCATCCTCATGCAGAAAGCGGGTATCGTAATTACCGATTCCCTGCGCATGGCGCGGGATGTGGTGGGCAACCGGGTGATTGAGGCAAGCGTTATAAGGATCGAGACCGCCGTAGCAAACGGCTCATCGATGAGCAGTAGCATGTCGAAGGATGCCACCTTTCCAGCGCTGGTGCGCACTATGGTGGGGGTCGGTGAACGCAGCGGTTCCCTCGATGAATCCCTCGAGGCGGTGGTGTCTTATTATGACGACCTCGTGCCGCGTAAGATTAAGGCTTTCTTCGCGGTGTTGGAGCCGACTCTTATTGTGACCACGGTTATGCTTGCGGGCTTTGTCGCGGCAGCGGTTTTTCTTCCACTCGTACAAATGCTCAGCCCGGGAGCCCTGAACTGATCATGAATTCAAAATCTCACAAGCACTCGATGGATCGCCGCGCTGGTTTCTCTTTGCTGGAACTGATCGGTGTGATGACGGTCATTTCGATTCTTCTGGCGGCGGCGATTCCCCTGACGGTCAATGT
>JBELLU010000103.1:0-3136 GCA_042096455.1 Opitutia bacterium
GTGGTGGGAAAGTTGAAGAACTTCGAACATCGAACGTTGAAGTTTAACCACTCCGTGCTCGGTGTCTCTGTGGTGAATTTAGCTTTCCAACTAACAACAACCTCCAACCCCATAGCTCGGCCGGGTGCGCCGTTTCAAATCGGCGCTTCGGGATAGGGCAGGAATTCCGTCACGGCACGGAGTTGCGCTTCCATTTGGTCAGCGCGACGCAGGTTCAAATCATCGGGATGAATCGAGATGCGGAGGGGCTTCCCGGAATTTTGGGCGGCGCTTGCCTGCATGGCATTCCAGTGCTTGAGAAAGGTCGCGCGAAAAGCGGTATCGGCTTCGTAACCGGTGAGGGGCAAGCTTTGAGAAAAGTGATGGTTCTGCGGGAAGAGGAGTCCGCGGGTGGTTTCAATGCAGGTATAAGGGGAGTCTTTCAAACGCGCGGCGGGGATTGAACCGAGCGCCCAGGCGGGTGGCACGTAGAGATGCGGTGCGGGGAGGCCGTTTTCGGGGAACCAATCATAGGCGCGGCGGAGGAGAGCCTCGATTTCGCTGGGATCGAGGGCGAGGTGTTCGGCGACGTTGCGTGAAAGGAGGGCGGCGTGGAGGCGGTGGTAAAGGCGGCGGGGGCGGGTATGGTGATGCCAGCCGTGGGCTGCGAGTGGATGCCCCGAGTTCGAGAGTTCGCGGAGGCGTTCGAGTTCTACGGGCTGCCAATCCTTACCGGGAACCACGAGGAGGGTGACGGGTGGCACGCCGAGATCGGCAAGCCAGGCGAGGAGGGTCTCGACGCGCTCCAGCGTTTCCGGCATGCAGTCGTGAATCGAGACGAGTGCCTTCATGGGCGGGGCGGGTTCGCGTATTTTGCGAGGATCCCGGCCCATTGCGCGAGGGTCGCTTCGTTGAGCTGCTCGGCGGCGCGGCGGGCTGCTACGGCGGTGCGTTGCCAATATTCAGGGGCTTGTTCCAGGCAGGACTGGATCGCTTCGCTCAGGCTTTGGCCGGGCTGCAGGGGGATGAGCCCGTCTTTGAGTTCGGGCCAGTCGTGGATTCCGGCGTTGGCGGAGACCAGCGCCGGTCGCCCGCGGGCCATCGCCTCAAGGGCGACCGAGCCGAAGGTTTCCAGCTTGGAGGGAAGCAAGAGGCAACTGGCACCGTCGATCAGTTCGATGAGTTGTTCACGGGTCAACCAGCCTTTAAAGTGGACGTTTTTAAGTCCTGCGGCGGCGGCTTCGAGCTTGGCGCGTTCGGGGCCGTCGCCCCCGATGTCAAATTGGATATGGGGGAAATCGGCAGCGGCTTCGATGATGCGATCGACGTTTTTTTCGGCGGCGAGCCGACCCGCAAAGCAGATGCGTTGGACGCGTTCGGATGGCGGGACGGGGGCTTGCTCAAGGAAACTGCGTTGGAGGGGGGTACCCATTACCTCGGTGGCGCGCGCCCCGAGCGCTTCGACATCGGAACGGAGTTTGGAATTGTTCACGAGGACGGTGGCGCTGGATTTGCAAAGGATGCGGTTGACGTTGCGAAGGTAACCATTGACGACTACGCGGGTGAGGGGTCGCCAATAGATGCGGGCGAGTTGCTCGAAGTCGGTATGGAAGGCGGTAATGAAGGCGGCGCGGTGGCGCTTGGCATGGTAAAGGCCGAGGAGTCCAAAGGGGCCGGGGGTAACGGCGACCACGAGATCGGGGCGCAAGGCTTTGCAGCCCTTGGCAATTCGGAAGGGGTCCGGGGTTATGAGGCGCTGGGAGGGGTCGCCCGGCATGGGAACCGAGAAGCGCAGGTGGCGCGCCTTTTCGAGTGGCTGGAACATTTCCAGCGCCTCCACGTAGGGCTCAAGCTGCCCGAGGAGGTCGTGGTAATAGGCTCCGGTGCCGTTGCGTTCGGGAAAGGAATCGGAGAAAAAGGCGACCCGCAGGTGGCGGGCTGGGCTGGGAGCATCATGTGTCATCGTGTACGTGTGTCGCTTGAACGCGAAAACGACTATCTAAAAGTGTGTGGTAGCAGGGCTTGAGGTAAACCCCGATTTCAGAAATTTTTTCGCTGCGGGCACTGGCTTGATAGCGGTGTTGGGTTTGATGGTGGGCTTTCAAATGGTCCAGTTGGGTGCGCAAGGAATCGTTGGGCTGTATTCCGAGTTGTTGGAGTGCCGCACCGAGGAGCGGCTTGGGCGCGGTGCGTAGGTCGGCTTGGTCGATGAGGGCGACTTCCCCGGGCTGGGCGTTTTTAATAAATCGAAGGAGCGCTTCGTAATTGTGTTTAAAGATGGTCTCAAAAAGGCGCGCGGTGATTTGTCCGGAGGGGTCGGTTCCAAAGAGGCGTCGGGCGGGAGCGAGGGAGCTGAGTTGGGAACGAAGGGCTTCGGAGGGTTCACGCACGCAGAGGAGGAATTTTGCATCGGGGAAGCGCTGGCGCAGGGCAGGGCACCAGGAAGCGAAGGCGGCGTTTTTGGAGAGGAAGCGTCGTCCCTTGCCGGAGGCGTAGAGATGGCGGCGGATGCAGGCCTCGTAGAAATCGAGGAGGCGCGCGCGTTGGCTCGATGGGAGGGTATCGAGGGCAGCGGTTTGTGCGAGGTAGCGGGAATCGGGGAAGGCGAGGAGCAGGATGAGGGAACTGGCGGCGGGCAGGAGCCAGAGGTAGTCTTCCTCCGGAGCGTCGGGGGCGACCGCGTGGATTTGGTTGAAATCACCGGCGGCGCGCGCGGTGAGGGCATGAATTATTTTTGCAAAGGGGGAACCGAGTTTCGCGTCGAGAGCGAGTGCAAGCTGAATGATTTTGCGGGCGGTGATGGAGGGTGCAAGGGCGGCTTCCCAAGTACTCACGGTGGTGAATTGCATGGAATCATGGGCGAGGGTGCGGTGCACAAAGGTGGTTCCGCTGCGGGGGATGCCGGTTATGAAGACGGGCGCTTCAATTTTGACCTTTCGGTAATTCGGGAAGAGCAGTTCATCGAGAAAGAGTCCCAGCCAGTGGATCACTTGAACTGCCAAAAGAAGGGGCGCGAGGAGCAGAAAGAGGATGCGCCGCCAAGTGAGCGGCGCCGACGGGTTCGCCCCCGGTCTCAGGGCACGGAGCCACCATTTCAGGTAACGCGCCAAGCTCTGGAGGCAAAGCAGGAGCATTCAGTTATCGAAGACCAGCTTCT
>JBELLU010000104.1:0-3110 GCA_042096455.1 Opitutia bacterium
AAGGACAGGCGCAACCTCTAAATTTTCGTTCTCTTTAGGCAAAAAAGAAGCCCCCGGTTCCCCGAGAGCTTCGATTTCTAAAATGGTGCCAATGGGCAGATTTGAACTGCCGACCAAAGGCTTATGAGTCCTCTGCTCTACCACTGAGCTACATTGGCAAATTGAATTTGTGGATGAAAGCCGTAATGCGACTCAAGTCAAGACTTGCCGCACCCGGGCATCGCTTTGGAAAAGCTCCTACCCAACCGTGGCGGCGCTCATTTCATTGTGCGCTTTTTCAGCCAAAGGCGTGGAAAGATAGCGTTCACCGAAGCTGCAACCGATCGTCACGATGGTCTTACCCTTCATTTCCGGGCGTTTCGCCAACTCCATCGCGGCCCAGACATTTGCGCCGGTGGAAATTCCACCGAGGATGCCGTCTTTCTCCGAGAGTGCCTGCGCGGTAGCAAAGGCGTTCTCGTTGGAAACCTTGATAATGTCGTCGATGATCTCGGTGTTGCAGTTCTTGGGTATGAAGCCGGCACCGATGCCTTGAATCTTGTGGGGGCCGGGTTGGCCGCCCGAAATAACGGGACTGGCTTCCGGTTCAACCGCCACCGTGAACAGTTCCTTGCGGGATTTAATGACCTCTGAAACTCCCGTAATGGTGCCGCCGGTTCCGACGCCTGATACGAAAGCATCGATCTTGCCGTCCGTGGCGGCCCAGATTTCCTCGGCGGTGGTTTTGCGGTGAATCTCGGGATTGGCAGGATTTTCAAACTGCTGGGGCATGAATGCCTTCTCGCCGTATTCCTCCACCAATTCCTTGGCGCGGGCAATCGCTCCGGGCATCCCTTTGGGCCCCGGGGTCAAAACGATTTCCGCCCCCAGCATACGCAACAAGACACGGCGCTCCAGCGACATCGTTTCCGGCATGGTGAGGATGAGCTTGTAACCCTTGGCGGCACATACAAAGGCCAAGGCGATTCCGGTGTTGCCGGAAGTCGGCTCGATAATGATACTCTCGGAATCGATCTTTCCCGCAGCTTCCGCCGCTTCGATCATCGCTTTTCCGATGCGGTCCTTTACGCTCGCAAGCGGGTTGAAAAATTCACACTTAAGATAGATATCCGCCTCGAGTCCCTCGGTGAGGTGATTGATTTTGACGAGGGGTGTATTGCCGACGGTTTGGTCAATGGACTGGAATGCTTGGCTCATGGTAATTTTAGTTAAAGATGAAACCTCTACTATTGGTGCCTTGCGCGCGGTCTGCAAGCCCGTAAAGCATGCCAGAATACCCTAGCCGCAAAGCTTGATTACCGGCGACGCGGGCCGAAACTGCGCCGGGGAGCATTCCGTTGTACCGCGGCATTGCGCAGGCGATACACGATCCGCGCCTTGTCCAAATCGTGCGGACTCATCTCCATTTTGACGGTATCACCGGTCGTGATCTTAATGAAGTGCTTGCGAAGCTTGCCCGAAATGTGCGCCAAGACACGGTGGCCATTTTCCAATTCAACCCGAAACATAGTCCCCGGCAAAACCGAAACGATCTTACCTTCAACTTCTACGTAATCTTCACTGGGTGCTTTCGCCATATAACAATTTAAAAAGTAAACTGAGGAGAAAAGCGTTGCATACCTGAAAGTCAAGTGCGCTCTGATTCCCAATCCATACATAAAGTCTCGAAATTTTAATCCCTTCAGGCATCGTTCTATGCGAACAAGCATTCCTTCGACACCAGCATGGAACCACAACCCTGTCCCTTTGAAAAGATCCACCCCTCGGAACTCCACCGGGATGCGGGCTACTTCATGACGCACGCCTACAACGAAGCGATTGAGGCATGGAAAAAAGACGAGGTCCCGATTGGCGCGGTCATCGAGCACGAGGGGCGCATCATTGCAGCGGCGCACAACCAATCCCGCTCCACCAACGACCCCACCGCTCACGCCGAAATCCTCGCGATCTCACAGGCCGCCCACGCCTTGGGCGATTGGCGACTCAACGAGTGCACCCTTTACGTCACGAAGGAACCCTGCCCCATGTGTTCCGGTGCCCTCGTCATTGCCCGCATCGGCAAAGTCTTCTTCGGCCTCCCCGACGAAAAGATGGGCTGCCTCGGTGGCGCCACCGACCTCGGCGCCCTTCCCCGCAGCAATCACCACTTCGAATCCACCGGCGGTGTCCTGGAAGACCTCAACCACGAAATCCTCCGCGCCTTCTTTGAAAAAAAACGCGCCCTCAATGCCGCCAAAAAATCCGCATCGAATGACCCGGAGTCTTTTCCTGACGATTTTGAATCACCTTGATTTGACAGCTCCATCCCATTCCCAATACTTCCTCTTCCTAAACTTCACTCATAACCGAATACAATAACATGGCTTACGAATTACCCGAACTCGCATACAGTTACGACGCACTCGAACCACACTTCGATGCCCGCACCATGGAGATCCACCACTCCAAACACCACCAGGCTTACGTCACCAAAGCCAACGCCGCCCTCGACGGCACCGGCCTCGAAGACACCTGCCCTTGTGAACTCTTTGCCGATATGTCCCGCGTTCCCGATAACGTGCGCGGCGCCTTCCGCAACAATGGCGGCGGCCACGCCAACCACTCTTTCTTTTGGAAAATCCTCAGCCCCAACGGAGGCGGCGTCCCGACCGGCACCCTCGCCGATGCAATCGAGGCCGACCTCGGTGGCTTCGACGCCCTCAAGTCCGCCTTTGCCGCAGCCGGTGCCAATCGTTTCGGTTCCGGATGGGCCTGGCTCGTTGTGACGGCTGAAGGCAAACTCGCCGTCACCTCGACCCCCAATCAGGACAACCCCCTCATGAAGGGCCTCGTTGAAGTCGAAGGCACCCCCGTCATCGGTCTCGACGTCTGGGAACACGCTTACTACCTCAAATACCAAAACCTGCGCCCGGCATTCATCGAGGCTTTCTGGAACCTCGTCGACTGGAACGCCGCCGAGGCAAACTACACCGCCGCGAAGAGCTAAACCTCCCGCAACCTGCTTTTAAACCAACCGCCCCGGCCCCTCGCCGCGGGCGGTTTTTTTTGCAGAAGCTAGCGGCGCGGCTTGCGATTGTGTGCGGCCTTGCGCTGTGTGACCTTCGCCCGGC
>JBELLU010000105.1:0-3088 GCA_042096455.1 Opitutia bacterium
AAACCTCAAACAACTCATATTGCGTGCGCTTTGTAAAGCTTTTTTAAGGCTTAATCGAGTTGACGATAAGGTAACTTCATTTAGGTCTTAGCTTGGCGACTGCTTGGTATGCAATATTTGGGTCTCTCTGGCATCGCTCCTGAATGTAAGGCCATGATTG
The DNA here is from genome assembly GCA_042096455.1 of Opitutia bacterium. Taxonomy (GTDB): domain Bacteria; phylum Verrucomicrobiota; class Verrucomicrobiia; order Opitutales; family Coraliomargaritaceae; genus UBA7445. The sequence goes on from JBELLU010000105.1 coordinate 161, forward strand.
ATCGGGATAGAGGTTTGCTTTGATGGCGATCAGGCAAACGCGTAGTCCTGCGAGTGCGCAGTTCAGGTTGTGATTTTTGGAGCGTGTTTTGTCTTCGCGCATGCAGTGGTCGCGCACCCAATGGTTTCGTATCTCGCAACCGCCCCAGTGTCCTCTGGCGAGTTTGGCAAAGCTTTGAGCGCATCCTTTCTCGGGCTGATGATTGGTGGTAAAAAAGGCGACCTGCGGCACTTCTTCAGGGGCGGTGGTGCGGGTGCGGCGTATGACTGCTAAGCTACGGCATCCGGGCAGGCCCGCTTCGAGTGGCTCGAAGGGGTAAACTTCTATGCTTCGCTGATCGAAGCGTCCGTGTTTGGTGTCGGGTTCTTCTGTGTAGGTAAAAGGGGGGAGCCCTCTTGAGCGAGTCGGTCGGCTGCTTTGTAGGCGTGGCGGTTTTCGTTTTTGAGCTGGAGGAAGTAGTGACCTCCGGCCTGCGTGATGGCGTGCGCTTGTGGTTTGTTGTTATTAAGTGCGTCGCCGGTGATGGTAGCTCCTTCCAAGTTAGTTTCTTTGTAGAGCTTTAGGGCTACGGTTTGCTCGCCTTCGCGTTTGTTTTCATCGGTCTTTGATTTTTTCTCAGCGAAGCCCACGGCCACAGGTGCTCCGGTTTCGTGTTCGCTCAGGCACAAGCTCAAGGCTTGGTCGCGTATCCACTTTCCGTCGATTGCCAGTGACCGTGGAAGCGTGCCCAGGTTGCTGCCGAGCCAGAGGTTGAGGCAATTAGCAAAGTCCTCTGGTTTGATTTGAGTCAGGAAGTTGTAAAGGGCGCTCCAACTGGGTGCTTTGCGCACGCGGGTGCCTTTCTTCAGCGGAAAGTCGAGCCAGCGCCGCTGCTGACTGGTCAGTAAGTTCCCGTAGCGTTGGATGGCAGTGAGCGTGTCGCGTCCGGCCAGCAGTGCCATGGTAATGAACACCAGTAGTGAGGAAGCAGGATAGGTGCGATTGTCGCGGCGGGGGTCTGTGAAGTGCTCCTGGAAGTGCTCACGAAGTCCGAGCATCTGTGCTTTGGTCAACGCTAGGTCGCGTTCGGGACTGTCGTTGTTCAGGCCTGGCTCATAGGCCTTGGGCACGTCTACGCTGGTAAGGATGCGCAGCGAGTTGCGGTTGAGACTTTTGATCCAAAGTTTTTTCGGGCGACCGTGCTTGCGGAAGCAGTCGGCTCGGTGTCGCTCGAAGCCTTTGGTCAGCCCCAGTGGCTTCCAGTTGGTCGCTTTGTAGCAGGTACCTTCGAACTGTTCGATGTCGGTGAAGGTCTCCGCCATGACAGGGCGGTAACCGTGGAGCGCTTCCCCGTGCTCAGGCAAGGCTCTTAGAGCCAAGCCTAACGAACGTGAAGCCAGATTGGGCATGCGCTCTTGGCCGAGAACGAGAAAGCGGCGGTTTTGCACGACCAAGCCAAGCCGTTGAGCTCGCTGCTGATGTGTCCACCCGATATGCGTCTCGCGGTCGGCAAGCTTCCAGCAAGCAGGCCCCCAGTCCAGTAGCGCTACCCAGTGTCCGCGATACTCGATCACTTGCAATAGTTGTCGCCCCGCAGGACAGTCGCCAAGGTAATGCTGCTGCTCTAGTAGCTGACCGGCCAAAGCATACTCGCTCGGTTCCAGTGCACGCGTGGTCAGGTCTTTGAGTAGGAAAACGGGAGGATCCGTCTCGAATGGGCTGTCTGTTTTGAGAGTCATCCATTCATAGCACGACGTATTTTGCTCAAATGGGTAACATTTTTTTTCAAACTAGATACTGCCTATACTCAGCGATCTAAATAAAGTTACCCTGCCGCTACTCGAGTAAAGAGAGCGTTTGATTGAAGCTACCTTTCGACATCAGTTGATCCGTAACATACCTGTAACTTCGCTTTACGGCATCGGGGTAGTGTGCTTCGTCGTTAAAGACAATAATGGCATCAATTTGTATAAGGTCGCGCTTTTGAAGCGGCGCAAGTGAAGCAGGATAGGTTGAAGCGGTGACCCGCAGTGATGCGAGCCAGCGCCCGGTCGATTGATCCTGCCATTTTTCAGGGCGGATTTTGGAAAAATACAGATTCATGACTGTAACCGAGTGGTCCGATTCATTTCGGGCGAGTTGATCAAATGTTAAATTCCGGAAACTTTTTCTTTGCATCGCCCGAATCATAGTCTCTTGGATTTCACCTGCAAAGGGCGCACTCGAAGTCCAAAATAGATTATCTCCTGGCCCGATACGCGAACGATACTGATTCAGGGGCTGGAATGAAGCATCAATCCATAATGGCGGGAAGACGTATACCTTACGCGGCAACTGGCTCAATCCTTCGGCATGATTCACTTGGCCTTTAATACGCAAGGCATATTTAGGAAGATTGTTGTGAAAGCTTGGCGCTTCTGGAAGGTCCGTGCGCACCCTGACGCAGGCACTCGTAAGCAAGAGCAGTATGAACAATAGAGTAATGTATGGGCGATGGATCATTCAAGAAAAAGGCCACCAATATGAATTGGCGGCCCGCAACTCGATTATTAAAGCAAAGAACCTACTACCATTGAAAGCCGATGCCGGCACGCACCACAGCCTCTTCAAAGTCAGTTGTGGATGCAGCACCGAAGTTGACCTGTACCCCTTCGCTGACGCGACGGGAGTAACTAAGTGCCATTCCGGTTTCATCTTCGAAGTGTGCAGCGCTGATGTCCAGGGCGTGCGTCATACCAGGAAGAACCGTGGTGTGAGTGAGTGCTGCTACCATCGCGATACCACGGGTGTTGCGACTGATATGACCACTATTGGTATTGATTCGCGATTCGAGCCTTTGATTCGTTGCGCTGTTCATCGCCGCAGCAGCATTAACCTCATTAATCGCCCCGACTAAATTACCCTTCTCAGTGGTGGTTAAATCAGCAAGATTCCCATCCGCAGCGGTGC
>JBELLU010000106.1:0-3031 GCA_042096455.1 Opitutia bacterium
CTGGAACAGGCTCAGGCCGAGGCGGGGGAGATGAAATCGCGCTACCTGCGCGCGGTCGCCGATCTCGAGAACTACCGGAAACGGATGGCTCGCGAGAAGAGCGAGATCCTGCGTTCCGCTGCCGGGGGTGTGATCGAATCGCTCCTGCCGGTGCTCGACAACCTGAAGCTTGGACTCCAAGCCGCAGAACAACACCCCGAGGCAAAGGACGTCACAGAGGGCTTCAAAATGGTCGATGAACAATTGCGCCGCACCCTTGCCGAGCAAGGCGCGGAAGAACTGCTCCCGGACGGGGAGGCCTTCGACCCGAATCTCCACGAGTGCCTCGCGCAACAGGCCTCGGATGAGGTCCCGGAGGATCATGTCATTTCCACGGTCCGTTCGGGGTTTCGCCTGAATGACCGACTCCTTCGCGCCGCCAACGTCATCGTCTCAAGCGGTCCCGCCAAGAGCGACGCCTAATCTTTTTCCGGCAAGCAAACATGTCCAAAGCCGATTATTACCAACTCTTGGGAGTGAGCCGCGATGCGGATAGCGATGCGCTGAAAAAGGCCTATCGCAAGCTGGCGGTTAAATACCACCCGGACAAGAACCCGGGCAATCCCGAAGCGGAGGCCAAATTCAAGGAAGTCTCGGAAGCTTACGAAGTCTTAAAAGACGCCGACAAACGGGCGGCCTACGACCGTTATGGGCACGATGCCTTCAAGGCGGGCGGGATGGGCAATGCCGCAGGCGGGGCGGGCGGTGGATTCCATGACCCCTTTGAAATGTTCCGCGAGGCCTTTGGCGGGGGCGGGGGCATCTTTGAGGATCTCTTTGGCGGGGGCGGCGGACGCAGCGCGGGCGGGGCGCAACACGGTTCCGATCTGCGCTACGACCTTGAAATCACACTGGAGCAAGCGGCGGAAGGCACCGAAAAAGAGATCCGTTACAATCGCGCCGTCAGCTGCAAGCACTGTAGCGGTTCGGGTGCGGAGCCGGGCTCTAAGAAAGTGACCTGCCCGACCTGTGGCGGCGCGGGTCAAGTGAGTTCGAACCGGGGCTTTATCAGTTTCCGTCAGGTATGCCCCGACTGCCAGGGCATCGGTCAAAAAATTGAAAAGCCCTGCAGTCATTGCCATGGCGAGGGGCGCGTCATGGAACGCAGCACCGTCAAGATCCGCATACCGGCGGGGGTTTACACTGGCGCGAAACTCCGCTCGGCGGGCAAAGGCGAGGCGGGGCATATGGGCGGTCAGTCCGGCGATCTCTACATTATCATTCACGTCGCAGAACACGAACTCTTTGAACGCCACGAAGACGACCTCTTTTGTGAAATCCCGATCAAGTTCACCCTCGCGGCACTGGGCGGCTCGATACAAGTGCCGACCCTCTTTGAGAAAGGCACCCTCAAAATCCCGGCGGGCACGCAAAGCGGCACCACCTTCCGCCTGCGCAACCACGGCATGCCGCACCTGCGGGGTGGCGGCAAGGGCGACCTCCTCATCCGCGTGCACGTTGAGGTTCCCACCAAGCTCAGTAAGGAACAGAGCAAAAAGCTTGAGGATTACGCCGAGGCCTGTGGCGACCCCGCCAACCCGGTCTCCAAATCCTTCCTTGAAAAAGCCAAGAAATTCTTCCGTTAATTACGCAAATCATGTCTTTCCCAGTTGTCATTTTAGGATCCGGACGCGGCAGTAATGCCGAGGCGCTCCTGAAGGCGGAACAAAACCGCAAGCTGGGCGGGGCACAGATCGCGGCGCTCGTGAGCGATCAGCCCGAAGCGGGCATCCTAGAATTGGGCACCCGTTTTTCGGTGCCCGCGCTCTACCTCGACCCCGGTCAGAAAGGGGCGCGACTGAGCGAGGCCGCGGAGGATGCCTATATCGAGCGCATTAACACCTTCTCCCCGCGCCTGATCGTGCTGGCGGGATTCATGCGCATCATCGGCCCCCGCTTCATTGAAGCCTTCCAGGGCCGGGTGCTCAACCTGCACCCCAGCCTGCTTCCGAGTTTTAAAGGCGCGCACGGGATTCGTGATGCCTTCGAATACGGAGTCAAAGTAACCGGTTGCACCGTCCATTGGGTCACCCCGCAGCTCGATGCCGGCCCCGTTATTGAGCAAAAAACCGTCCGTATCGAAAATTCGGATACACTCCCCTTGCTCGAAAAAAAGATTCACGCCGCCGAGCACCAGCTCCTCCCGGAGGTCGTGGCAGGCCTCAGCAAAGGCGCCATTCCCCTACCCTAGTATGCAAACCCAATCAGAACTCCGGGCAGTTGTTTCTGCCGAGCTCGCGGACGCGCTGGAAGCCTATTTCTACGAAATGGAATCCGCCCCCTGGGGCATCCAACAAAAAGAACGCCACGACCCTTACGAACTCTTCGGGTTTTTTCCAGATCCGGAAAGCGCCGATACCGCCCTCGCGGATTTGCGGGCGATTTTCCCCGAATTGCCGGATGATTTTGAACTCAATGCCATCGAAGACCGCGATTGGCAGGAGGCGTATAAAGCTTATATCCAACCCTGGAGCGACCGGCAATTGCATTGGATCCCGCTTTGGGAACGTGAAAATTGCAAACCGCCCGCCGACGCGGCGGTGGTCTACCTCGAGGCGGGAATGGCGTTTGGAACGGGGAGTCACGAGACCACTCGCCTCTGCGCGGGTCGTCTGATTGACTTCCTGGAGTCCCGCCCGACCGAATGCGGTCGCGCGCGCATCGTGGACGCAGGCTGTGGCTCGGGCGTGCTCGCCCTCTCCGCCGCCGCCCTTGGTTTCAAACAGATCGAGGCCTTTGACAACGACCCCGAGGTGATTCAGGTCTGCCAGAACAATTCACGCGAAAACCCGCACCTACCGTCGCTGCACTACACCGTTGCCGACCTCGATTCCGGCCTGCACGCGGAACAAGCGGACCTTTTACTTGCCAATATTCAGGCGGATGTGCTGATCCCCGCCGCGGAAAATCTGGTGCGCGCCCTCCGTCCCGGCGCGACCCTCGCGCTGAGCGGGATCCTCACCCGCGAAATTGAAACGGTTCGCGAGGCCTT
>JBELLU010000107.1:0-2866 GCA_042096455.1 Opitutia bacterium
GACACATAAATTTAATAACAAAACATGAATATAACAAAAATAATTCTAGCACCTGCGCTTAGTGCAGCTGTCCTTGGTATTAGTGTCGCTTGTGTTTCAACACAGCTAGCCGCTGTTGAAACCTCCCGCGATGCCCAAATTCCGCTTAGCTTTTCCGGGCCGCTTGATGCAGGAGCCATGCAAAACCTCAAGCCTGCTGAGGTTATTCCGGTAACTGCCGGAGCCAAACGTATGGATGCCTGGTGGGAAACTTATTTGAACTTTGGAACGGCAAGCAGGGGCGGGGATATTCGAGCAACGCCGCATTGGCGCTTGGGGTGGGCCAAGCTGCGCGAAGAAATGCCTTTTGAGAATGACCCGTCGAAGAATCGTGTCGGTGATTTTAGCGTGGTATTTGATGCTGCCCGGGCAGACGCAGGCACCTATGCCGTGGGACTGCATTCTGGCCCCTTCCTGCAGCCATGGAAGCTCGATGACAAATGGAAGCTTCAGCTTTGGATCAAGGGGGAGGGCATGGACCGCGCACCCGAACTGGTGCTGGTTGACCGGCAGGCTAAACGTGCCGTCGGCGAGCTCAGCGGCTTCTCCGCCAATGGACAATGGCATGAGCATAATATTGCTCTGAGTGAGCTTAAGGCTGAGGCAGGCTTTGATTTTAGCGCGGTGCGCGCCGTGCAATTTGAGCAGGAATGGGCAAAGACAGCACGCTTAAGTATCGATGGTGTGCGCTTTTTAAAGGACGGTATAGAAATGGGTCTGTCTGACAAGAATCTCGATCAGCGTATGGACGAAGCCAGTAGAACTCGACTCCTGCGCATGCATGAAAGTATCACTAACAGCACAACGCTTTTGGGGGAAAGTTCGCATCGCACAAACTATTATTCAGATCTTTCGCTGTGGCCAAGAAAGGATTTCGACCTTGCCGCTGCGAATAAAATATTGGGTGAGCAATTAGCGGCAAATTTGGAAAAGGCAAAAGCAAGCAAACATCCGCATTGGGCCGGTATTGCCAATCCGGTAGAGCTGAATCTTTACTGGGCTTTCGGTAGTCGCAGTCAGATCTTTCCGGGGCGCCTAAGTAAGGAGAATGAAACGCTGCTATTGGAACTTCTCTGGGAGACCAGTAAGCATGACAACGATATCTTTTGCGCCAAGCTACCAAGCCTATGGGTGTTCAGTAGTGAAAATCATGATACATGCTGGCGGAGTAAAGCGATTGTTTCTGCAGGGATTTTTAAAGATATTCCAGGATTTAAAGATCGTCTCTATCCGGATGCCGGTTTTGGCCCTGGTTTCCCCGGTTACGGATATCCACCGATTGATCTTAAAGAGCCGCGAGCCTATTATACTTATGGAGGAGATTACGGACCACTCTCTGACGGTAAGCGCTACGCCGCTCCTGCCCATTACGAAGCCTGGAAAGATTTATGGCATCGCTATTTTGACGACCGCGCAGCAATCAATTTCTTTATCGAGCAAGGTGGAGGTTACAGGGAAATTTTGTTACGCCATATGTATACGGTTTACCTCTATGGAGGGGATGAGGGGTTGCGCAACAAAGCGCGCATGTTTCTTGATTTATTCTGGTTGAAGTATTCACAAAACTCGCTTGCCGGATACGAGGGCGGGCCGAAAGCCCGTCAGTCTCCAGACGATTATTATGATAGCCGTCACAACCCCTTCGTCACATTCCAACTAGGTGGCCCTGCCACCGGACAGTCTATCTGGTATTGGCGTAACCAGATGGCGGAAGCGCTCATAAGCGACTATGATCTGCCACGTATTGCGTGGGCTATGATGCTCGATAAGAAGGGCATGGGCGATTATGTCTTTGAAGCTCGTGGCGTAGGCGAGGAAAACGATATCGACGTGCGCCCGGAGGGCAGCCAGAACATGTTTATGCTGGATGGCGAGCAACGTCAGGTCCGTTACCGCTACAACACCCCTTATTACCTGCTTTCCACTCATCTGGACAGCCCGAAGATGATCTATAATCACCTGGCCCGATCTCAGATATTCCAGGGACTTTTTGCGCCCTGGAGTGATGCTGTCATCACGCCGATTGCCCCGGATGATGGAAAGACGGTTCGTAAGGCGGCTGTTTCCAGACCCATCCACGGAGTGCAGGATAAGAATGTCTTTGTCGGTTACTATGATCCACTGACCCGAGTGCGCAGCCCGCAATGGTTTCCTGCCTGGGATCGAAAGGCTTTTGTTGACGATGCACCAGAGGCATTGGATAAAGTCTATTGGGCCTTTCGTGGTTATAAATTAAGAGTCTTTCAAAGCACTGCAGAGATCATGGTTCAGGGCTGGGACGAAGTGATCGAAGATTCCGGCTGGGTGTTCTCTAAGGCCGGTTGTGTTTATGCCGCATCGCGCATAGTTGTGCCTCTGTATGATGGGAAGGGAAACCCAGTGATGGACGAAAATACTCCAGGGCTAATCAAGTTGCGCACAGAGGACTGCTATTACTGGAATGAGGACCACAGCATCTACGGGACGAAGTCAAGCGATGTCATGATTATCGAGGCGGGCAGCGAAGAAGTATATGGTTCTTTTGAAAACTTCCGAAAAGCGATCTTAAACAACAAGCTCGATGTCTGGATGGTGCGTCTCGCTCCGATATTGGTTTACCAAGGTTCACATAAGGATGCGAAAGAAATCGTTTTAAACCTGGAGCACCCGCACGTAGCGCCGAAGCTCGATGGCGTGCCTATCAATTACGAATTACCATGGACCGTTAAAAGCCCGTATATGAAATCCGAATACAAGAGTGGAATATTCTCCGCGCAGTTTGGTGATGAGGCATTAGAACTGGATTTTAAAGGCCTGAAGAGGTGAAGAAACGATAAACAAACTTAAT
>JBELLU010000108.1:0-2806 GCA_042096455.1 Opitutia bacterium
GGAGTCGGATTGTCTTTTTTATTGTTTGCCATACCTATAATTTACCCAAATATACCCTCAAATACTTTTTGTACCAACTCTTGGGGGCTGTTTTCATCGGTGTTTAATACAAAATCGGGAGAGGCTGGTTCTTCGAAGGCCAAATCATAGCCATGAATTCCGCTAATCTCGCCAGACTTCGCCTTAGCATAAAGTCCTTTTGGATCGCGTTGTTGGCGGGTTTCCATGGAGGATTGCACATAAAGCTCCACAAAATCTGCTTCTGGAAATAGCGCCTTCACTGCGTCTCGGTCTTTTGCATAAGGTGACACAAAACTACACAAAACTATGTTTCCATGTTCATAAAATAATTTAGCGAGATGTCCTACGCGGCGAATGTTTTCGGCACGGTCTGCTGGGCTAAATCCTAGGTCGCCGCAGAGCCCATGGCGCACTTGGTCTCCGTCCAGCAGCATGGTTTGCTTGGAATCGGCCCATAGTTTTTGCTCTAATGCCTGCGCGATGGTTGTTTTACCCGAGCCTGATGGCCCGGTGAACCAAAGCACTTTGGCCGGATGACCATTTCGCGCTTCTCTTTGTTCTCTGGGAATATTCCACGGTTCCCACACCACGTTGGGCGATACGGTTTGCTTGGTAGGTTGGGCTTCGGCTTGTTTGCGAATGATCCCGGCAGCCACGGTTACGTTACTTGCGGGATCGATCACGATAAAGCTACCCGTGATCTTATTTATTTTATAGGGGTCTATAAATAAAGCCTTACTGGTGGTGATCTGCACCCTTCCAATTTCGTTAAGAGCCAAACTCGGAGTGTCTTCTTGGCTCAGGGTATCTACGTTCATGCGGTAGTGGATGGTTTCCACCTGCATGGATACCACTTGGGAGGTGTGCTGCAACAGATAATTCTTGCCCGGCTCTAGGGCTTCCTCGTTCATCCAACATAGGTAGGCATCGATATGCTGGCTTTGCGTGGGTACATTATTTCGCCGAACAATCATATCCCCACGGCTAATGTCCACCTCATCTTCCATGGTGAGCGTAACGGAATCTCCATACTGTGCTTGAGGTAGATTCTGATCGCGCGTAACAATGTCTTTGACCTTGGTGGTGGTTTTGGAGGGCAGCACCATGACCTCATCGCCCGGCTTTATACGACCCGAGGCTATGCGCCCCGAGAAGCCCCGGAAATCTTGGTTGGGGCGAATTACGTACTGCACTGGCAAGCGGAAATCAATGGCATTATGTCCCGTATCGATCTCTACTTGCTCCAAATGATAGAGCAAAGTACTCCCCTGGTACCAAGGCATGTTTTCACTTTTATCCACCACATTGTCTCCCTTAAGGGCCGAAATGGGGATAAAGGTCACCTCTCCTACATCTAGTTTTTTGGCAAAGTTTCTGAAATCTTCTTTGATGGCGTTAAAGGTCTGCTCGTCGTACTCTACCAGATCCATTTTGTTTACGGCCACCACCAAATGAGGTATGCGGAGCAGCGTAGAAATGAAGGCATGCCGCCGAGATTGGGTGAGTAGGCCCTTGCTTGCATCGACCAGAATAATCGCCAAATCGGCAGTAGATGCGCCGGTGACCATGTTTCGGGTGTACTGAGTGTGACCGGGGGTGTCGGCAATGATGAATTTTCGTCGAGGGGTGGCAAAGTAGCGATAGGCTACGTCGATGGTGATTTTTTGCTCACGCTCGGCTTTTAGTCCGTCGGTGAGTAGGGCTAGGTTTACCTCTTCTTCCCCGCTGGAGCGGCTGGTTTTTTCGATCGCCTCCATCTGATCCTCGAAGATGGATTTGGAATCGTAGAGCAGCCGGCCAATGAGCGTACTTTTGCCATCATCCACACTTCCTGCTGTGGTAAAGCGGAGCATATCCATTTTTTCGTAGTCGCTGGCCATGTTGTTTAGTTTTGAGTCACTCATTAGAAATACCCCTGTCTTTTTCGATCTTCCATGGCTGTTTCGCTTCGTTTATCGTCGTGCCGGGTTCCTCGCTCGGTTTGGCGGGCCGAAGCCACCTCCTGTATAATGTCGTCCATGCTGTTGGCCTCCGATAGCACAGCGCCGGTACAAGTTGCATCGCCAATGGTTCTAAAGCGAACCACTTTGCTTACTAATTCTTCTTCGTCCATTCGATTCACAAAATCGGTATCGGCTAACCAAACACCTCGCCGGTTAAAGACTTTCCGCTCGTGGGCAAAGTACAAGTTGGGAATATCGATGTCCTCCCTGGCGATATACTGCCACACATCCATTTCGGTCCAGTTACTTAGCGGAAATACGCGAAAACTCTCGCCCATGTTCTTACGCCCATTGAAAATATTCCATAGCTCTGGGCGCTGATTTTTGGGGTCCCACTGACCAAAGCTGTCCCGGTGGGAGAAAAAGCGTTCTTTGGCTCGTGCTTTTTCCTCGTCACGTCGTCCGCCGCCCAGGGCAGCATCAACCTGATGTTTCTTTAGTGTGTCTAGCAAAGTGACCGTTTGTAGGGCATTTCGGCTGGCATCGGGGCCGGTTTCTTCTTTTACGCGTCCGCTGTCAATGCTTTCCTGCACCGAACCTATGATGAGTTCGGCCTTGTATTTGGATACGAGTTGGTCCCTGAAGGCAATGGTTTCGGGGAAGTTATGGCCGGTATCTACGTGCATTAAGGGGAAGGGAATCCGTCCAGGATGGAAGGCTTTTAAGGCCAAATGAAACATAACGATGGAGTCTTTTCCGCCTGAAAATAGGAGCACCGGGCGTTCGAACTGCGCCGCTACTTCCCGCATTACGTAAATGCCTTCGTTTTCTAATTCGTCTAG
>JBELLU010000109.1:0-2737 GCA_042096455.1 Opitutia bacterium
GGTATGTCGCGGCTGGCGGCAATCCCGACACATGGATTTTGCAGCGCTGGCAACCCTATCCCGATGTGACTGGTCCTGAGACCCTTCGTAATACGGACATGGGAGTCGCCCGTTTGCTGGTAAACAAGATAATTCAACTAAAGGAATAAATTATGGCTGACAGTGGAACCTTAACAGAAATTATTCCTGCAGAGTATGGTGGGTCTTCAGAGAAGATCCCGTTCGAATACAAGGCGAACGGCAAAGAGCTTAGCATCGCGACTCCGGAGCCGGATCGGACGATGCACAACATGATCTATAACCCGAACTATTTGACGATGCTCGACCAGAGCAACTGCGGGATGGCCAAGCACATGTCTCCGGCCGGTCGTAACTGTAAGATTGTTCAGAATGACCGCATTATTTATGTGCGTGACGCGGACAGCGGTGAGTATTTCTCGATCGGTTTCGCGCCGGTCTACAAGGATTACGAGCGTTATGAATGCCGCGCCGGCCTGAACTATCAGGTGGTTGAAAATGTGACGGACGGCATTGAAGCGGTTTGGCGCATTTATGTGCCGGCGGGTGAGGATCCGGTAGAAGTTTGGGACGTACGTCTGCGCAACACGAGCGACAGCCCACGTAACATGCAGTTGTTCACCTATGTGCCGATGAACTGCGATGGCGAAGACCTTTACTGTGGTGAGTTGCACCGCATCGCAGAATACCTGCCGGAACAGCGAGCGCTCTTCATTTGCATGGATGCGCCACGCTATTTGGAAGGCGTCGACCTTCCATGGCACAACGGCTTTTTGGCGATTGACCGTGAGCCGAGCGGCTGGGACGCGAGTCTTGGTTCTGTCATCGGCCCGCGCCGCACCACACAAAATCCGCTCGCAGTTGAGCAGGGCAAGTGCTCCAATTCCAAGTGCGCGATGTTTAGCCCGGTCGGCACGATGCAAGTTGATATGGCTCTCGAAGCGGGTGCGCAGGATGAAGTTCGCTTCATGATTGGTGCCTGCGATGCGGCACCGATGATTGAGTCGCTGACTGCAAAATACCTGACTGGCTCGCTCGAAGCGGATGTTCATTTCGACGCATTGATTGAGATGGAAACAGCTCTCTCGCAGAACTTGCAGGTAAAGACGCCGGACGAAGTTTTGAACAATATGGTCAACGTTTGGAGCCCGAAGCAGATTGACTACGGTGTGGTTTGGACGCGTTGGGGCTTCAAGGGCTATCGCGACATTATCCAGCAGTGTCAGGGGGCGGTGATCCAGCAGTCGCAAGCGGCGCTTGAGCAGCTACTCAAGGCCTGCGCGCATCAATATGAATCCGGGTTCGGCCTGCGCGGTTGGCACCCAATCGACGACCTGCGCTATGCGGACAGCTCGCAGTGGATGATCGGTGCCTTCCACGAATACCTCGCTGAAACCGGCGATTTCGATACTTTGAAAACAGTGGTTCCGTTTTTCGATAACGGTGAAGCGACGGTTTACGAACACCTGCGTCGTTCCTTGCTGCGTCTACGTGAAGACCGCGGTGCGCACAATTTGAACCTCGTGTTCTACGGCGACTGGAACGACTCGCTCACTGGCGTTTGCCGTGAAGGGCGCGGCGAAAGCGTCTGGCTCTCTATGGCCTTCTGCCGAAGCTGCCTGATTCTGGCGGATATCGCTGAGAAGGTCGGTAAGGCCGACGATGCTGCTGAATACCGTCTCTGGCAGAAAGAGATGGCCGAAGCGATCAACACGCACGCCTGGGACGGCGAGTGGTATATTTGTGCCTTGGACGATGACGGCAACCCGATTGGCTCGGAGCAGAATGACGAAGGCAAGATCTTCCTCAACATGCAGAGCTGGGCACAGCTTGGTAAGATCGTGCCGGAAGATCGTTGGGAACAGTCTTGGAAGAGCGTGGGAGAGCGCCTCAATTCCGGTTGGGGATTGATGCTCAACTCGCCGGCCTACACGAAATATGTGCACAATGTTGGCCGTTTGAGCTCGATCCGTCCGGGAGCCGCAGAAAACGCGAGTGTGTATACACACGGTAATGCTTTCATGTTGCTGGCTCTGCTTGAGCGCGGCATGGCCGACGAAGCTTACGAGCTGTGGAATTCGGTTCAGCCGGGCAATCCAGAGCGTCCGGTTCTGAATCAGCCAAACGTCTTCTTTAACGGCTACTACGGTCCCGACAGTGAAAACCGCGTTGGTATGGGCGAGCACTCATGGACTACCGGTTCCGTGCCTTGGATGTATCAGTGTGTCACCGAATACATGATCGGTGCACGCCGCACACTCGACGGCCTGATCATTAAGCCGTGTATGCCATCGGCTTGGGAAACTGCTTCGGTGCAGCGTAACTACCGTGGCACCAGCTACGATATTCGCATCAGCAATGCGGGTAAAAAGGCAGGTGCAGCGGTTGTGTCGATCACGATCGACGGCGCGGCACACGATGTCGCCAAGCCCTTGCCAGTCGACGGCGGTTCGCATGTCGTTGAAGTGACACTGGAAGCTTAATAGCTACCTTATCAAAGGGGCTGGCGCGACGGGGCTTTCCCGTTGCTCCAGCCCTTTTTCTTTGTAGAGATAAATTTAAGAAATCGAAGTATGAAGCCATCGAAATGGATCTGGTGCGCGCAGAACAGCGCGTCTGAATATAATCAAACGGTCATCTTTCAAAAGGAGTTTGATGTTAAGCAAGCCGATGGGGCGACGCTGCAGATTACTGCTGACAGTTGGTATCGAGTTTCGGT
>JBELLU010000110.1:0-2696 GCA_042096455.1 Opitutia bacterium
ACCCAAGCCAGCGCAAAGCAACCGCCGAGCAGCGCATAGCTGGATGGTTCCGGGATAACAGACACCGAGAAGGAGTTCAAGACCACCTCGGTCTCCGCACCACTGTCGAGCACCGTCCGGTTCAGAGCTCCAAAGGCAAGCGTGTAATCGTCGTTGAAGTCAGCCGAATAATCCGCCATCGTAACAGTCACTGTATTTGCATCTACACTAGTTCCCTGATTACCAATTGCGGTAAATGTTGCATCGGTAATGTCAATGGTCGCCAGTGTGCCATTCAATGTATAAGTAATCCCGGTCGGCAATGCACTCAAATTACCGACCACCCCAGCAGCGGCACCCGTCCCCTTTTCCGTATAATAGAGTCGCCATGTTGAGCCACTAAGCTCGATGCCAAAGCTGACACCAAGATCCATTTGCAACGCGTTATGCTGATTGTTCGCATCCTTACCAATCGAGAAGTAAAATTGAGGTCTACCAGATGCAGTAGCCGAAGGAGTGACCGCAGCGATATCAAAGGAGGCGATCATCGTATGGTCGTAGAAATTATAGAGATCAGCTCCGTTGAAGGTGCTCAGCGTGCCGGTTTGATCCGTCGTCGTGTAGACACCCGCCCGCGCGGAACTAAGATTTGTGCCAGTATTCATGGTCAACTGATTACTCCCTTGCGAGACTGAACCAGCGCCCGACTTATCAATCGACAAATGGCCAGTTGGCTTCAGTGAGGGTGAGGAGCCGCTGAAATCGTCATTCCACACAGATGTCTGCGCGTGCAACATCTGAGAGCAAAGGCACAGGCTAGAAGCCAATATGAAAGTAAATGTGAGATAACGTTTTATCATAACTATTAATGTGGGGGTTTATACTAATTGGAGGTAAAATGCCAAAGACAAGAAATTGTAGTTTGTAATAAAATTACACCAAATTGATCGAAGTCAACCAAAAAACAAAAAAACTTTAGTGAAATTAGTAGTTTTGAGGGCACTTCAGGGAAAAACGGCCTTCAATAAGCATATATGCCCTCCAATATCTGGGTGAAACATTAAACCCTCCCTCCATCACATTACAACTAGGAATGACTGAGAGGTCGTCGAAATCAGCAACTAAACGGCGCAGCTACTGCAAACGGTGCGCGGTGCTTGGGTTTGGTGAAAAGATGGGCAACATTAAAGATCCTAACCTCTCGAATCCCTGCGGCTTTCATCGCCTCCAGGTCAGCGTCGATGCCTTCCGAGCTGACGCGCCCATTCAGCCAATACCAAAACACGCCGGGCAAACACTCGCTCGGCGGATTTTCGAAATCCTTGAATATGGACTGCCCCAAAAGTCCGTTAACCGCCAGCGCCGACAGCACAAGCAGTCGGAACAGCTTTCCAATCATCACATTCATTCGTTTCAGATACTTCATCGTCAAAATTTCTACGGGAGGGAACGCGACATCATACACAGAAATGCCACCGAACTTGCCTGCCATTGCTGGTGAACAAGACCGCTCGATACGGGGGATCGGGCACTGATACGTCGGACATCGATTCCAAACAACAGAGCTCAAAGTCTATCCTTGTAAGCCCAGCACTAATATGTAAATCTGTCATGATGCAATCAAGGCAATTTTGCGCATTTCTATTCGCAGCCCTTGAAGCCTAGCCAAGTCAGTGCAATCCAGTTACACTTGAACCTCATACAACCCACAAATACTCGATGCTTCGAAGACTTATACTATCCCTCTGCCTACTAGCTTTCTTCTCTGCATCCGCTAAAGATCGGGTCTTCGCCGAAGACTCAGAGTGGGAGGTCGTTTCAACGGGGCACCAATTCGCTGAAGGCATGGCTTGGGACCGCGAAGGTAACTTTTTCTTTACCGACGTTCCCCGCAATCAACTCTTCAGGGTGGATGCAGCAACCGGCGAGCGAACACTCTTTGATGGCGACACCGGCGAAACCAACGGCATTGCTCTGGCGCCTGACGGACGCCTCTACGGATGCGCCAGCGGAGCCAAAGGCATCCATCGTTGGGATCCAAAGACCGGCGAGCGAACCACGATCGAAACCGGCACGCTCTCCAACGACATCGCGATCCTCAAAGATGGCACGATCTTCTACACCGACCCGCATTCCAAACTCGTTTGGCGCTTGGAAGCCGGTAGTCACGAACTGTCTAAGGCAGCCACGCTCCCTTGGTTGCCCAATGGTATTACACTTTCTAAAGATCAGAAAACACTACTGGTCGCCGAATTCTTTTCCAACACCATCCATGGCTTTCCGATCGGCAAAGATTCGAAGCTAAGCGGCGCCAGTTATCCCGCTTACGAAGTCGCGACGCCTACCGATCAAGTCGGCACGCTTGACGGCATGCTCCCCCTGCCTGATGGACGCCTATTAAGCGGCACTTCGCTCGGTGCGCAAATCGTCCCTCCATTACATGCAGGCGCGGATGCCGCCGACCAACACATCGTCATCCCCTCGCCGGAGGGCCGCCCGCGCTGCAACTACGTGCGCATCAGCCCGGATAGAAAATGGCTATATACCGCTTATCGTGATGATCTACTCCGGAGACGCTTAGTCAAAGGTTTCGGCCAACGCTAGAGCATTTTCCTGCCCTAGGAAGTGACGCTACTGTGCGACTCCGGCCTAAGCTATTTTGGAGGCGCAGCAATCGTCTCCCCATTGATTGAGAAAGGCGACAGGAGCACCGTGCC
>JBELLU010000111.1:0-2640 GCA_042096455.1 Opitutia bacterium
ATTTCACGAGGGTGGGATTCTTGTCAAACAAAAATCAGTTTCTTGACGGGAAATTTTGATCGTTGAATGGGCCCTGTAAACAAGCGGGTTTGATCAAAGCAATCGGCTCATTTTGCCAGTTTGTTGCATAGTTTTTCATCAATTTCTTAAAATTTTCTGCTTTTGCGTATTTTATTGGGTCAACTACAGATTGCTAAGCATATCGTATGCCTAAATTTTCAATTTTCAGAATTATTTTGCGTCCGGGACCTCCAGTGAATCCGGCAGGGCAAAGGGATTTTCCTGCTCCGGATTGGCCGGCAGGCGCAGGCCCGGCATTTTAAAGGGCCCCTCAATGTCAATCATTCCCGATGTAGGACCGTAGGCGATATCGGGCGGGCGCTCAAACATGGCCGGCACCAAGCCGGGATTAACTTCGACCCTCTCGATCCGCGAAGTGTAATTCGCTTTGCCTTCAACGGTCATAATGCTTTCGGCGAGAATGACGACTCCGGCGTAGACCTCCCATCGCTGGTGGGTCAGGGTCTCCAACTGGCCGTTCATCGTATTGGTACTGATCTTCTGGCGCTCCAGGCCGGTATCGCGGTCGATCGCGTAGGTAATTTGCTGACCGGACGGGAGGGTGATGCGCAAATCCGCACAGCGGTAGTCCCCGACCGTGCGATCCCCAAGCCACTCAATGGTTTTACCCGGAAGCGTCGGGTAGAGGAGGCGGCCACCGACTGAGGCATCCCGCACGAAATCGGCGGCAGTCGCAGCGGGCATGTCGACGGGCCCACGGGCGGGCGGGACTATTTGCCAGGCATCGCTGCCATCATAGGCCATGACCAGCTGACTGGCACCTCCGATATAGAGGATGGTCTTGCTGTAATCCGGCTTTCTCAGGTAGCCGAAGAAGGGGAAGGTGCCCTCCGGCATCTCCAAAACCCCTTCAAAACGGAAGTCTTCAATCAAAGCCCAGTTGGCGGGGCCGCCGAAACTGGATGCGTAATATTTCTTGAGAATGGATGCCACCTTGGGATCCAGGCCCTCAACGGCCATCGGATCCAGGTCCTTGACGGCATCGCGGAAGAGCGGCGCCGCCGTGAGGGCGCATGCGAGGAACAGAAAGACAACAGGCAGACGAAAGGATGTGAACAGGCTGGGCATGATATATCGCGTTACATACAGTGATCCGTGAAAAACGGGTGCATTATGGGTGCTGTAAATAGATCCGGGTACGAAAAAAGGGAAATCAGGGATGGATATTCTTGCGAGTAGAAGTGATAGGGGAATTTATGGAAGTTATCTGTGCCGGCTGCCAGCTATTTTACAGGGCGGGCGGCATTTCAAACATCCACGGCATTATGCCGATGTTTACTTTAAAATCAGATAATTCAAGGACGGAAAGCAATTTACCCAACTCCAGGTTTTCAACGCGCATGGCCATCGGCATGCCGGAGACAACGGCATAATCATAGTAGCGCACCGAATTGAGCAGACCACTCTGCAGGTCGAGGTTATCGACTCTGAGTTCGTGGTAATTACTGACGTCGATGTAGTAATCCACTTGATAGCCGGTGTCGAGATGGACGCGTACCTTATGGCAGACCGTCTGATCAATCGGGATGGTTTCGATATACTCGATCTTCTTGCCCTCGGCGAAGGGATATAGGAGATAATTGCCAAACTGGCTGCTGTGAATGAAGCGGCGCGATTCCTCTGCATCCATCGGCGTAGATGGGGCCGTACCCGGCGGCTGTTTCCATGCTAGTTTACCATCGTAACTCAGGGTCACTGAGCCGAACCCTTTTCCGCGCAGGATAATTTTAGTCCGGTCAGGCTTCCTTTGGTAGGCCTCCATTGCAATCGTCTCCCCCGTTTCCAGAGTGATTGTACCGCTTGAGCGCATACTAATGATGCTTGCCCAGTTTTCCGACCCGCCCAGACCTTTTTCATAAAAACGCTTGAGAATCTTGCCTATCCGGCTCTCGCCTGTGTCCGGCATCGCCTGCGTGCGAATTGACTCCGACAGCATCTGCCCCTCAGGCAGTTTGAGAACCTCCCCAGCCTGACATACCAAACCGGCAAAGATCAGCGCAGTCGCTGCACACAGATTTGAATTGAAGGGCATGGATTAACCGTATCACCCGGAAGATAAAAAAAGCAATGTGAATTACAAAGCTGCCGGAGAAAGCCCGTAAGCGCCTTTATTCTTGTCCAGCGCCGCATCCCTGCCTCATATAGTTGTCGATGTTCGCACCTACGCTATGGGCGCACCGCTGATCTAATAAAACCCACTCCCATGCCGCAGTATACCTACAAAGCACGCAAAACGAGTGGCCAGATAACGACCGGTACGATCGAAGCAGCTGATCGCCGGCAAGCCCTCCAGCGCATCCAACAAAACGGAACGCAGGCTCTGGCCGTAAATGAAGCCGAAAGTGCACGGACCGGCCGCGCGGCAAAATGGATGAAAGGCCTGCAAACACTCGGGGGGAGTCATCAAGCGGCTCCTCGGAAGGAGGCAACCAGCCAGCCGCCGCGAGGCGGCTCGCCCCGTCGCGAAACTGCGGGGCTGGGTCTGCTCAAGCGCCTTCTCGAACTCCACAGCTCGGGCATGCCGGTGGGCGACTCTATCCGCACCTTGAGCCAACGGCT
>JBELLU010000112.1:0-2639 GCA_042096455.1 Opitutia bacterium
GAGCAATGCCCGACCCGCAAGCCCTAGACGCCCGCGAGGGATTTAAAAATATCCTCAAAGGCAGTGACAGCGCGTTCCATTAAGCCGATGTCAAAGCTTTCGTCGGGGGCGTGGAGATTGTCGAGCGGAGTGAAGAGCCCGATCATGACGGCATCGAGTCCGGCACGCGCCTTGAAGTCGGCAATGACGGGGATGCTGCCCCCCTCGCGCAGGTAGAGCGGCGCCTTCCCGAAGTTGTGGGCGATCGCGGCTTGCGCGGCATCAAAGGCGCCCGCGAGCACCGGCCCCTGATCGGCGGGGGTGTTCTCACGGCCCGGCGGCACCACAAGGTAGGCGGAGGCGACTCCGCCGCGACGAATCCGGCAATGCACCCCCTTGGGGCAACGCGATTCAATCGCTGCGATGACGGCGTCCTGGATTTGATGGGGATTCTGCGCCGCCACGAGGCGGCAGGTTATCTTGGCAAAGGCTTCACTGGGGATGACGGTCTTGCTGCCCTCCCCCTGGTAACCGCCACCGAGGCCGTTGAATTCGAGAGTGGGACCGAAGCGAACCGCCTCGAGCGGCGAGAGTCCGTTGGCGGGGTAAAAGCCCGGCACGTCGAGGAGTTTGGCATAGCTCTCCTCGGTTTCGGGATAACGTTTCAACTCGGCGCGTTCCCAATCATACAAGGGCAGGACGTCGTCATAGAAGCCCGGGACATTGACGCTGCCGTCGGGATTATGCAGGGAGGCGCAGATTTCGGCGAGCGCCTGCAGGGGGTTATAGACCGCGCCCCCATGAATCCCGGAATGCAGATCGCTGGCAGGCCCGCGCAATTTGACCTCGAGGTCCACGAGGCCCCGCAAACCGGTCGTAATGACGAGTTGTTCGGTGTTGGGACTGCCGGTATCGGAAACAAGGAGGCAGTCCGCCTTCGCGAGCCGTTCGGCGTAGCGGTCAAAAAATTCCGGCATACTAGGGCTTCCGATTTCCTCTTCCCCCTCGATCACGTAGGTGAGGTTGAGCGGTAAATCCGGATGCGCTTCCAGCACCCGCGCGAGGGCGCTCATGTGGACGACCGTCGGTCCTTTGTTATCGGCGGTTCCGCGACCGTAGAGCCGCCCTTTACGCACCGTTGGTTCAAAGGCGGGCGAGGTCCACAACTCGAAGGGATCGGCGGGCTGGACATCGTAGTGACCGTAAATGACCACGTGGGGCCAATCGGGGTTGCCGTGGCGTTCCGCGAGAAGAATGGGATGGAGCTTGGTCTCGACAACTTCGACCTCAAAACCCAGCTGCTTCAGGAGTCCGGTGGCGTAGTCACGCGCCTGTGCCATACCTTCCGCGTAGGCGGGATCGGTGGAGACCGAGGGGAAGCGTGCGTATTCGCTGAGGGTTTTGAGCGGATCTATCATACCTGCAGACGATGCCGCGATTTTGAGAAGATGCAAGCCGCAGCGGCGCTAAAGACCCGCTTCATAAATCGCGACCGCTTCCGGCATGAGCGCATGCAATTTGCGAATGCGCGTCGCGTCGGAGGGGTGCGTTGAAAGAAGCTCCGGAGGGCTGTCGGATTTTTCCGCCGCCATGCGTTCCCAAAAACCAATCGCAGCGCGGGGATCGTAACCCGCCTCGGCGGAGTAGAGGATGCCGATGGCGTCGGCCTCGCTCTCGTGCAAACGGCTGTAGGGCAGCATGACCCCTACCGTGGTTCCCAAGCCCACCCCCGCGAGGATCAAGCGGCGTTGACCGGCATCCATATCCCTCGTGCCAACCGCAAGCGCGAGGGTTCCGCCCGCCGCGAGGATTTGTTGACTGACGCGCTCGGAGGCGTGGCGTGCCACCACGTGGGCGATTTCATGGCCGATTACGACCGCGAGATCGGCGTCGGTCTGGGCGACTTTAAAAAGGCCGGTGTAAACCGCGACCTTCCCGCCGGGCATCGCAAAGGCGTTGATCTGTTCGGGGTCATCAAAGACCACGAATTCCCACTCAGCGTTGGGGAGATCATAGGCCGCGACGCGGGCGATGCGTTGACCCACGCGTTGCACGCGGGCGTTGAGCTCAGGGTCGGTGGAGAGCGGGGTCTCTTTTTTCAAATCCTCAAATTGGCTCACTGCCATGCGAGCGATTTCGCCCTCGGGATAGATGTGCATCGCCTTGCGACCTGTGACGGGCACGGTGGTGCATGCCGCGAAGAGCAAGACAAGCGCAAGTGCGGCAAAATGGAAATGGGTAATCAATTTCAACATACCCGCAGTGTAGCGCCGGAGCGGAGCTTGGCAAGCCGCACTAATGTTTGAAGTGGCGCTTGCCGGTAAAGATCATAGCCATGTCGCGGGCGTCCGCGGCGGCAATGACTTCGTCGTCACGCACCGAACCACCCGGTTGAATCGCAGCGGTCGCACCCGCCCCGGCAGCGGCTTCGAGTCCGTCCGCAAAGGGGAAGAATGCGTCGGAACAAACCACCGAGCCATCGAGCGAAAGTCCCGCTTCACCCGCTTTCCAAACCGCGATCTTGGAACTGTCGACCCGTGACATCTGACCGGCGCCGACCCCGAGGGTGCGTTCGCAACCGGCGTAAACAATGGCGTTGGATTTGACGTGCTTGACGACATTCCAGCCAAAGACCATCGCGCGCATTTCCTCCTCGGTGG
>JBELLU010000113.1:0-2585 GCA_042096455.1 Opitutia bacterium
ACCTTGCGTTCGGCCAAGACACAAAGCCCGCAGAGCGACATGAAGACGGAGATCATCCCCAGAGAGAGCGCCACAGGTAGCACCAGTGGCATCACATCGGTAAACAGTTCCATCAGTTTCAATTCCTAAATGACCCCGGCAGGCGCCACTTGCGCTTGACCAAATGTTGCCGGATCATACTTCAAATTTTTTGTTTCAATAAAATTCAGTTCGCTCAAGGACTCTGCATCCAGAGCCACTCCCTGACTGCCGATGCCCCGCCAGGTGATACCGGCAAATGCTTTCACCTCGGTACTGATTTGCACCCATAGCGCATCCATCAACGGTGCCTGTGCTTTTTCTTCGGCCAGCGCTGATGCGATACGATCGAGTATCGCAACATCTGTCAGAATGCCCCGTGGCCCCGGCACTGCCGCGGCAAACTTTTGCAGGCGGAAGGTAAGATTGACGAAGCTGCCTTCTTTTTCAAAGACAGATAGTGATGGGCAGACGACTTGTGCAACTTGGCTGACTGCATTGGCCTGCATCCCGAAGTACACGATCTCCACCTTTTTCAACAGATCAGAGGCGACGCCGAGTTGAGTAAGATCCTCACCTGCCACAAGCAGACGTTTGACCGCTCCAGACTCAATTGCTGCCGCTAGTGAGTTCAATTCCTGCCCGGGAATTTCATCCGTCAAACCGTTTAACAAAGCACCCCGCAAATTTGGGCTGCGGTCTTCCGAGAGCAGGATACCGTCTCCCTCACCGACACGGCTGACCATATATACCTGGGCTCCGGTCTGCGCGGCGATCCGGCGATGGTAAAACTGCTCCTCCACAGAGCTATCCGGCGAGGTAACCAGCGCAACCGCCTCCCCTTGAAGCAAAGCAGCGGCAGCCGCTGCCGCTTCGTCCGGAGTCTTCTGTACGCCATCGACGGTGTAGTGCGTCAAGCGGTCATCACCCTCGATCGATTTGAAAAGACTGCGGCCAGAATCCGTCATCCAAGTATCGTTGACCGCATCATTACGACGCGGCGTGACTCGGTAAATTTTGCCTTCACGACTCCAGACGGTGGTGTTTGCCCCCACGCTACTCTCCGTACAAATGCTGTTCGTGCGCTTGAGGAACCAGACGCGCATTTTGAAACGGAAATCCGTACTCGTCAGTGCGCCCACCGGGCAGATGTCCACCGTGTTGAGCGAGTAGTTGTGCGAAAGATCCTTCCCCGGATAGCAAGTCAGTGTTGAGTAAGTACCGCGATCGACAAAGCCCAATACATCCTCCCCGGCGACTTCATTTGAGAACCGCACGCAACGGGAACAGAGAATACAGCGCTCGTCATCCAGAGTCACTCGTGGTCCCAGCACAGTACGCTTCGGTTTAACGTTCTTTTCCTCGATAAACCGGCTGTAGCCGCGGCCGTGCTCGGCAGAGAACTCCTGTAGGCGACACTCCCCGGCCTGATCACAAATCGGGCAATCCAGCGGGTGGTTGATCAACAAAAATTCAGTCACCCCATTGCGCGCCTCTACGACCATGGGAGAAGCCGTCTTAATGTGCATACCGGGAGACGCATTTGTGGCGCAGCCAATCGTCGGCTTCGGCATCCAGCCAATCTTCTGCTGGCCGCTTTCATCCAGCACCGGATCTCCCGTAGCGCGATCGCGCATTGGCATGCCCATCTCTACCAGGCACATCCGGCAGTTACCCGCAACCGAAAGTTTCGGATGGTAGCAATAGTGCGGCACTTCCTTGCCCTTGCCGGCCAGCTTCACCGCCTCGATGACGTTTATACCCTTGGGTACTTCCACGTCACGGCCGTCAATATTGATGGTGATTGGATCAGGTGTAGCGTTTTCGCTCATAGCTTAAATTAAAACCGTTTCCTTAGCAGCATCCTTGCCTTCTTTACGGCGAGCCGCTTGTTCACGCGCCTTTTCCACAAATTCGTCCTTGAATTTAGCGATGAAACTTTGCACCGGCCAAGAGGCGGCTTCACCGAAAGCACAAATCGTGCGCCCGGCAATCTGGTCAGCGATTGAATTGAGCAGGTCAGCATCTTCCTCGCGGGCTTCTCCCGCCACCATCCGAGCGGTGATCTTGCGCATCCAAGGGACTCCTTCGCGGCAAGGCGTACACTGACCACAGCTTTCGTGCGCATAGAAATAATTAATATTTGCTAGGGCCTCCACGATATCAGTCGAATCGTCCATCACGATGACACCCCCAGATCCGGACATCGAACCACAGGCCATCAAACTATCGAAATCCATCGGAATATCTCCGATGCCCCAGTCAAATGCAGTCCCGTTTTTCAGCTTACCGGTAAACCGTTCATCGGCCCGTAGCACCTTTGCCGAAGAGCCGCCCGGAATGACCGCCTTGAGGCTGCGTCCCGGTCGAAGACCGCCGCAGACATCATAAATCAATTCGCCGAGCGTAAGATCGGCGCAGGCAAACTCGTAAAAGCCCGGCTTCATGACATGACCGGAAACACACCAGGTGCGGGTCCCCGTGTTGCCGGGTGTCCCGATTTTAGCAAACTCTGCGCCCCCCATGGAGACAACGTGCTTCACATCGCAGAGTGTCTCCACGTTGTT
>JBELLU010000114.1:0-2561 GCA_042096455.1 Opitutia bacterium
ATACTGCAAGACTTCCTGGGCATTGGTCGTTTCGTGCAGATGGGTGCGACGGCTCCCGCCAAATCCCTTCATGCCCAAGACTGCGATTTCATGCTTTTCACACAAGGGCATGATTTCGCTTTCAAAGGCGCGGGATTTCAAAGCACCCACCACCGAGACCGGCATCAGCGTCGCGTCCCATTGATACCCCCCCTCAATAATTTCGCGATGTATTCGGGGATCGGTGTGACCCGTAAATCCGGTATAGCGAATCTTGCCCTGCTGCTTCGCCAACTCCATGGCTTCGATCGCGCCCTCTTTGCGATAGGTATCGTGGGCATCATCCTTGCTCACATTGTGCAGCATCCACAAATCCAAATGATCCGTCTTCAGGCGGCGCAGGGAATCCTCCAGCATCCGCATCGCACCCGCCACATCCGGCGTGTATTGATTGCTGTGGTAATTACAAAACTTCGTCATCAGGAAGACCGAGTCACGCTTCCCTTTCAACGCTTCACCCATGTATTCCTCAGCTTTCCCGCCGTGGTAATCCCAGGCATTCTCAAAGAAATTCACCCCCAGATCCAGCGCTCGGTGCGCGATCGCATTGGCCTCTTTTTGCGAGCCCGCCATATACAAGGTGTGCCCCCCAAATCCCACCACCGTCAGCATGTCCGCGTGGCGGCCAAATTTCCGCTTCGGAATCACCACCTTAGCAGCGGCCTGCGCCCAAGCGGTGCTGCTCTTCAAGACCGCGGCCGATCCAAGTGAAAATTTGAGGAAGTTGCGACGTGAAAGACTCATGACTTTGTGGATGTTGACTTAAATGCTGCTCGTTGCCGATAAAAACAACTTGAACACCTCTTAATCATAGCTTGGAAAAATCCGAGATCAAGCATGGATGTTCCAAATACCCCATGCGCGGGACCCAAACCGAGCGCCGCCCCGGAGGCGCATCCGAACGAAGCCTTTAAGGTTGCACGAAGACAAACAAAGTCTTTTCCCCGACCACCGTGCCCGAGGAATTCAACGCCCTAACCACCACTTTTTCCCGCAGGCCCGCACCGTATGCGACCGGTTCCACCATCAACGCATGCAGCCCCGACTTTTGTGAATCGGGCTCCGCCTTTACCCGCAAAACATCCCCATTGAAGCCCAGCGCACCCAGCTTCACCGCATGATCGGGATGCAACTGCACCCGCACCTCCCGCGGCCCCACCACCCCGCGCTTCCAATAAAGGATTTCCGGCTGCAACTGCATCGCCTCCACAATATTCACCGCTAACTTCAAATACGCCACCGGTTCTGGCATCCCCTCGAGAAAAACCCGCAGCACACTCTCATTCCGCCCCTGCCGTTTACCCTTCTCAAAAACCGCCGTCACAACCGTCGATTCCCCCGCAGCCAGCACCCGCTTCGCCGGCAAAGCAGCCGTGCAACCACAACTGCTCTCCACCCGATTAAACCGCAACTCCGCAGCGCCCGTGTTTCTGACGCGGTAGTCCACCTGCACCTCCGCATCCCCCGGCCCCATTCCCACTTCCGCTTCAGTCCGTTCCCATTCCAATTCCACTTTCGGCGCAGCCGATGCCAGACCCGCCAGAACCAGCACCATCAAAAGCATCCATCCATACCGCTTCAACGCTCCACCTCGCCTTCAATCCCCCGCTCACCATCCCAACAGATCAAAATCACCGCCCCCAAGAGCAACAGACCGTTCCGTACCAACAAAACCGCATAAGGCGCCATCAAACCCGTCGATCCAAAACATCCACAGTCAACCTCCAAACCCCGTAACCACGCGCTTAGGTGCAGAACCATAAAGCACAGCAAAAGCAGACCGATCACCCAGGCACTCCCCCGCCGCACACCCGGAAACAACAGACCCAGCCCCGCCCACAATTCCAGCCAGGGCAAACCCAACGCCACCCAGCGCGCCCAGTCCGCTCCCACCACTTGATAGGATTCCACCGCCGTTGCAAACGCCAGCGGATCGCGCAACTTCGATGCCGCCGCCCACACAAACGCGACCCCCAGCACCACCCGCAAAAGCAAGCCAATCCAAAACCTCGGGTTCATTCCTGCAAGGCCTCCCAGCCACCCTTCAACCAATAAACCTCCGCTCCCGTCACCGCTTCCCGCAAACGCATTGCCAATCGCTTACTCGACCCGCAACCCGCCTCCGCACAATACACCACCATCACCCTCGGTTCCTCCAGCCAAAACATCATCAATTCCATCACCCCCGTTCCCCAATTCGTTTCATTCAAATGAATCGCACCCGGTTCATGCCCCTCCGCATACTCAGCCGCAGTCCGCGCATCCACCCACAGCACCGCCTGCCCCCGCGCCGCCGACACTGAAATCTCCTCCTTGTCCACCCATTCACCCGCCGCCCAAGGCACCGGTGACCAGCCCACTAAAACCGACAACACACTGCCCCCCAAGGTCAGCAGCAACAAGATCCAGCATTGGCGCACAATCAACATCCCCCCAGCCTGACCCATTAAACGCAAAAAACAAACCACGAATGAAACAAAAGAGGCGTGCGTGGCGAGTTGTTGGTTGTTGGATCGGCGCCG
>JBELLU010000115.1:0-2502 GCA_042096455.1 Opitutia bacterium
CAGCATTACCTTTTATCGCGCAGGAATCCATTTGGAAGCTTCGCAGTTATGAAATTTCCGGAGGTTCCGTACTTTGAAAATCGTGAGATTGAATCACACATTTTCCGAAACATGAATCCCACTGCGCCGGTGATTCACCATGAACAGAATGTGACCCAAAATAATCAAGAGCTGATGGAGATACCACTTTACACTCGAGGAGAAGTAGTGCGATGGATTGATTCTACCAGAGAAGATTATTACGATAAAAATATCAAGGCAGGGACCGAATGGGATTATGGCTTTGTCGGGCTTTCTAACACAGCGACTGAGGGTAGCAGAAAATTCATATTATACGAAGTTCCAGATGAATTGCCCGTGAGCTTGGGGCAACTTTCGCATGCAAATTTAATGAATTACGATGTCATGAGCTCGGATGAAGACATACCTGCGATCGGTAATCGTATGGCGGACAATGGATCCAAATGGCACTCGCACACCTTGCAGCTCTATGCTACTCCCAGTTATGCAATTGGTAATTCCGGTGCAAATCCCCTCTTACGACTTAACGAAACCAAGCGACTGGATCTGTTCACACGTAATGGTGGTTCAATGCAAGCGGGGCATTATGATTATTCCTATGAGCTGAATGATATCCTTTGGGATGAATTTTTCTTTTCTGGAATAAAAGATTTGGGTGAAGCGGTTACTTTTCCATTACCCAATAGCCGCCTGACTTTGAGTGATGATTCCAGTACAAATCTAACGCTTGAAAATCGTGCGGCAGCGGATCTACTACTTCAGGGTGCTTTTAATGTGAATTCCACCTCCGTGGCCGCGTGGGAGGCGGTGCTTGGAGCAATGCGTGATATCGAGACCATGGGAGTGAACCCGGCTGAGGACGACCTGCGGCATAATTTTTCACGTTTCACTACGCCCTTGCTTGACACCCCCGGTGAGGAGCCAAATTTATCCAGCAAAGATGAACTTGCCGCTGGATTCCGTAATTTATCGGACGCGCAGATTGCTGCTCTGGCCCAAGAGATTGTCAACCAAGTGCGTTTGCGAAGCGCAACTAACGATGCTGATGGACAAAAATATCCTTTCCTGAGTTTATCGAATTTTATCAATCGCTCCACCGATACCAGTTCGCCGGGTTTTGCCCTTAATGGACCCCTGCAGGCCGCTATCGATGCCGCTGAAATCAATGGCGTTGCCACAGTTGCGGGCAAGGATGGTTTGTGGAACAGCGCAGCAATGTATCCGCTTTATAATGAGTCGAGTCGTGATAACGGGATTGTTGAACGTCCTCTGGTTGAAGGCATGCCAGGCTTTTTAATGCAGTCAGATATTCTGAACAAGATTGGGTCGGTGTTGCAGGCTCGAAGCGATACCTTCACTATTCGAAGTTACGGCAGCTCGCAGGATTCCTTGCGCAATATAGAATCAAGCCGTGCCTATTATGAGATAGTCGTTCAACGCAGTCCAAATTATATGAGTGACACGGATGCGGATTACGGGAACCCAACAACGGTCACAAATCAGCATTTTGGAAGACGCTACAAAATCATATCTCAGGGTTGGGTGATGTCCGATCAAATTTGAGTTCGACCTTTGCTTTATGCGCTCTATCTACACTGCTTACCCGTATTTACTTGGAATGCTCATCTTTCTGAGTGGATGGCAGCGTTCATCTGCTCAAGAAGGGCAACCTAAGATTGAAGCATATAACTTCAGTGTCATCTACTTGAGCTATCCGCTGCCGAATCAACCCTTCAAGGAACGGCCCCTAAACTTGATATTCTTTTCGGATCAAAAAGCTATCAATATCAGTGCGCACGAAGGTGGGATGAGTCGTTTCTTCAGCCATAAGGGCGCTTCAAAGCTTCCATTTTACCGCGAAAATGGAAGGGACGAATCGGGAGAAATGCAGTATGCTCCAGTTCTGCAGGTAGACATGGGTAAATCCGGACAGAAGCTGATCCTTGTGATTCGCAAGCCCAATGGGAGCTTGGTTGGTACAAGCTTTGATATGAGCCTAGAGGCATTTCCAGTGAACAATATGCGTCTCTTTAATTTCTCCAATCAGGCAGTAAAAGCCAAGGTTGCAGAAAATATGGCGACTATTGAATCTTTTAAAGCAAAGAACTTTGAATTAGAAGTAGAAAGGCGAAAAAGCCTAATAGACTTTGCACTCGCGGTATTAGTGGATGGAAAAGCAGAAGTTATTGAAATGACCCGCTTGGCTTTTACCCAGAACGGACGACGTTTGATTTTCGTTTACAATGAAGTTCGTGATCCGGAGAAAATCCGCTACCGTGTGTTCCCCATCGCAAGACCTGTTGCGGTGGAAAATGAATCGGATGAGGAATTGGAAGTCGAGGACTATGAAAAATACGAGCGTGAGGAACGGATGGCGCAATAGTAGCACTCTTCGATTCAAAAAGCTCCATTGCGGGGGCGGGCGCATTGAGCTAGTTTGAAGGATGTCACTTTATAAAACACTCGCCGTCGGTGCCCTGT
>JBELLU010000116.1:0-2501 GCA_042096455.1 Opitutia bacterium
TGCGCCCAGTGCCGTCGCGTTTGACGCGGCCTTTGATAAAGAGAAGCAGTAAAACCAACTCAACCGGAGAGCATTATGAATAAATTAGAATCGCGAAGAAAATTTCTAAAACGTGGAGGTCTTTGGGGGCCGGTTTAATGGTGGCTCCTATGGTTTTGCGAGCTGAAACGCTTGGACTGAGCGGATAAATTAGCCGGTGAGGCGCTTCATCAATCGGCGTCGTCCCGCCGTCATTGAGCGACTCAAGCCGCTCTTGAAGGATCCCGACACCGGCGATATAATTAAACATATTACAGATTCATTTTAACCCGAACTCGTTCATGATATCCAAATTTAAATTCAAACTAATCTGCACACTCATGCTTGTACAGCTTGCTTCCGGTATCGACTGGAAACCGCGGTTTGATGATAAGCCCCTTTCCGAGCAAGAGTCTGCGTTGATCGAAAAAGCCCTGCCGAGCGCTCCCATGGCATTGGTTCAATCCAAGCGGCGCATCCTTTTATATAGTGCGACGGCGGGATTTCGTCATGATTCCATCGTCACAGGCAAGGCGGCGCTGGCCCGGATGGGAGTGTCAAGCGGTGCGTACGAGGCGATTGTGAGTGATGATCCTGCGAACTTCGAACCGGAAATGTTACGGCGTTTTGATGCAGTGCTTCTGTTGAGCCCCACCCGTGATTTCTTTATGCCGCATTCAAAGCAGAGGGATCAATTCAGTGCAGAAGAATGGGCTGCCCTGAAGGCACGGCACAATCGCCTCACTGACAACCTGATCGACTACCTGGAGGCGGGTGGTGGTCTCGTAGGCATCCACGCAGCCAGCGATGCCTGTTACGGGCATGCCGAATACGGTGAGGCGATGGGTGGTTACTTTAATGGGCATCCTTGGATGGCAAACCAGGAGGTTACCATTGTGGTCGAAGACCCGGATCACGCCCTTAACAAGCCGGTCTTTGGTGCGATGGAAGACTTTCGCATACGCGAAGAAATTTACCAGTTCAAGACCGAGCCGTATTCGCGCGAACGTTTGCGGATCTTGCTGAATCTCGATCCCGCGCGGAGCGAAAAGCCGAAAGGGGAGTTGCGCCGCGAGGACAATGACTATCCCGTCAGTTGGGTGCAAAAAGTGGGTAAGGGACGAGTCTTTTATAGCAGTATCGGTCACAATCACGCGATCTACTGGAATCCGCTTATTCTGAAGCATTACCTCGCGGGAATTCAGTTTGCCTGCGGCGACCTGCCGGCTGATACCACCCCCAGCGGGAAGCTGGCGCTGACGCATCTTGGCAAGTCGGATGATGGCTGGGTCGAACTTTTTGACGGGAAAAGCCTGGAGGGTTGGACGCAGCGCGACGGTAAAGCGATCTATGAAGTGCGCGACGGGGCCATCTTAGGCACTTCGGTTCTTGCCACCCCAAATTCTTTCCTCTGCACCGAGCGGAGTTATGGTAACTTTGAATTGGAGTTTGAAGTGAAGTGCGGTGCGATTAATTCCGGAGTGCAAATTCGATCGAAGGCAAGCAAAGAGGCAACGGTCATGGGTGGTGAAAAGCAACGGGTCAACGGCCCGCAGGTTGAAATCGAGCACAGTCCCGGGCAGGCGGGTTATATTTACGGCGAGGCCTATAGCAGTTGGCGCTCGCCTGAACCAAAGTCAAAGGATCCCGCGGTCAAGGCTCACCGTATTTTCCGAAACAATGAATGGAACCATTACCGTATTGTGGCACGCGGGCCGCGAATCCAGACTTCCATCAATGGGAAGCTTATCGCTGATCTCACAGATGCTGAGAGCTTCCAGCTTTATCCTGAGGGCTTTATTGGTTTGCAGGTTCACTCGCACCCGAAGGCGGGAGTGGAAATCCAGTGGCGGAATATCCGCATCCGCGAACTCGGGAGCCATTAATATCTTTAAAATTTGAATAGAACCCGCCGAGCTATGCATTTTGTAGGGTTGGTGGCGCAGTCGTAATTACTACGCGATCACCCGTCGCTGGCGCTCCTTTGTCGAATGGCGGAGAAGGAGGGATTGGTGCGGCCTTGCCTCATCGCCTTGCGACCACCTGCGGTGTCCCATCTTGTTCGCTTCGCTCACTGCGTCGAACCCGTGCTGTGGACTCGCCCTCATCCCTCTCACGCTTCGCGTGTTATTTGTTCGACTGCGTCGTAATTGTCGCTTGTTTTTCTCGGGATTTACTTAAACGCTTCAGGCTTTCAAAATCTCCCTTAATAAGGGCGATCTTCTTGGCATGTGACCACTTCTTATGCTGACGTGCGCGCTTGATTGCCAAATTCGGTTCCATTGGACCTTCAGTGAATACTAATGTGAACTCTTTCAGTTGCTTTGTTTGCCGCGCTCCAGTTCCGCTTGCGTGTCTTTGAACTCGTGCTTCGACATCACTGCTCTGCCCTACATACAGCATGCCGTTCCGCATAATCAAGATGTAGACCCATGAAAGCCCTTCGACAGGCTCAGGGCATTCGACGCGACGTATGCCTTCAG